>JBAVKA010000473.1:0-2777 GCA_049688075.1 Gammaproteobacteria bacterium
GATCCCACCTTGGGTATGTTAGCGGAGGCGTTCCATGAACCCATCCGTCAGGCGCTTGAAGAGGCGGCCAATCAGGCTCTGGCACAGCAGCTCGCTCTGCTGGGCGGGCGCCTTGGTGCGGTACTGAAGAAAATCACGCCGGCGGGATTGGTGCTTGACCTGTCCGCCTTGAAGCTAAGCAGCGTGCAAATCCAAATCGAACAACAGGGAATCCGGCTGGATGGAACCGCTACCGGGAGCACCCAACTGGTGTTGCGATGACCGCTACGGGCGTATTTTGAGGGAAAGTAATATCAGGTGCGGAGCAAAGCGCAGCGACATTCAGCGTTCACCCCCTGGATGCATGACCGCGATGGTCAATTGCCAGGTGGATTCTCGTTAAATGATTGAGTTATGCTTCTTTCAGCCTAACGGATTATTCGGCTCATGTGGCTACGCACAAGCTGCGATTTTTCATTCGATATCACAGTACCCATTCCTTTTGTACTCATGTTACGGCCCCGCAGTGGTGCCCAGCAATGGGTCGCACGCGAGGAATACAGGCTGGAGCCAAGCGTGCCCGTGTTCGAATTCACGGATCATTACGGCAACCTCTGTCAGCGCCTCATCGCCCCCACAGGCGCCTTCGGGGTGTACACCAGTGCTGAAGTAATGACTGCGGATTATGTTGACCAGGCGTTCGGAGCGCCGTTTGTAGAAGTCCAGAATGTGCCCGACGACGTGCTCAGTTACCTGTTGCCCAGTCGTTACTGTGAGTCGGACCGCTTTCATCAAATGGCGACCGAAATCACGGCGGGTCAGCAGTCAGGTTACGACCAGGTCTCGGCAATCGTCAGCTGGCTGCGCAATACCATCAGTTTTCTCCCTGGCAGCAGTGATATTCCCGTTTCAGCGGCGGAAGTCAATTCCAGACAAGTCGGTGTCTGCCGGGACCTGGCGCACCTCGGGATCGCGCTGTGTCGTAGCCTCAGCATTCCCGCGCGGATGGTGGTGGGCTACCGCTACCGATTGGAGCCAATGGACCTGCACGCCTGGTTCGAGACCTACGTGGGTGGTCGTTGGTATACCTTCGACGCGACGCAGGCCGAGCTAAAGGGCGGATATGTGGCAGTCGGTTATGGGCGCGATGCTGCGGATGTCGCCGTCTACAATCAGTTCGGACCCGCGGTCTATCCGACAGCACAGACCGTGCATGTGGAACGCATCCGGGGCTAGCCAATGCCACAGTGCGACCAGCGTCAACAAAGGCATCGTCCGCCAGGTTGCCTGAACATAAAGTCGGGAACAAATTACTGTTAAGTCTTTAATATGCACTTCACAATCCGCCATCACACCCACTACCGCTATTCGCATCCCGTGCGGCTAAGCCCGCAGCGGCTGCGTTTCAATCCTCGCGACGATGGGGCGCAGCGAGTCATCGACCATCAACTCAACATCACTCCGACGCCGCTGGGACGCAATGAATATCTCGATCTCGAGGGAAACCGGGTGACCCAGGTCTGGTTCGAGGAGGAAACGGACTACTTCGATATCGAGGTGACCATGCAGGTCGAAACCTTGCGACGCAATGCCTTCGATTTCATCCTGACACCGGAGGCGGCGGTTTTGCCCATCGCCCATGAGCATGACGCTCTCTGTGCACGGGCCTATCTGGAGCGCATCGAATGCGACGATGCAGTCACCGCCTTCGCTGCCGAACTCAGCCTGTCAGTCAGCCGCGATACCCTGAGTTATCTCGACCGACTGAACCGCCAGCTGTTCGCCGAGGTTACCCAGACGCATCGTGATGCAGGCGCACCACAGAGCCCGTCTTTTACCCTGCAGAGCCGACGCGGGGCATGTCGAGATCTGGCCGTGTTGTTCGTCGACTGCTGCCGGGCTGAGGGGATTGCCGCACGCTTCGCCAGCGGTTACCAGAAGGGCCACCAGCGGAGCGAGCGACGTCATCTGCATGCCTGGCCGGAAGTGTATCTGCCCGGCGCCGGCTGGCGCGGATTCGATCCCACCCATGGGGAGGCAGTGGCCGACACGCATGTCACCATCGCGGCGGCGGCGCACTCGCGCGACACCCTGCCGGTAAGCGGGAATTTTCGCGGAGCGGGGGCGAGCAGCACGCTCGATTACACGGTGGAAATTCAGGTATCGGATGACTAAACGGCTGCCTGTCCCAACCGCCCCAGGGGCCGTTGTTCGAAGCCGCCGCATCCATGGCCGCATAAACAGTTCGTAGCCACCATTCACGAGGGTTGCCTCGACCGATCGTTCACTGCGAAATGCGACAGACGGGAACAGCCCGTCGATTTCCCCGGCAGAGGACCGAAGAGCAGGCTGTGCGTACGAAACTTGACTTATAACGGGTCCGATGCGGAATGGACACTAAACGAAGACCTGAGGATGCGCAGCGCCCCGGCTTCGATCAACCGGAAGGACGCCGCCAGTCGTGCCGCCCAGGCGGCGGCGCCCGCTGCTGTTTGAATCCCGTCCTGGCGGATCTCGATCATGACACTGGGCAATCCGCGACCCTCGCCGTGCACCGGGATCGTGTAGTCGACATCATCGTCGATGGGGTAAGGCGCGTTGTCACCGACGGTGAATTCCCCACTATGGGCGACCGCCCCGAGCATCAGCGCGGCAAGTCGCCGGCCGCCCCAATGGGAAACACCGATGTGCCAGGGTCGCGGCCGACCGTTCAGGACCGGCGTGAAGCTGTGAATGCTAAGCAGCAGTGTGAATGATCACCACTATGGAGCCATTCCGGGATCGCCTTAATGGCGCCA
>JBAVKA010000474.1:0-3012 GCA_049688075.1 Gammaproteobacteria bacterium
GAGAAAATTGTTGCGGTACTGCTCGACCATTTGCGTGTTCACGTCACTCATGATTGTCTCCTAGAACTTGAACGGGCTCATGCCGACTTTCGCGACGGTCTCCGCCATGTCGTTGATGAGCTGCGGCGCGCGTTCGATGTCGGTGATGGCGACCTCGTAGGTGGCGACGCGTTCCTTCTCGAGGTTGAGCTGCGTCAGCGTGTCGTCGATCTTGCTCATGCGCATGTGCGCGAGCTCGGAGCCCTTCACGAAGTGGCACTGGTAGTTCTCGCCCTTCTGGCAGCCCATCAGGATGATGCCGTCGTAGCCGCTGTTGAGCGCATCGGTTATCCAGATGGTGTTGACGCTCCCTAAGCAGCGCACCGGGATGACGCGGGCGAACTCGCTGTAGTGGTTGCCGTTCTTGGCGCCCATGTCGAGCGCCGGGTAGGCATCGTTCTCGCAGGCGAGCACCAGGATGCGCGGCTTCTCGTCAAACTCGTCAGGTATGTCGACGATCTTCAGCTGCTGGCCGACGGTTTCCACGGAGTAGTTCTCGAAGGAAATCACGCGCACCGGGCAGGCGCCCATGCAGGTGCCGCAGCGGCGGCAGCGCGACTCGTTGAACACCGGGTAGCGCTGCTCGTCCTCGTCGATGGCGCCGAACGGGCACTCCACCGTGCAGCGCTTGCACTGCGTGCAGCCCTCCCGGCGGAAACTCGGGAACGACAGGTCCCCGGCGCGCGGGTGCGCGGCGCGGCCGAGCTTGGCGTTCTCCAGCGCCTGGATGGCCTTCAGTGCGGCACCGGTGGCGTCTTCCTTGGCCTGCTGGCCGTCCATCGGGCGGCGCACGGGGCCGGCGCTGTAGATGCCGGTGCGTCGAGTCTCGTAGGGGAAGCAGATGAAGTGTGAATCGTTGAAGCCGTACTTGAGGTGCGGCAGGTCCGGCCCCTGGCGGTAGTTCAGGTTGAGAATGGACTCGACCTTGACCTCGGGCGGTGCGCCTTCCTCAAGCTCTACATCGGCATCTACCGTGATCGGCAGGTCGATATCGACGCCGGAGTTGGGCACCAGACCGGTCGCCAGTACCACGAGATCGGCGTTCTCGTTGATTTCCTGGTCCAGAATCAGGTCCTTGAATCTCACCTGCAGTCCATTGCCATTGGCGGACACTTCACTGACGGCGCCCTTGGTGAAGGTGATGCCCTTCTGCTGCCCGCTTCGGTAGAAGTCCTCGCCGCCGGCGCCCGGGGTGCGCAGGTCGGAGTAGATGATGTTGGTGTCGATTTGCGGATTCTGGTCCTTGAAGTACATGGCCTGCTTGATGGACGTCAGGCAGCAGTGGCCGGAGCAGTAGGGCAGGTGGCCCTCCTTGTCGCTGCGTTGGCCGGCGCACTGCACGAATACCACATTCTGCACTTCCTTGCCGTCGGAGGGGCGCTTGATCGGGCCGCCGTTAGCCGCGACGGCCAGTTTTTCCAGGGCCATCTGGTCGATCACGTCCGGGCTCTTGCCGAAGCCGAGTTCCGGCAGCTGGTTCGCGTCATAGCCTTTGGAGCCCGAGGCCATGATGATGGCGCCGAAATTCGCGGTGGTGGTCGAGCCGGACTCGGTGGAGATATCGGCGGAGAACCGCCCCGGCGCGCCGCTGGTCTTGGTAATTCTCGAGTTGAGGTGCACCGTGATCCTGTTCGAGGCCTCGATCGCCGCGATCATCTCCGCCACGCCGGTGTCCTCGGGATCGGCATAGGGGGAATGTTCGGGGATGCGCTTGTAGCTTTTGGCTTCCGCGCCGCCGAGCGAACCGCTTTTCTCGACCAGGGTGACCGGGTAACCGGCTGCCGCCGTTTCCAGCGCGGCCGTCATGCCGGTGACGCCGCCACCGACGACCAGAATGCCGTCATTGCTGGCGGCCGCGGGGTTGGTGTCCGCGATGTTCATGTACTTGGCTTCGGCGCAGCCCATGCGCACGTAGTCATCCGCCATTTCCTGGGTGGTCTCGCGGGCCTCGTCGCTGTCCGGGCGTACCCAGATCACGCCCTCGCGCAGGTTGACCCGCCCGATGGCGACACCTTCGAAATTGAACGCCTCGGTCTTGGCGCGGCGCGAGCAGGCCGCGATCACCACCCGGTTGACGCCTTCGGCGGTGATGTCGTTCTGTATCATGGCGACGCCTTCGGCGTTGCACAGGAAGTCGTGCTCGCGCACGACGCCGGCCTTGCCGTCGCGCTTGGCGATGGTGGCCAGCGCAGTGCAGTCCAGGCGTTCGCCCAGGCCGCAGCCCTTGCAGATGTAAGCTCCGATCTTTTTCTCAGCAGACACTGTTTAACCCTCCATTCCCGCGACCCGGTTCACGACCTGGATCGCACGCAATGCACTGGCCGTGGCGCTTTGCACCGCCCGGTTGACGTCGAGCGCGTCGGACGAGCAGCCGGCCGCGAATATGCCGCCATTGGCCTTGTCCGCCTCGATGAAGCCCTCGTCGTTGAGAACGATATCCATCGGGAAGGCGTTCTTCGGCACGCTCGGCTCCATGCCGACGGCGAGCACGACGAGGTCGTGCGGGTTGCTGTAGCGGTGATAGCCCTCGGTGTCCACGCCGTGCAGGATCGGGTCGCCGCTGGCCTTGTCCAGGGTGATGCTGGCGACCTTGGATTTCACAAAGGTCACGTTGGGGTCTTCCTGTACCCGGCGGTAGAAGTCGTCGATGCGGTCGATGGCGCGGATGTCGATGTAATAGACGCTCGCCTTGAAGTCGTCCGCGAACTTCTCGCGCAGGTAGGTGGTCTGCTTCAGCGTCGCCATGCAGCAGATGCGCGAGCAGTGCTTGAGGTGGTTGCGGTCGCGCGAGCCGGCGCACTGGATGAAGGCGACGTTCTTCGCCTCCTTGCCGTCGGAGGGGCGCACGATCTTGCCGCCGGTCGGGCCGAAGGGGTCCAGCATGCGCTCGAATTCCACGCTGCTCACCACGTTGTCGATGCGGTCATGGCCGTAGGGCTGGATCTTGTCGGCGTCGTAGGGCCGCCAGCCGGT
>JBAVKA010000475.1:0-1780 GCA_049688075.1 Gammaproteobacteria bacterium
TTTCGCCTCTGGCGAGCACGTACTCGGTATTGTTGAGGGCGGTCGTCTGGAACTGGGCATTACCCGCCATCAGGTTCTCGAGCCGGGAGACGTTCATGCCGAAGACCCCGAGGATGGTCAGTATCAGAAGAAAGATGAGCGCCATGAACAACGCGGCGCCGTCCTGGCGGTGTGCTATGGGTTGCAGGTGTAGGGTGTGTGGCATGATCGGATCTCCGCTTAGCGGTTGCGCAGCCTGATGGTCGAGGTATAGAGCTGGCGGCGGTAACCGTCGTTGTAGGTGTAGTTGGTACCGGCCATCCTGTAAATGGTGTCGTTGGTATAGCCGGTTTCCGGGCACTCGGCGCGCACCAGCAGCCAGATGCGCGCGGCGATGACCTGGTCCCACATGGGATCGCTGGCGTCCTTTTCTTCAAAGTAATCGTCGACGGAATTGTCTTTGTCGGTGTCCACGAGATACTGGACCTGGAAGTCATCCACGCCGTAGGCGATTTCCTCGGCTTCGAGCTTTAGCTCCCCGGCTCTGATGACGGGCGTCATGCGGTAGAGTGAAGGTACCGCGTCGCTGCCGGTACATTTGTTTGGATCGCTGCTTTCAGAGGTATGAATGAAATAGCCATGGGACACGAGTTCGGCGGTTCTGACTGCCGGGGCATCGATGGTGTTGACGGACTGGTCATGGTCGCTGCCCTTGAACAGCCGGCCTTCGAACAGGGAGGAGCGCAGGTAAAACTGGTCATCTTGGAAGCTTGGCGTGGTCACGTCACCGACTTCCCACGGCGCGGCGTAGCGCACCACCAGGATATCCCCCTTATGCGACGTATCGGGGGGCAGGCAGGTATAGCCCGCGCGGGTGTCATTCTTGCCGAAGATCCGGTGGGTCAGCATGCGCGCCCAGTTGACATCCGTACAGGTGCCGTCATCGGTGGCCACCTTGCCGGTCCCGCCCACGTGATCATCGATGGCGGTGATATCGGCATTGCCACCCCAGAAGCCGGCGCGGCGCACGTCCTGCGCGAGGGTTTCCATGGCATAACGGCCGTTTTCCTGCAGGCGCCCCAGCGAGTCCTGTATCACGAAGCTTTTCTTGGAACTAAGGAAGATTTGCCCGATGCCTGCCAGCAGGATGAGGGTGATGACCAGTGCCACCATCAGTTCAACCAGGCTGAAACCGCGGCTGAGGTTGGGCAGGCTGGAGTTGTTGTTTCCGTTGTGCATGTTCATTCCGAGTAGACCAGGCGAAAACAGCGAAGATCGTCCTTACTGAGTGGCGGGCAATGGGTGTCGGTAGCTCCCGTGCGCGCTTCATCCCAGTAGATCGTGATGATATGGGTCGGGCCATCGCAGTCCGGTGAATCGCATTGCGTGATCTCGCTTTTACCGCCGGGCAGCTTCTCTACGCTGTCACGCCACTCGGTGAGATCGGTCAGCGCCGTATCGGCGGCGCTGGTATCTGCAGGAGCCTCGGCCAGGGCAATGACATACTCACCTGCCGCGACTCCCGCGGGATTGGCGCGCATGCGGTCGGTGATGTCATAGACCGTCTGGGTGGCCTGCGTCCGCATGGAGGCCATCTGGTTGGAGCGCAGGCCCGTGGTCTGTAACGCTGCCAGTCCCAGCAGGCCGATGGACAGGATCAGCAGGGCGATCAGTACCTCGAGCAGTGTGAAGCCGCACTGGTGCTGTATCCGGATGAAAATTTTTCCAGGCATCGTCGTCATGTCCCTGTTCAGCTGCATGCGCACGTTTCGCACGTCGAGACCAGGGTGTGTCCCTGTTT
>JBAVKA010000476.1:0-2161 GCA_049688075.1 Gammaproteobacteria bacterium
ACCGCCCAGCGTCATCAGCCGTTTGCCACCACCTGCCCGGTAGCTGAGCACGAAAGTCTTGCGGTTGTTGGGCGTAATTCGGACGCCGAGGCCGGGCACCTTCGTGTCCCAGCGCACGTCGCGGGTCCACCGGGTCTCGCCTCTCTGGTTCTCGACCTTCCGGCCTGCATATCGAAAGCCGTCGATCTTGGATTTTGTGAGGTTCATATCAGCCCCCTACTGGCTGCCGCAGGGCACCGGGTATCGCGAACCCGATGTCACCACGCTGCAGCGAATGTCACCAAGACACCAGCGTAAACGGTGTGGCGATTAATGTAGGAATTGTAGGGAATTAAGTAAAGCAGCGAGGGTGTAGAGAAGTTGGGGATGCAGACTCTTAATCAGCGGGTTCAAGGTTCGAGTCCTTGTGCGCCCACCATATATTTCAAAGGTTTAGCCGAAGTCTCCGTCAAATAACCCCGGGCCAAATAACCGATTTCTGCAGAGAAGGGAGGGGCCGCGATGGCAGGGCATAATCCACCAGCTCCTTGGCCCTGATAATGGTCGGATACTTGCCAGCGGCCTGTGTTGTGGCTCCGGCAGGGCGTTTGCCGGATTGAATTTTTAGGTCCGGTCTTGGATCTTAAAGCAGACGATGTCGATAGCTGGCTTCAACAGCCGCTATCAGCCATTGGTGGCATTGGATTGCAGAGCAGTGTGATTCAATATGGCCAAAATCAGTAAAGAGAGACCGTTTTAAAGCGCCATGATAAGAGACCGGCCTAAACATTTACTGGCCGATCCTGCCTACCGAACTCTGCCAACGCCACCATATGCTGTGGACTGGAGCTCGATGCCCGAGCTTGTCCGCGTCTCGATGCTTGATCTCGGCGGCATTCAGCCTGTTACCAGCACGATGGCCGAAACCGCTGGAGGCATGCTTAGTGACACGCCCAGTGCGGGCGAGATCGAGCTTTTTCAACAGAGCGAGACGCGTTTCCAGCTGGTCTCAGTCGTTGTGAACCTGATTGCCTCCGGTTCAGATGACGGACATTTCCAGGGCAAACCCTTCGCCGTCACCTTGATTCCAGCTTCGAAGCGCGGTGAGGTCAGTTATTGCACGATCGATCTGATCGAAAAGCTGGATGTAGGCCAGTGGCTCAAAACAGATCCCGCCTATGTCGGCTATGATCCTTTTTCTGGGGAATGGTTAATGTATGGTGGGCTCGGCGTGCTGATGAATGCCCGCCCAACAAAGGGATTTATAGACGAAATAGGTTTGGTAGTTGACCAATTCTTTCTCGCGACAGACTTCGACCCAGATGACGTTCTGGTGCTCGACGTTGGCATGCCAACGGACAAACTGGCACAGAAGTATTAAGACCCATCGCAGCCGATTACTTTATTCTCCGTTTAGGCAGGTAGAGGCTCGGCGCGTCTGGGGTGCGGAGTCGCCGATCGAGCTGTTCATGATTCAAGGACTCGCTCAGCTCGGCCTTTTTCCACAGCTCCAGATGCTGATCATGGAGGATGGTTCAGTCTTTCCATCCTGGTATCATCTCTGGCAGGACATTGAGTTCCGTCATACAGCCGGGCTTATCACCGAAGCCGACCTATTCTTTCCGGAACAGCGGATGGCAGTGTTCTGTGATGGTCGGCATCATTTCCGACGAAAACAACGTGAGAGAGACGAAGCCATCAATGCACGGCTTTTATCGGTCGGTGTACGGCCATTGCGCTTTTCTGGGCGTCAGATCATCACCGATTTGGCAGCCGCTGTGGATCAAGTTTTGCAATGGTTGGACTAGGCGAATACTGGGCGAGCGGTTTATGTGTGCGCACTAATGACTGCTACGGATCAGAAGCGGTCCTAACCGGCGACGTGTGGGAATGTCCGAATTGCGGCTCAGAAGCGGACCTTGCATTCTGGAGGGGCGCGGTCCAAGTCGACTGACGTTCAAGGGCGATCCCGTTGACGGACCACTCCCACGATCCCGGCCTGGTGACGATGGGCGGCCCCTTCACAATGTCCGGTGGCGGCCGAGGAAGTCGAGCACCGCGGCGTTGAAGCGCTCGGGAAATTCCCAGCACGCGGCGTGGCCACCGGGCAGGGTCAGCCACTCCGCGCCTGACATGCGCTGGTACAGGCGGCGCGAGCGCATCGGCGGGATCAGGATGTCCT
>JBAVKA010000477.1:0-9758 GCA_049688075.1 Gammaproteobacteria bacterium
AGACTTTTAATGCCAGGGCTGCAGCAGGCATAATTCCTGGAAAGTACGGATTTTGACTGTTTTTTCTAATCCCCTCGTGTGCTGACGACCCTGGCAGGCACACCCACACATATTGCTCTTTCGGGTACCGTCCTGTTTACCACCGCGCCGGTACCCGAGATGCTTCCTGCGCCCATCTCAACACCGCCAATCACGGATACATTAGCGCCCAGCCAGACATCGGATGCTATGCGAACACCGGTATCAGGCTTAATGCCCTGCTCACGCATCGGTATGTCCAGCCGGTCTGTATTGTAGTTGCCACCGCCCACGAGATAACATCGAGGTCCGATCATGACGTCATCACCTATCGTAACAGGGCACTGGTTGGTTGACTGAATAATTGTCTGGGCCCCGATACCCGTCCTCGCGCCAATTGTCACGATACCATCCTTGCAGGAAATCATGACATTGTTCGACATAATCACATCATCTCCCAGGGTCAGGGCATGATCACAGTATTCCGTTCTTGCATCCAGTATACAGGTCTCGCTGATAACGACATTGTTACCAAGATGGATGCGCTTCGGATGCCGAACAACAATATTCTGTCCAAACTGAACACCTTTGCCACATGATCCGAACATGCGCGGCCAGAACAATTTCCTCAGAATGAGCCCGAGGGCGCCGGGAAGGGCACCCAGAAACATGCACCACTCAAAATAGAGCATGCCGGGGATAGACCGGCGCCCAACAATCACGTCCTGATATTTTTGAAGCGGGGATCCGCCTCCTGTGACTGCAGCATGGCTTTTTTTGTACCCTGCCACGATTCTGATCCCTGCAATACCGCTTCCAGTAAGGTCAGGCTAAGAGCCTGTCAGTAAACTCCGCCAGCGATTCAAGTGATTCCTGATCAAAATACAACCTGTACCAGAATTCAAGATTTAACAGAATCCAGAGCCTGTAGTTATGATCGTACTTGCCTGATATGTGCTCATCCAGAATACGGAATATGTAGTCTTCGTTAAAAATACCCGCCTGTACAAACCGGGACTGTGAAAACAGACACTTAAGGAACTTCTTCAGGTCTGTTCTCATCCAGATTGCAATCGGAAATGAGAATCCCTGTTTCTCCCTGGTAATCAATTCTTCCGGAATATACCTGCCAGCGACCTTTTTGAGTATATATTTCAGTGTGTGGCCTTTTAGTTTAAGGTGCGCTGGAATTGATGCAGCGTACTCAACCAGCTTGTAATCCATCAAAGGCGGCCTACTTTCTATCGAATGCGCCATTGACATGCGATCTACTATGGCAAGCAGGTGATCAGGCATACGCGTCATCAGGTCCGTATAAAGCATCCTGTCGACCACGTCGTCAACATTTTCTGCGTTAAAATATTTGAGGATCTTGTCAGAAGAGTCGTAATCGTCAACCTGTGCTCTGGCGTCATCGGTAAATAACTGTCGCTTGGCTTCCTGTGTAAATCGCAGAAAGCTCATGCTTTGCGCATACCGTTCACCGCTGGTGAAGAATGACATATGATTGACCCAAGATGCCTTCTGGGTGATACTTTTATATCCGAATGATTCGGGCATCCTGTTGATTACCCTTGTCATAACCGATTTTCTGAACCATTGGGGAAGCAGACAATAGTAGTCTACCAGGCGTTGCCCTGCGTAGCGGTCATAACCAGCAAAGTTTTCATCACCACCATCACCACCCAATGCGACCTTGACGTACTCACTGGCCAATTGGGAAACCAGATATACACCAACTCCAAATGGGTCTGATGGCTCATCCATATGGTAGATCATCGACGGTATCAGATGAATTAGATCTGCCTGAACGACCCGCTCATGCCATTCCATTGCATATTTTTCCACAACCATCTTTGCATAGGGCAGTTCGTTGAATCCTTGCTCCTTGACGCCAATTGAAAAACTGGGTATCGGTCCGTCCGACTGCCCTGCCATTATCGCTGCCACAGTACTTGAATCGATCCCGCCACTCAGAAATGCGCCAACACGAACGTCACTGAGTGTATGCATCTTTACGGTATCGCTGATCAGGGCATCAAGACTGTCTTCTATTTCACTCTCGCTGCAACTCAACTTTTCACAGAAATCGGGACTCCAGTACTGAGATATGCGAACATCCCCGGCTTTATAGACAAGTGAAGTCGCCGCAGGCAATTTCCTGATACCTTTAAAGAGTGAATACTGATCAGGGATAAAGCGTAACGAGACATAGTGCCAGAGTGCATTCAGCTCCACCTCTGGCCTCACCCGCCCGGTTTTAAGTATTGCCTTGACCTCTGAAGCAAACAAGAACACGCCCCTGTCCTGGTAGTAAAACAGGGGTTTTTGTCCCATGTGATCGCGGGCGAGAAACAGTTCCTTTTTGCCGGAATCCCAGATGGCAAATGCAAACATACCACGGAGATAACGTACACAGTCGATGCCATGTTCCTCGTATAAATGAAGTATGACTTCGACGTCGGAATGAGTCCTGAACCTGTGACCCTTGGTCGTTAGTGACTCGCGCAACTCCGGACTATTGTAGATCTCACCATTGCAGACGAGCTGCAGGTTGCCTTCCTCATTGGGAATAGGCTGTTTACCACCCTCCAGGTCGATAATACTCAGCCGGCGATGGCCCAGGGCTATAGCATCATCTTCGTAATAGCCCTCACCATCCGGACCACGGTGCTCCATTGCCCGGGTCATTGGACGAATCACATCCCGGTGATTAGCTGCAATGATTCCCGCAATACCGCACATTCTGGGGTCCTTTAGTGAACTGCCTAGTTAAAAAATCCAAGCTGTTCTTACGAAACAGGCCAGCGTCCTTGGATCCCGATATAAATCAGTAACACCTTACAGGTATCCTTCGCTCTTATACCACTCTGCGGTTTTTCTCAACCCTTCATCGAGCCCGACCCTTGGTACATAGCCAAGATCTGTCCGTGCCCTGGTGATATCAAATGCACGTACCTGTCGAAACCAGTCGACACGCCTGGGGAAAATTGGCGGTGTGATACCGAACGGCTTGCAGAGCTTTTCCACTATATGGCCAATAATGAGCATAGGTGTAAAGGGTAAGTGGGGAATCTTGACTTTAGCTTGCATTGCCGTTGCAACCTTTTCAACCAGCGTTTTGATCGGCACATATTCTTCGTCCGCGATCAGATAAACCCCGCCCTTTCCCTTATCCAGGTCCAGCGTCAAGACAAATGCATCTACCAGATTGTCTATATAAAGAGGGTGATAAAATGTTTTTCCCGAACCAAACATCGGAAACATGCCTTTCTTGACTCGTTTAAAGATCATAAAAAACCGTTCCGGATCACCTGGACCATATATGGCTGTCGGCCTGAGTATTATGCAATTCAGTCCTTTCTTGATGAATTCCTGAGTGACCTCTTCGCCTTCATATTTAGTTTGCTGATAGTAATCGGCTGGGGCAATCGGTGAATTTTCGTTTCCCGGAGGTTGAATGACATGACCATGCACACCCTGAGTGCTGCAATAAACCACTCTTTTCACATTACATGCTTCTGCCGCTTCCAATACATTGCGGGTACCGTTGACATTGACATCATAATAATAACTATCAGGTACATTTAATTTGCGAAAAGCCGCCGCAAGATGAAAAACGAATTCCATTCCAGTCATTGCATCCATAACCGTTTTTTTGTCAGTTATGCTTCCTGTTACAAGTTCAGCTCCTTGATTTTTCAACTTGTCGGAGAAGATTCCGGGCTGATTGTCAAGTGACCTTACCGTATGTCCCATTTCAAGCAGCCGGAATACAAGCATCGCGCCCGTAAATCCGGTCCCACCAGTAACTAGTATTTTCATTGGTTCATCCTAATTGAAATTTCAATTCGTACGTTTCTCATCCATCAATCTCGTGATTCTTTCCACTTCTTGCCTTGCTGTGTCTTTATCCCAGTCAAAAAGTCTGCATAATTGTGGCGTTAGTTCAATCGTTCGCAAGGGATTCTCCCAAAGCGTGGTTCGGCGAAAAACCAAATCGTCCAGGTGTATAACAGACTCATCTTTGATTAATGCCCGCAACCCGTCTAACCATGTGTCATCACCAGACTTCCATGTACAACGGTAATTCCAGGTTTCAGGCGGCATGCTGCTGGTCGCAGTGTAAAACCCGTCCTGACTATGATTTGTTGGCATGTTATGCGGAAAAATCTCTCTCAATGTTTTTTCAGCTGTATATCTTGAAGTCGTCAGTTTTACCCCGGACACACTGAATAAACCTTTTACGCCACCTTTTGAGGAATGGTTAAAAATAATGTCTTTTGTCGCGAAGTCTTTTCCGCCTTCTTTTGTTGCTGATTGCAGACCAGATAAAATATAAAGGATATCAGATGATTTCAAATTCAATCCCGGAATTGCCTGATTCACGTCCTCAATAAAATCCACGATTTGTTCCTGTGTCGGGGCCGCTCTTCTGGACTCTACGGACCAAGGTACCTGGCCGGTACCTGCGAGTAGCCTGTTTTTCCACGAAACAAGAAAAAATGTATGCGAGCCACTCCGCCTGGACATAACTGCCACCCCGTGGTCTGAAACCGGTTCACGGTCAAACAGAATATTCCATGCAAGCATACTGCGAAACAGGGATGTTTCATCCCGATCCATGCGTCTTGCCAGTTCCCGTGACCAGGGCCCGGCTGCATTAATTACGACATCCGACCTGAATGTGTATGTAGTATCAGCCAACTGATCATACGCGCTCACGCCCTCAACCTTACCAGCATCACTAACCAACTGTTTTACCTCGGTATAATTCAGAGCCGTTGCGCCATTACTACAGGCCATTCGCAGCACCTCTATAATCAGGCGCTGTGTATCCTCAACGTAACCGTCGTACCAGATTGCACCGCCTTGCAGCCCGCGTCGATCGACCATCGGGAATATTCGTACTGCTTCATCGGCGGACACCATCCGTCCTGAAGGAATTGTATTGCCTGGTTGCAAGCCAAGGTTTCGATCCCCGGTCAGGTAGTCATATATTCGCAGGGCAATGCTCAGGGTTGAACTACGACGCAGGCCTTTACCGTAGATTGGAACCATACAGGGCAAAGGCTTTACCAGATGCGGGAAGCTCTTCAGAAACCAGCGTCGCTCAGCTGCGGAACGCCTCAATCGAGAGTAATCCAGACTCTGGAGATAACGGAATCCCCCGTGAATCAGCCGGAGACTGTTAAAACTCGTGGCCCCGCCAAAATCCCCTTTTTCAAGCAGTAGTGGCGACAATCCAATGCGCGTAGCTTCCAGCGCAAGCATGGCGCCATGAACTCCACCACCGACCACAATCAGGTCAAAATCGCGCTTGCTCGCCAGTTCCGGGTTTCGAATCAGTTGTGACAAAATGGGTTGTTTAGAAACCGGTACTGTTAACAACTAGGTTCTCCTTGAGAATTAGAGGTATTGGCCAACCGGCAACGGTCTGATCAGTGTCAACTCAGGAACTGTAGAATTCCCGCTGCCATTTCCTTTTCAGGAGTTGCATGGATATCTGGTTTTTAAAGAACCGGAAAGGGGTCTCAAGTCGTCCGTATAAGTGCATAGCCAGCGAAGGATCGCCAAGTATCGTTTTCAACTGCTTCGCTGGCTGATCACTATCAATATTAGCCTCTATCCAGCACCCAAAACTGCCCGCCCTGTTTGACTCGGATGGAAAATGCAGGGGATCACTGCCGGAGAGAATCCGGCCACCCTTCGCCTCCACCGCGCTGAACTCGCCCGGTCTGGGCCAGAAAAAAGGTCTGTTACTGTTATCACAAAGGAAGTAACTCTGCGGGTCGAGGGTTGAGATCAACTCATCGAGAACTTGACCTCTTTCACCCAGCCACTTGCCAACTGCCCATGGTACACAAGCGATAGAATCATGCGATTGAATGTATTTAACTGTCTCAATCAGGCCCAGCCCGTCCGGAAAATCAGGACTATCAGTTGCCAGCGCAAGCACCTCAAGGTTCTCGGCTGTAATGATTTTCCTGCCCGCAATAATGTAGAACCCGTCGCCATTTTTATTGGAAAAATACAACGCGCTACTATCGCGGGTAGGACTGCATTCCCAGTTTTCTATTGTTACGCCCTCACTCCTGTCACTATCCATACTAGCTGCGAGTTTCCTGAACCAGCTTTTCCCCGCCCAGTCGGTGAGAACCAGAACAGATGAAAATTCCTGACCATTGCCGATTGCCAATGCGGCTTTTTTGAAATTACTTGCGGCTGCATTAAAAAAAACCCTCAAATCGAAGCAGCTGTAGATATGAACATGGGTGTCAATTAATATCAACGTACTGAGCTCCCTATTGCAAACAGTGGATTACGGCAGACCACCGATTAACGTTTATTCAACCAGTTTCAGTACCTGCCGCATCTTGCGCTCATATACAGGGCGAGAATATTTTTCCTCATATAACCTTCTGGCATTGGCTACAATCTGCTTTGCCTGCTCCTTGTTCTGCATGGCTTCAATAATACCCCGAGACATGTCTTCGGGTTCAGGCCGCACCAGGAAAGCAACATCGCTATTCAATACCTGGGTATGGGAGTAAATGTCTGTCGCCACCAATGGTACTCCGCTAGCCAGCTGTTCATAGACCTTCAGTGGCGTATTGGTTCCACTGGATCGTGGAGACATCTGTACCAAGGCCAGCTGGCAATAATGCTTCGCCAGTGACTGGTCTACCCTGCCAGTAAAGATCACATAATCTTCCACACCCTCATCTTTTGCGAGCCTGGAGTAGAGATCAACCTGGGCACTGTTCCCACCGACAATCAACAGACATGTATCAGGCACATGATCAATTACATATTTGAAGGACCTTATGAGTATATCGATGCCCTGGTACGGCTCAAGCGTACCCGCATATACGATCGCCCGCCTCCCCTTCGGTATTTCTATCGGCCGAGTGTCCCGTCTGTCATCCTGATTTTGATCATTCGTTGCCTGAATATCATGCTTCAGTTTTACGGGCTCGAAGATCGAGTTTTCTATCAACAGGTGCTTTTCCCTGTTCCTGATCACGCCATTTACATAATCCGATAAATCCGGGCATATGGTTATCACTGCCTCTGCCGCTTGAATGCTTTTATCTTCCAGTTTCTTGAAGAGCCTTATAAGCAGGTTCGATTCTGTAAACCGGAAGTTTGTTAATTGCTGGGGTAACGAAGAATGCATGTCATAAATCAGCTTGAAGCGAAAAATCGGCTTGAGAATAATACAAAAGAAAACAGCCTCTTCATGCGCATGTACAAATGTGTATCGATTTCTTAACAGCAAAAAGATTGTCCATATTATAATGAAGCAATCAAGGAACAACTTCTGGTAGGATGGCCCGACTTTCACATCACCGAGAAACCTGAAGCGGGGGATGCGAATAATCCGCACATTGGGTATATCAACATCCACACCTTCGCCATAAGTCAGCAGATCAATCTCAACCCCCATTTCTGAACTGACAAGTGTGCGGTAATAAACACTGAATGGAGTACCACGTGGAGAAAAGAACGGTTGCGGGGCTATGACCAATGCTTTCATTTATCGATTGTTATCCCTGAAGCAAGCGTACAAACCGCCAACTGACAGTCAGTTCCTAAGCGCACTCTCAAGTTCGCAGCCAGAAATGAGGTGCCGAAAATATTATTAACTGGAATCATGAAGACTAAATCAGTCACTGCGCCGCTAACAACTCGACTGTACCCGACATAGAACCCCAAAACGGCGCAGGCACGCTGCAAAAAGTGTCATAAATGAAATTTTATCATTTATAGTATTATTTAACATAAATAATACGCAGCAAGCAATCGTCTCTATAGATAATCACGACTATCCCATAAACTTTGCGCGAGTAGCAAATTGGCCTGTAGAGGTGAAACTCTTGAATTACCTCGCAACAGGACATTGAGGTCGCGGCGTTGTAACAAATAGCGATGAAGATCAATCAGAAAAGTTGGCAATAATTACTGGATCTATAGCGAACTGAAAGGCTGTCGAGTCCGGCTATCAATTTATGATTTGATCAATCTTGTATTCCTTAAGATCTTTTGCGTGTGTAAAAATTATGATTTCTCCAATTAACCCAATGGCAATGATTTGTATGCCAAGGACTATTAATAATGAGCTTAGAATTAGGGCGGGACGGTCAGCCAGGGCGACATTAAAAAACAAACGCTCAGTGACAAGCCACATGGTTGCTACCAACCCAAGACCAAATATTGATGAACCGACAAGGCCAAAAAAACGCAGTGGTTTTTTTGTGAATTTTATAAGGAAGAAGACTGTCAGGAGGTCGAGAAGTCTCCTTAAGTATATACCCGGAGCGTAGATGCGCTGAAAGGCGTCACTTCTGCTCTGCTCAACATCTACTTCGACTATCTTGAAACCATGGCGATGTGCCATGATAGGGAAGAAACGGTGCAAGTCTCCGTAAAGCGGCACATCCTCCATGACCTGTCTTCTAAAGACTCGAATGCTACAACCCGCATCGTGAATCCTCAAGTCCGAGAAGGACCGTAGCATGAAATTGAAAATACCGGACTGCAGCTTGTTGAGAATAGAATCCCTTCGCGGCGACCTTCGTGCTATTACCATATCACAGTCATCAATGGCCTTGATGAGCCCGGGAATTTCGCTTGCCTCTACCTGTTTATAGGCAGGCAGGGTAAGCAAAATATCGCCAGTAGCTTCACCAAAGGCGGCATTCAGTGAGGTAGATTCGCCAAACCACTTGGCGAGCGTAATTATTGTAAGTTCATCGGTCTTCTGTATTTGCGCAAGTTCACCCAATGCATCTGGATTCCCACTATCAATTACATAGATGATCTCGTATTCCAGTCCGGCAGCTTCGACTCCGCGTTTATATTCATGGAAAAGCTTGGTAATGGGGTCATATCGTTCAGTTATGGGTATGATTACCGAGAGTTTTGCCTTTTTCTTGTCTATATGGTTCACATGGGCCACCTTATGTCATTTACTGCCTGCAGCTCTTAATCTGTGCAAAATGCTCAAGCTTCAAATCACCAGTGCGGTATATCAGTTCACCAAGCAAACCCCATAGCAAAAGAATCATAGCAAGCGCAAAATAGAGTAAGCCAACGCTCAGAAATACTACACCGCTTTTACTAGAAATCAGCAGCAATCCAGCCATAGATGCTGACAGGCCAATAATCGAGGCGATGACAGCAAACAATCCAAATGCCATCAATGGTCGTGAAAAGAAAGACAGGATGGTCTTGATTGTTATCAGATCAATGAGAACCCTGTAAATGCGCGACAGGCCATATTTGGATACGCCGAATTGCCTGGCATGATGCTTAACCTTGACTTCAGCAATTCTGGTCCCTGCCAGAGATGTCATGGCAGGAATGAAGCGATGCATTTCCGAGTACAGTGGTATTTTTTTTATGACACCAGCCTTATAGGCTTTCAGTGAACATCCGTTGTCCATGATCGGGACACCGGTTATTTTCCCTATCATCCAGTTAGCAATATAGGAAGGAAGTTTTCTGGTGATCAGCTTATCCTGTCTCTTGTGTCGCCATCCAACGACAATGTCGTAGCCTTCCTCGATTTTTTCCAGTAGCAAGGCTATATCATCGGGATCATTTTGCAGGTCACCATCCATGGTTACCAGTACCTTGCCGCGCGCGTGGTCAATCCCCGCTGCCATAGCGGGTGTCTGGCCATAGTTACGGCGAAACATAATCAGTCGCAGCCGCTTGTCCTGCTCCGCCAGTTT
>JBAVKA010000478.1:0-4191 GCA_049688075.1 Gammaproteobacteria bacterium
GGGATGGCTTCCTGAGTGAAACTGATGCCGAGTGGCGCGTGCTGCAAACCCAGGGATTTGACCAGATCCTCGGCCAGCTTCTGATTGTCCTGTTGCGACATGGAGATTCCTTCCTGTTTACGGTTGATGGATTGACGGGGAATGTGCCCGGGCAGGGCCCGGCGCGGTTAGCATAACAACCGGGAGGCGAAAGAACACCCGTAATATACAGGGATATACCATGGTCGCGGCAAGGACAGTGCCCTCAACAGAGCGTACTCAAGAGCGCTTGTAGCCGTAGAACCAATGGTTCGTCCCCAGCCCGGTATTTATCACGGTGTGAGACACACCGGCGGGAATCAGCACCTCCTCACCTGCCTGCGGCCGCAGCACACGGCCCGCAAACCGCAGCTCGATTTCGCCGTCTATCAGCATGACGAGTTCGTCGGTGGCATGCACGAAATCCGCCCATATCTGACCGGGTGGATCGATCCAGATATCGCAGCTGAAACCGCGCGCCGCCCAGTCACGGCTTGTCTGTTGCCTGTCGGGTTTGCTTGTCATGGCGACCTCACGCTGTCTCGTATTTCAAGGGAATCTCTGAATGAACACGATTATACGCCGTGCTACTCGTGCCGCAGGGCGTCGATCGGATCGAGGCGCGCGGCCGTGCGCGCCGGGAAAGAGCCGAATATCACGCCCACCGCCGCGGAGAACAGCAAGGACAGAATGACGATGCCGGGGTTGAACACGAATGGCACGTGCAGCAGGCCGGCGAGTGCAACCGAGGTCGTGAGCGCCAGCACGATGCCGAACACCCCGCCGAAGGTGGAAAGCACCACCGCCTCCACCAGGAATTGCATCAGAACCTCGCGTTCCAGTGCGCCGATCGCCAGCCGAATACCAATTTCACGCGTGCGCTCGGTCACCGAGACCAGCATGATGTTCATGATCCCGACGCCGCCGACCAGCAGGCTAACGGCGGCGACCGCCCCCAGCAGCGTGGTCAACACCTGCGTGGTGCCCGTCAGCATGCGGGTGATCTCCTTCATGTCCATCACAGAGAAATCATCCTCCTCGCCGCGCGAGATGTGGCGCCGTTCGCGCATCAGTTCCTCTATGGTGCGCTTCGCCTCCTCCGTATCGCTCCCGTCCCGCACCGAAACCTGAATCATGCCGATGTCCTGATTGCCGGCGATGCGCCGCTGGAAGGCGCGCAGGGGAATGATGACAAGATCGTCCTGGTCGGAACCCATGGCGGTCTGACCCTTCGCCTGCAGCAGGCCAATGACCTCGCAGGAGAGCGTGTGCAGCCGGATCTTGCTCCCCAGCGGGTCCTGCCGGCCAAAGAGTTCCAGGCGCACGGTGACCCCGATGATGCACACCGCCTTGCCGGCGTGCAGCTCGCCCTCGGTGAATTCCCGCCCGCGCAGCACCGTCCAGTCGCGCGCCCGGAAAAACTCGTTGGTGGTGCCGATAACCGAGGTGGCCCAGTTAGTATTGCCGACGATTGCCGTCACGCGCTGCGACGAGGACGGTGCGACCGCACCCAGCTGGGGGATATCCCGCGCCAGTGCCTCTGCGTCGGCAAGGTCGAACAGCCGCACGTTGGTGGTTGCACCGGGACCGTGGCGCAACTGGCCAGGGCGGACCATCAGCAGGTTGCTGCCGAGGCTCGCGATCTGCCGGGTGACCTGGACCGTGGCCCCGCCACCGATGGTCACCATAACGATGACCGCCGCGACCCCGATGACGATGCCGAGAATGGTCAGCGAGGAACGCAGTACGTTGCGGCGGATTTCCCGCAGCGCGAGCCGCAGGGCGTTCCACACCATCATGCCGCCTCTCCGTTGCGCGCATCGTCGGCGATCAGGCCGTCAATGCAGCGCACGATGCGCCGGGCGCAGGATGCCATGGTCGTATCGTGGGTCACCATGACGATGGTGATGCCGGCGTCGCGATTGAAACCACCGAGCAGCTCCATGATCTCCCGGCTGCGGGCCGTGTCCAGGTTGCCGGTCGGTTCATCGGCGAGCAGCACCTCCGGGCGGGTGACGATCGCCCGGGCGATGGCCACCCGCTGCTGCTGGCCGCCGGAGAGCTCGGCCGGGGTGTGATGTTCCCAACCGCTCAGGCCAACCGCCGCGCACGCCTCGCGGGCGCGGGCATGGCGCTCGGCGGAGGGAACGCCGCGGTAGACCAGCGGCAGTTCCACGTTCTCGAGCGCGGAGGTGCGCGAGAGCAGGTTGAATCCCTGGAACACGAAACCGAGGTAGTGACGGCGCAAGCGCGCCCGCTGGTTGCGGTCGAGGGCGCCGACGTCGATCCCACGGAACGTATAGGTACCGCCGCTCGGCGTGTCCAGGCAGCCAAGGATATTCATAACAGTGGACTTTCCCGAACCGCTCGGCCCCATCACCGCAACGAATTCACCGGCATCGATTGCGAGGTCAATGCCGCGCAGAGCGTGCATGGCTGCCTGCCCGTCGCCATAGATCCTGGTGACGCCGCTGAGCCGAATCAGGGGCTCGGCGCTCGACTGGCGGGAAGACCCGTCGCTCATTGCCCCGAACCGGTCATGTCCACGATCACCGGCATGCCCGCGTCAAGTTCACCTTCGAGAATCTCGGTCTGGCGACTGTCGCTGACACCCACCGTGACGGGAACGGCGACCGGCGTGCCGTCGCGCAGCACCCAGACCTGCTGGCGGCTGCCCGCGGCGGGCTTTCCTGCCGGGGGTTCCGTCTTTTTGGCGGAGCGGCGAATCAACAGCCGGCTGAGCAGGCCGCCGCCGGTTTGCGGGGCGTGCGCCGCCGTGGCCGGCGGGGTAAAACGCAGCGCGGTGTTGGGCACCAGCAGGGCATCCTCGACCGTTTTCACGGTAATATCCGCCGTCGCCGTCATACCGGGGCGCAGCGAAAGATCCGCGTTGTCGACGGACAGCAGCGTCTCGTAGGTCACGACACCCTCGACGGTGCGCGGCGCGTAACGCACCTGGGTGATGCGCGCCGGAAAACTGCGCGTCGGGTAGGCATCGACGGTAAAGGTCGCCGGCTGCCCTTCCCTCACCTGACCCACATCAGCCTCGTCCACATCGACGTGCAGTTCCATCTGTCGCAGGTCCTCGGCCAGGGTAAACAGCACCGGCGTCTGCAGGGAAGCGGCCACGGTCTGCCCCGGCTCGACCTGGCGCTCCAGAACGATCGCATCGATCGGTGCGCGAATGACCGCCTTGTTCAGGTCGGTCTCGTCCAGGCTGAGCTTGGCCGTCGCCTCCGCTACCTTGGCCCGGGCATCGGTTTCCTGGGCCTGCGCCCGCAGATGGGCGGCCTGTGCCGTGTCGAGATCCTCGCGCGAACACAGACTTTTCTCGGCGAGGCGCTTGCAGCGTTCGGACTTCAAACGCGTTTCGACCACGGTCGCCTCCATTTCCTTAACCCTGGCGCGTGCCGATGCCAGTGCGGCCTTCGACTGCAGAACCTGTGCCTCGAGCTTGGCTGTGTCGAGCTGCGCCAGCACCTGGCCGGCGCTGACACGGTCATTGTAGTCAACGGCAACGTTCTCGATGGTGCCGGAGACCTCGGTGCCGACATCCACCTGGTTGACCGGTTTCAACTGGCCGGTGGCCGTGACGATGACGGTGAGATCGCCGGTCTGTGCATCGCTCGTCCTGAACCGGACGGACTCGTCTTCTCCTCCGGCAAGAAAGGCGATGGCCAGGCCTGCAAGCGCGAGCAGAACCGACCCGATCAGCCAGACGCGTACACGCCGGCGGACGGCCGCCGACTTCTCCAGACCGAGCGTCCGGTGCAGATCGTTGGTGGAATCGGGCGTAGTGCCGCTCATGTTTCGTTCACCTCAGGGCCGTCCTGGTTGGTGCTGTCATCCCCGCGAAAGCGGGGATCCGGTAACTCGCTGATTCCGGACAGACCGGATTCCATCCTTTGGTCCATTCGCAAACAGTGCATGGCCCTGGCCATACGCCCGACCGCTACCCGGTCTCGACTGCTCGCTGTCGTCACGCAACTTTGCAGAGAAAATGAAGTTCACGGACAAACACCCGTTATCGACACCAGGCTTTCCTCAGCGTTCCCCGTCCTCGCTGATCGGTTTATGCAGTTCCACCACCGCCACGGTCTTGCGGCGCAGACGGATGTTGAGCATTTCCACCGCGAAGGAGAAGGCCATCGCGAAGTAGAGGTAACCCCTCGG
>JBAVKA010000479.1:0-3638 GCA_049688075.1 Gammaproteobacteria bacterium
GGTCGAGGGCGGCGAAGCTTCTCGCCCGAACATAATGACCGCCGGTGGCTGCCGCTTCCTGCTCGAAAGACTTGGTTTTGCCGGCGCCGGGATCGCCGAGCAGGACATAGGCCGGTGTATTGCGGAAATCGGCCAGCGGGCGGTTTTCGCGCTCTCCGCTTTGGTCATCGCGTATCGTGCAGGTGCGCGGCACCAGCAGGTTGGGATCGGCGGGGTGGTTCACAGCCAGTACTCCGCGGGATAGGAGAGAAATTCGGCCCAGGGGATGCTGCCATCGCCGATCAGCAACTGCCGGCAATCGCCGATATTTTTCTGGAATGCCTCCATTCCTCGAGCCCTCCAAGTCCTGCCATTAAGATGATATTGCATTCTGTCCGGTGGACAGCGTGGACACGTGGACAGCCCACTATATATCAGACGATTACTGTAACTTTACCCTGGATATTTGACGGACAACGCGCGGACAAAGGTGGACAATTATCCACCTGGGTGTCAGCACAGGACAAAGGTATGGACCGAATTATCGTGATAACCCGCTGAATTGAGACGATGTGTCCACCTGTCCACGTTGTCCACCCCCAATCAGGGGCGCACTGCATTTACACGTCGTCTTCCAACAAGGCCGACCTAATAGCATAGAGCCGCGGGCGTCCTGCGCCCGCTATCGTATGCCGGCTCCGCAATTTCGGCGCCTCGTTCTTGAACAGGTAACGGCGGGCGTCCAATTCCGCGAGAACACTCTCAACGTCATACCCCTTGCAACCCCTGAATCCGCCAGGTGCGCTGGGCCTGAAGCGTGCTGTTTTTGTTCAGGCGGCTTTTACCTTTCCCACCGAACAGATCGTAGATCACCTTGCCGAAATCCCGGGCATCGCAGGTCCCGATTTCATCCAGGGCGAGCAACCTGTCATTGTAGGCCGCCGCCGTGGCTTCCAGGGCATTGCCTGTCGTATTCCAGCGTCCGATATAGGAGTCCTGCGAAATGGCTGGATCGGCGCCGCACCCCCACGCGCTGGCGCCCACCTGGAGGGCGGTGGTCTTTCCCTTGCTGCTGGCACCATAGAGGTGGAATCCACCGCAATCCAGCCCGGCGAATCGGAGCCCGGGACCGGCAAAGGCAACACATGCGTTGAATACCAGCATCGGGTTGCCTCTTGGTGCGTGACCCAGCGGTCTCGCTTCTCCTCAGGAAATTTGTCAATTCGCCTGGCAGGATTAGACCCGGCAACCAAATCCGGGCAATATCTCGTCCCGGATAATCGACCTGTTGCCCCCATTGTCCGTGTAGATCAAACTGCCTATGTTGCGCTTCGATAGTTTCATGCTGAGTCACCATTAAGTCACCAGAGTGGAGAGTAGTAGGGTGCACATCAGCGCATGGGGCCGCAACTAAGTAATTGATATATGGTATCCACAACAAAACGCGCCAGGTGCTTCTCCGGCAGCCAATCCTGCATCGAGGGCGGCAACAAATACGCGGTGTCCCGATCAATTGTCTGGAATTTGCCTGACATGGCCGCTCCGTTCCATTATGGTTAACGCATCGGTATTCTACCGGCTAAGCTGGCTAAATCCGACAGGCTCCTAGAATCTACCATTCGCACGATAGGCGGGGGTAATCCTCTGAGTTCACCAAGTATTCAAGGTAAAGTTCACCCATGCCCAGGCAGCTGACTATCGCAGACATCATCCATAATGCCCTCGACAAAGGTTACTCAGTGGAACAAGCCGCTATGGATCTTAGTGAACTGATGAATGAGCTGGAACTCATCAAGCGCAGATATGGCACAGACTCCCCTCGTTTCTCAGAGCTGGAAACAATCATCCTGGTACTAGAAAGGCTCACCCTGGGAAAACTCCGCTGCGACCAGTTATTTGCCCAGTTAGACCGGCTGGGTATGAGTTCACACAGGTGGGTGGAGGAATGAATTAATGAAGGTCTTTAGAAATCTCGATATAAGTATTAATGAATCTGAACGTGAATTCTTCGTAAGGCGAGTTGAGGCATTATTAGAAGATGGATGGCGGCGTGATCTAAGTGCAGAAGAACAAGCAGCCCAGATGGTGGGTATTGATAAGGACTACTATTTTGCTTGTGAAAAATCCGGTGACAGACAGGCAGCACTCTTGGCTCTTGTACCGCGCGATGAGCTAACGTTATCTGTCGTTAATATAGTGCCACGAGAAGTTGGGCGATTATCCATTGACCAATACAACCGTATTTTAAAGGAATTTTATGACAAATATGTTCTACCAGTTAGTAGGGAATTAGAACTACACGTTGATATCACAGCCGATCAACAAACACTTGAGAATTGGATTTCTAGCGATTCAGCTGATGCTCTCAGAACTTTCTCTGCAACTGTCAACAAGTCGACAGCATTACCCATTCAATTGCTTCTATCGCACGGTATATGGTGTTCTTCAACCCGCCCGGCGGCACCAGTCGCTGGAACAGAAAGCACCGGACGCGGTATATTTCGGACTAGTCGACCAGCGGAGGGGAGCAGAACGGGAACAACACTTATCTGCCTGCCTAAAATACGGGGTCAACTTCTCCAGGCGGTGGTTGAGTTGTGCGAAAAGCGCATATAGTCATGAGGTATTAAAGTGAAGCGTGAGCTAGGACCGGATTTTGTTTGCATAGGAGCTCAGAAGGCAGGAACTACATGGTTACATCATAATTTATCTTTACATCCGGAGATATGGATGCCGCCTGTTAAGGAAATTCGATTTTTTGATATATTGTGCCCCAACGAACAACTTTTAGGTATTGAAATCCCAAGTTACCCATTTGGTCTTAGACGATATAGTGACTGCTGGTTTCGGCCATCAATTTCTGATCTTAGATGGCGGTTCCGCTTTTACAATCTTCCCAGGTCGATTGAGTGGTATTACTGGTTATTTAGTTATGCGACCGATGAGCAAAAAAGTGGGGATATCACCCCATCCTATTCGACCCTAGACGAGAGAGGAGTAGCTTTTGCTAGGAGGGTTCTAAAACCAGAGTGTCGTATATTATTCATTTTGCGCAATCCAATTCTGAGAGCGTGGTCTGGGGTAAAGTGGCGATATCGTTGGCAGGGTATCAATATTCAAGAGATCGATATTGATTCGATTCGGCGTGATTTGAAGTCTCCCAGTAGTCGCCTAAGATCTGACTACTTCCGAACAATATCTTTATGGCGTCAAGCGTTTGGCGACAACTTCGGCGTATTTTTATACGATGACTTACTGGAAAATTCAGAAGGATTCCTGTCTGACATTCAGCGTTTCATCGATGTTAAACCACATGTAGATAAAGATACCGTAGTCCAGCGAGTTAATGTTGACCTTGCTGCTAAGAAAATGCCAGATGTTATAAAAGCCATGCTGATGGATATTTACAAGTCGGAAATTCTACGACTTGACACCGTAATTCCAGGGGTGGCGGCCCGATGGTTGGGATAATTAGAGTCTCCTGAATACGTCAGGATCTGGCGGCGTAACTGTATAGGTCATCGATGGTAGCCACATCATGACGGCACGCCGTTTTGTACAGAGCGGAAAGTAGATCTGCAAAAGGCCCCATCTCTTTATGTCATCTAATGTAAGCGCCAAACAAACCACGGGTTTGCTCAGCCGAGCCTGATCTGATC
>JBAVKA010000480.1:0-3849 GCA_049688075.1 Gammaproteobacteria bacterium
GCGGATCTTGTAAGTGGGTTAGTCCTTGTCAACCCTGGCGTCACTGTTCCCGCCCACGATGACGGTCGCCATCATGTCGGGATGGACACGGCGCTGGAACGCATCGCGGATCTGCTCGGGCGTCACGGCCATGACCTTATCATTGAAGGTTTCCAGGTAGTCGAGCGGCAGCCCGTAGAACCCGATCACGGCGAGATACTGGATGATCTTGCTGTTGCTGTCGATGCGCAGAGCGAAGCCGCCGGTAATGTTCTTAGTGGCCGCGACCAGTTCCGCTTTCGTGGGGCCCTGGTCATGAAACCGCTGCAATGTCTCGCGCAGAACCCCCAGCGCTTCCTCCAGCTGGTCGTTGCGCGTCTGCAGCCCCAGCATGAAGGGACCCTTTTTCTGCATGGGTATGAACGCGCTCGAGACACTGTAGGAAAGGCCGCGCTTTTCCCGAACCTCTTCATAGAGCTGCGACACCAGGCCGCTCCCGCCCAGGATGTGATTGCCCACATAGAGCGGGAAGAAATCCGGATCGTTGCGATCGATGCCGGGTGCCCCCATCAGCACGTGGGTCTGCGTGGAAGGATGGAAGACGCGTTCCTCGCTCGCCTTTGCCAGGGGCGTCACCGCCGGCAACGGTTCGGCGGGCTGTCCGGCCGGCAGTCCGGCGGACAGACGCCGGGCAAGAGCTTCGGCGCCCTGGCGGTCGATATCACCCACAATGGCGATCGTGGCATTGGCCGCCACGTAATACCTGGCGTGAAAATCCCTGATTTCCGCGCGCGCAATGCGCTTCAGGCTGGCCTCGGTACCGATCGGGCGGCTGGCATAGGGATGCCGGCCGTAGATGTCCGCATAGAAGTGATACTCCGCGATGTCGTCCGGCTGCTGTTCACTCTGGCGTAAGGCCACCAGCGTGCGCTCGCGTTCCCGGTCGATGTCATTCTGGTTGAAATCCGGCCTGGCCAGCACGTCCATCATCAACTCGACGGCGGGTTCGAAATGCGCCGCATCGTTCAGGCTGCGCAGTGACACCCAGGCCATGTCCCGCAATGAACCGCTGCCAAGCTGCGCCCCCAGCCCCTCCAGCCGCTCGGCGATGGCGTCGGCCGAGAGCCCGGCGGCGCCCTTGTCGAGCAGACCGTTGGTCAGTCCCGCCAGACCCGGCAAGTCCGCATCGCGGGCACTGCCGGCCGCGAACACCACGCGCACATCCACCATCGGCAGTTCCGGCGCCGGCACGAAATACACGCCCGCGCCGTTTTCCGTCGTCCAGTGCTGAATCACCGGCATGGCCTGGGCGGCACCGGCCGCCAGCAGCCAGGCGAATAGCACGCCGGCAGCCCTGCATACACTTCGCACACGCTGATCAACGGACATGGGTTGCATCTCCCGGCAGTGAGGGATGCGGCTTGCGGCCGGTATCCATGGGCAACGGCTTCAGCACGGCGACGGTCTGTCGTTCCTCCACCAGATACTTCTTCGCCACCGCCTGGATCTGGGCAGCGGTGACGGCGTTGATTCGCTCGACGTACTCGTCCATCACCGACCAGTCCAGCCCCACCGATTCCAGCCGACCAATCTTCATGGCCTGGTAGAAAATCGAATCCTCCTGGTAAACATCCCCCGCCACCACCTGCGCCTTGACCCGCGCCAGTTCCTCATCAGTGACGGGAGTCGACTGCAGCTGCTTCACCTGCGCCTGCAGCGCCGCCTCCAGTGTCTCCATGCTGGTCGAGTTCTCCGGCGTGCCGTCCAGCAGAAACAGGCCGGCCTGGCGATCGTAGAGGTCGTAGCTGGCGCCGGCGCTGGAAGCCACCTGCTTGCCACGCACCAGGTTGCGGGTCAACCGCGCACTGTCCCCGCCGTCCAGTATTCCGGCCAGCACCGCGAGGGCATAGGGTTCCCAGTCTTCGGCCGCTGTTTTCAGCACCGGCACCTTGTAGCCTGTCAGCAGGTAAGGCACCTCGGCGGGCACCTCGACCGTGATGCGGCGCGATCCCTGCTGTTCGGGTTCGATACGGGGTTTGGGCGGCACGATTTTCTCGGGTTTGAGTGGTTCGAAATATTTCCTCGCCAGCTTCAGCACCTCTTCGGACACGACGTCGCCGACGACCACGACCACCGCGTTGTTCGGCGCGTACCAGCGTTCATACCAGCCCTGCAGATCCTCGAGCCGCATGTTCTCGAGGTCATTCATCCAGCCGATGGTCGGATTGCGGTAGGAACCGGTGGTGTAGGCAGCGGCGCTGAACTGCTCATAGGTGAGCGAGGTGGGCTGGTCCTCGGTGCGCAGGCGCCGTTCCTCCATCACCACCTTGAGCTCCTTGTCATATTCCTGCTGTTGCAACAACAGGTTGCGCATGCGATCGGCCTCCAGTTCGAAACTCACCGGAAGCCGGTCTTTCTCCAGGCGCTGGTAATAGGCGGTGTAATCCTGACTGGTAAAGGCGTTCTCCTCACCGCCGTTTTCGGCAACGATGCGGGAGAATTCGCCGGGGGCATGGTTTTTCGTGCCCTGGAACATCATGTGTTCCAGCATATGCGACAGGCCGGTGATGCCGTCATGCTCGTAGCTGGCGCCGACCTTGTACCACACCTGGGAAACCACGACCGGGGCACGATGGTCCTCCTTTACGACCAGCTTCAGGCCATTGTCAAGCTGGTATTCATGTACCGCCCCCGCTGCCAGCAGGGTATGAGAACAGGCCAGCAGCATGGCCGACAAGGCAAGTCGCATTCACAATCTCCGTTTTTTCGACTGTTAACCCTGACGGGCAGGGGATGGTAGGATACACGCCACACGGGGTTCCTGTCCCCGCATCGCAATTACTGACAACGCATTCCATGCTTGGGTTCCGAAAAAACAAATCCACTGAGGGCGAGCACGCGCCCGCGAAGGCCGGTCTGTTTGCCCGTCTGAAGTCCGGTCTGGCGCGCACCCGCCACAACCTGACCGAGGGCGTGGCCTCGCTGGTGCTCGGCAGCAAGGCCATCGACGCCCAGTTGCTGGAGGACATCGAGACCACCCTGCTTCTCGCCGATGTCGGCGTCGAGGCCACCCGCGAGATCATCGACGACCTCACGGTGCGCGTTTCGCGCAAGGAACTGGGCAATGCCGAGGCGCTGATGAGCGCCCTGCACGAGGACATGCAGGCAATCCTCGCACCTGTCAGCGTACCGCTCTCGATACCACGGGAAACGCGCCCCTATGTCATCCTCATGGTCGGCATCAACGGCGCCGGCAAGACCACCACCATCGGCAAACTGGCGCATCGCCTGCGCCAGGACGGCCGTTCCGTCATGCTCGCTGCCGGGGATACCTTCCGCGCCGCCGCCGTGGAGCAGCTGCAGACCTGGGGTGAACGCAACGGCGTGCCGGTCATCGCCCAGCAGCAGGGCGCCGATGCGGCCTCCGTCATCTTCGACGCCCTGGAAGCGGCCCGGGCGCGCGGCATCGATGTGCTGATCGCCGATACTGCCGGGCGCCTGCACACCCAGTCGAACCTGATGGAGGAGCTGAAAAAAATCCGCCGTGTGCTGGGCAAGCTGGACCCGAACGCACCGCATGAGGTGATGCTGGTGGTAGACGCCGGCACCGGGCAGAATGCACTCAACCAGGCCCGGCAATTTCACGAGGTGATCGGGCTCACCGGCATCGCGCTGACCAAGCTCGACGGCACCGCCAAGGGCGGTATTATCTTCGCCATCGCGAAGCAACTCGGTCTTCCCATCCGCTTCATCGGCGTCGGGGAAGGCATCGAAAATCTGCGCGAGTTCCACGCCGGGGAATTCGTCGAGGCGCTGTTCGAAACGGAGCAATAAGCGGTTCAGCGGTTTATCTGGTTCACATGTTCACCG
>JBAVKA010000481.1:0-7317 GCA_049688075.1 Gammaproteobacteria bacterium
CCTTTCACCATTATTCCTCTCCTGCCACCAGCAGGCTGTCGATCATCCCCAGCACCGTCGTCAGCGCGCCGCGATTCTGCTCGAGCGTTTCACGCCCCTTTTCACCGATGCGGTGACGTTCATTGCCATCCAGCAGCCAGGACTGTACCGCGTCCTTCAGTTCCGCCGTATTCATTACCTGGCGGCAGGCGCCGGCCGTTAGCAGCAGCTCGCAGACAGCGGAGAAATTGGCGACATGCGGACCGGTCACCACCGGCAACCCCAGGGCGGCCGGCTCCAGCATGTTATGCCCGCCGGCATCAACCAGGCTTCCGCCCACGAAGGCCACGTCCGCGGCGGCATAGAACATCAGCAGTTCTCCCATCGAATCGCCGATGAAGACCGCGGTATCGGGCTCACAGACCAGTCGCTCGCTGCGCAGTACGCTGCTGTAGCCGCGCTGGCGGCACAGCGAGGCTACAGCATCAAAACGCTTCGGATGGCGGGGAACCAGCACCAGCAAACAGTCGCTGATCGTCTTGCGAATTTCCCCAAACACATCGAGGATCAGTTCGTCTTCACCCTCGTGGGTGCTGCCGGCGATCCAAACATGACGATTCACGCCCCACTCCTGGCGCAACAGGGCCGCTCTTTCATACAGGTCCGCGGGCAGGTGCTGTTCGAATTTCAGATTTCCAGACACCCTGATCCTGTCCGGATCGGCGCCCAGCGTTCTGAAGCGCTCCGCATCGAGCGGCGTGCGCGCGGCAATCTGCGTGACGGCCGCGAGCGCCTTGCCGATCAGCCGGCGGAAACGCTGATACCCCGCCAGCGATTTTTCCGAGAGGCGGGCATTAACCAGCAACAGCGGAATATTCTTCCGTTGACAGGCCCGGAAGAGGTTCGGCCACAATTCGGTTTCCATGACAATGGCCAGCCGAGGACGAACACGATCGATAAACCGCGAAACCACATCGGGCAGGTCATAAGGGGCATAGACATGCGCCACCTCACCATCGAACAATTCCGTGACATGCGCCGCACCGGTGGCTGTGACCGTCGTCACCAGGATCGAATATTCCGGGTACAGCTCAAGCAGAGCCCTGATCATGGATTCGGCCGCCTGGACCTCGCCCACGGACACGGCATGCACCCAGATGACACGCTCCCCCACGGCAGGATGAATGGAGCCGAAGCGCTCCATCCAGCATTGCCGGTACTCCGGAGAGCGCAGTCCGCGCCATGCCAGGCGAATCAGCACCAGGGGTGCCAGCAGGTACATCAGGGTTGTGTAGAGCACTCTCACGCGGAAAATGGGGACAGACCCCGTTTTCTCAGAGATAACGGGGTCTGTCCCCATTTTCCCCTCTCAGTAGCCATGGTTTTTCAGCCAGTCCATGTACAGTGACACGCCTTCCTCGAGAGAACGGAACGGTTTTTCGTAGCCGGCGGCGCGCAGGGCCGTCAGGTCGGCCCGGGTATTGGACTGGTAGCGGCCGCGCAGCTGGTCCGGAAAGGGGATGTACTCGATCTCGCCCCGACCGTACCACTCGATCAGTGCGCCGGCAAGCGCATTGAAGCTGCGGGAGCACCCGGTGCCGATATTGTAAATTCCGGATCGGTCGGCATGGTCCAGAAACCATAGGTTGACATCCACGACGTCGTCCACGTAGACAAAATCGCGTTGCTGCTCACCAGCGGCATAACCGTCCCAGCCGTCGAAGAGACGCGGGTTTCCACCCTTGTCGAGCTGTCGGCTGAGGTGCCAGGCCACACTGGCCATATCTCCCTTGTGCTGTTCACGCGGACCGTATACGTTGAAATAGCGGAATCCGACAACCTGGCTCCCGGCCCCGTGCAGGAACCGCCGTACCTGCTGGTCGAACAGGAACTTGGAATACCCGTAGATGTTAAGCGGTTCTTCGTGATCGCAGGTTTCGAGAAAGACATCGCCTGCGCCATACACGGATGCCGACGAGGCGTAAAGAAACGCCGCCCCGTTCTCGAGGCAGAACCGGAGCAGACGTCGTGAATACGTGTAGTTGTTTTGCATCAGAAAGCGGCCATCCTGCTCCGTGGTGCTGGAACAGGCGCCCTCGTGGAAAACCGCCTCCACCGGTTCCGCAAGCTCCGCCCCCCCATGCAGGGTGCTGATGAAGTCATCCTTGTCGATGAAATCGAGAATCTCGCAGTCGACGAGATTACGGAATTTAGCACCGTCCGTCAGATCGTCCACCACCAGAACATCCTCGCGGCCCCGTTCATTGAGCCCCTTGACGATATTGCTTCCGATGAACCCGGCCCCGCCCGTAACGATGATCATTTGTTTATTTGATTAATTTATCAGAAACATAAATTCACCGCAGAGACGCAGAGGACGCAAAGTAAATTAACACCAGAAAACGTAAAGTTCACCAAGTAACATAATAATAAAAGCAAATAAACGACTTTGCGTTCTTAACATCTTTGCGGTGAGTCTTTACGGTTATGCGGTTCTCTGCGTCCTTGGCGTCTCTGCGGTGAATGGGTGTTTGCTTACCAGCCTTACCGCTCCCGCCGCCGGATGGTCTCGATCATCGCGCTGGTCGAGCAACCGTCATCGTAGCCCAGCACCACGACCTCGCCGCCATGGCGGGTTACGCAGTCGAAGCCGGCGATCTGTTCCGGGCGGTAATCACCGCCCTTGACCAGCAGGTCGGGACGGACCTCGCCGATCAGGCACTCCGGCGTATCCTCCGAAAACGGAACGACCCAGTCAACGCTTTCCAGGCCCGCCAGCACCGCCATGCGCCGCTCCAGCGGATTCAGGGGCCGGCCGTTTCCCTTGAGTCGCGAAACGGAGGCATCGTCATTCACGGCGACGATCAACCGGTCCCCCAGACGCCGGGCCTGGTGCAGACAGGCAACGTGACCCGCATGCAGGAGATCGAAGCAGCCATTGGTCATGACGATGCGCTCGCCACGCGCACGCGCCTCCGCGACCGCAACCAGCAACTGCTCCCGGGTGAGTTCCCCGCAACCGGCGCCCGGCCCCCGCTGCACGGCGCGCTGCAGCTCGGGCAGTGTGACGCTGGCCGTACCGAGTTTCCCCACAACGATGCCGGCGGCGAGATTGGCCAGTGCGGTCGCCTCCGGCAGGTTCGTGCCGGCGGCCAGCACCGCGGCCAGTACCGCAATCACCGTATCGCCCGCGCCCGTGACATCGAAGACCTCGCGCGTCTCGGCCGGCAGGTGCAGAGGTGTTTCATTACTGCGCAACAGGGTCATGCCCTGCTCGCCGCGCGTTAGCAGCAGGGCTTCGATACCGCAGCGGGCCAGCAGTTCCCGGCCGCCTTCCCGCAGGGACTGCTCATCGGCGCACGGGCCTGCCGCGAGTTCGAATTCAGCGAGATTGGGGGTAATGATGCTCGCTCCCCGGTAGCGGGAGAAATCGGGCGCTTTGGGATCGACCAGCACTGGCTTGCCTGCATGGCGGGCGGCGGCAATCATCGCGGTGACATCGGCCAGGGTTCCCTTGCCATAATCCGAGAACACCACGACATCACAATCGGCCAGCCCGCGGCGGAACTCCGCCAGCAGTCGGCCGGCATCGATATCCTGGAAACGGTCCTCGAAATCGAGGCGGATCAGCTGCTGATGGCGACTGATCACCCGCAGCTTGGTCACCGTCGGGGTATGCGAGAGCTTCTGGAAACGACAGTCGATGCCGGCCGCGGCGAGTTGCGCCTCGAGCGAGCCGGCGGCTTCATCATCGCCGGTCACACCGAGCAACCGGGTGCGGCTGCCGAGTACCGCGGTGTTGAGCGCGACGTTGGCGGCGCCCCCCGGTCGTTCCTCGGACTTTCCGACATGCACCACCGGCACAGGTGCCTCCGGTGAAATCCGCGAGGTGACGCCATGCCAGTAACGGTCCAGCATGACATCGCCGACGATCAGAACCCGTCCCCGGTCGAAGCAAGGAATAGGCATCTTCATGGCGGCATCATTCCATTATCCACAGCCCGCGGCACACTCACCGGACAGCGGCGGGACAACATAGTATGTTTTTATTTATCAATCGCTTGTCTATTTGTAAAAAGACCACACGGATCCGGCAACTGCCTGTCCCGGAACGCAAAGCAGACGGGTGATTGCGGCGATAATAGCACAGGCATTTCATGCAATAATCACGTCGCTGACTTCATGCCATCCCGGAATCTCCATGCCACAACCGCTCGAAACCTGCCGGTTTGAACATCCCATCCGGCACCGGATTCGGCACGCAATCACCTGGCTCTCGGCTGGCCTGCTGTGGTGCATAACCCGCTTGCCCTATACCTGGCAGCTGGCCATCGGGAAAGGTCTTGGAGGTCTCATCCAGAGGCTGGCGAGGGATCGCCGAAACATCGCCCTGACCAATATCCGCCTGTGCTTCCCGGAACTCTCCGGGCGTGAGCGCCATCGACTGCTGGACGCCCACTTCGCTTCGCTCGGTATCGGGCTGGTCGAAACCGCACTGGGCTGGTGGGGATCCGACCGACGACTCGGGAAACTTGCGACGCTCACCGGGCTGGAACATCTTCAGGGCGTACTGCAACAGGGCCGGGGCGCTATCCTCCTCAGCGCCCATTTCACCACGCTTGAAATCGGCGGACGTCTGCTGTCGCTGCATACCCCCTTTCATGTGCTCTACCGCTCCCACAAGAACCCCGTCATCGAAACCCTGCAGCGCCGCTCACGCCACCGGCGCTTCGAGAAAGCCATCCCGCGCGATGATCCGCGCGCCATGCTGGCCAGCCTGAAACAGAACCGGCCGGTGTGGTACGCCCCCGACCAGGATCACGGCATCGATAACAGCCTGTTCGTACCCTTCTTCGGTCTACCAGCCGCCACCCTGACGGCGACGTCTCGCCTCGCACGCGTGAGCGGCGCGCCGGTGGTGCCCTTCTTCCAGCGGCGCCTGCCCGGCGCTCGCGGCTATGAACTCACGCTGTTCCCGGCGCTCGAGGATTTTCCCGGCGAGGATGTCGAACAGGACACGCAACGCATCATGCAGCTCATCGAGACGCGCATCCGGCAACAGCCGGAACAGTACCTGTGGGTACACCGGCGTTTCAAAACCCGCCCGCCGGGTGAACCGCCGGTGTATGGTTGCTAGCTATTATTCACCGCAGAGACGCAGAGTGGACAACACCTTAAAATGACTACAGCACCTGGCGATTCCTCGCCTGTGTTTCAGACCAGCAACCATGACACTCTTACATATTAATCATTTCCTTGCGTTCTCTGTGTCTCTGCGGTGAATCATTTTCTTAGTCAAACAAGCAGCCCCCTGTCCGTGGACCCCGACCCGGTGCGTCATATCCTGCTGGTGACGCTCAGCAACGTCGGCGATGCCGTGATGACCACGCCGGTCATGGAAACGCTGCATGGCAAACACCCGCAGGCCGTCATGGACATCGTCGCCGATCCCCGCTCCAGTGAACTGTTCGCGCACTGTCCCTATCGGGAGCATGTGATCCATCGCGACAAGTCGCAGGGCTGGCGGGGCAATCTCGCCCTGGTGCGTGAACTTCGGCGTCGCCGTTATGACCTGATCGTCGACCTGCGCACCGACGGGCTGGCCTGGCTGTTGCACGGCCGCCGACGCCTGACCCGTCATGGCGCCCGCTGCCCGCAGGGGCATGCAGTGGAACGCCATATGGAAGTCATCCGGCACTATATCGGAACGGCCGGCATTCCGCCGACCCGTCTCTGGCTTGCCGGGTGCGAACAGGACTTCGCGGGCCGGGCGCTTGCCGGGTTGCCCGGTCGACGCTGGCTGGCGTTGGGCCCGGGAGCACGCTGGGAACCCAAACGCTGGCCGCCCGCGCAATTCCGTGAGCTGGTGCAAAGTCGCCGGGAGGACTTCGATGCCGTCGTGCTGCTCGGCAGCCAGGCTGATGCGGACCGTTGCCGGACCCTCGCCGACGGCCTCTCCCTGCCCTGCCTCAATCTCGCCGGCAGGACCGGCCTGCTCGAAGCGGCAGCGGTGCTCTCGCACCTGCGGCTGTTCATCGGCAACGACTCCGGACTCGGACATCTCGCCGCCGCGGTCGGCATCCCCACCCTGACGTTGTTCGGTCCCGGCGAACCACAGCGCTATCGCCCGTGGAATCCCCGAGGATGCTGGCTGCAGAGCCCGAACCGGGACATCCGTGCCCTGCCGGTCAACCGTGTGGCCGATGCGCTCACGGAACTGTTGCGGGAGACAGACCGGCAGGAACTCCAGCCCGCATTTCTCACCACAGAGACGCAAAAAACGCAGAGTTTTAAATTTTATTGAAGGAATTCCTCGCGTTCTCTGCATCTCTGCGGTGATACGGGTTTGCGTCATGGCGGTCCGTTTCATGCCGGGTCCAGCCATCCGTCCGCTGCAAGACGCGAAAGCACCTGCCCGGGTGTCAGTTCACGCAGGCAACGGTGATCAAACCCGGGGGGACAAACCGGCCGGTGGCAGGGACTGCAGGCTACCGGGTTGACCAGCACCCGATCCGCCTGACCCAGGCCGTGACTGCGCCGCCAGTCGGTTGGCCCGAACAGGGCGTACATCGGCAGCGGGGAGGCCGACAGGATATGCATGGGGGCGGAATCGTTGACGACGGCGAACTCGGCCCGGCGTCCCAGCGCCGCCAGCTCCAGGAGACTGAAGGCGCCGGTGGCGTCCACCCCGATCTGCCGGGCGAGTCGCCGGTTCACGTCACGATCCTCATGCGCACCGATCCAGATCACGGCGTATCCCCGCTCCGCGAGCGCCATCGCCAGTGTCGCGAAATGCGCCTCCTCCCAGCGCTTGGAAGGCCAGCGTTCGCTGGAGCCGGCATGCAGCAATACCCGCCGGCGCCGGGCCAGTTCCTTGCGCTCCAGCCAGTCAGTGACCGTTGTCTCTGCCGCGTCCGGGGCCGGCAACCACGCTCGGGGCGGGGCGGGATCGATGCCGGCGACCGCAAGCAGGCGGTTCAACGTGTCGAAGGCATGTACGGTCTCGTCACCGGCCATGGGAGCGTGCGTATAGGCAAACCCCGGCCGGTCGCCGATGCGCTGGCGGGCGCCCGAGCACCGGGTCATGAGGCGGCTGCGGAGCGAACCCTGCAGGTCGAAAACCACGGCGAACCGGCGCCGGCGCAGCCAGGCGAGCACGCGACACATCTCGGCAAAACCGCGCCGCTTGAAAGCCACCACCTCGAGGCCGTGCAACCCCTTGACCAGTCCGGCGCACGCCGGTGACGTCAGCAGCGTCACCTCAGCATCCGGATACGCCTCGACGACGGCCCGCAGATGAGGGGTGGCCAGCACCGTGTCGCCGAGGGCGCCCAGCTT
>JBAVKA010000482.1:0-2369 GCA_049688075.1 Gammaproteobacteria bacterium
GGTCCACACCTTGGTAGCGGCGAACAGGCGTTTTCTGTCATAGGGCGCCGCCCGCAGCAGTTTCCCCAGCGCCGCCTCGGCATGACCGTACATGGGCGAGGTGTCGATCACGCCGCCACCGTGCTCGAAGAACGCCTGCAGCACGGGCAGCAGCTGCGCGAGCTGTTCGCTATCCGGCGCTACATCGAAGGTCCGCGAAGTCCCCATGCCGATCACCGGCAGGCGCTCGCCGCTGGCCGGGATGGCTTTGGTGATGGCCGGCAGGGTGGTGGCGCGCAGCCAGGCAGGACGCGCCACCAGGGCAAGTGCCGCGACACCCGTGGCGGCGAGAAAATGACGTCTGGAAAGAGGTCTCACGATCACAGACAAACTATAGTGAGAAAAGGGATCGGTGTCGAATTTCTTCAGCGTTTATAGGACATTTTCACCTTGCCTGCGGGAATCGACAGGCTCCTAGCCTGCCTGTCCGGAACGCTGCGTCTGTGCCTGCCCGAGTCGGTAGGCGACGCCGGCCCAAAGCAGGGACAGCGGTATGGCGACAAAGGCGATCGTGGACAGGCTGAGACCCAGCGCTCGCAGGCCGGCATATACCCAGGCGCTGACCGCGTCGCCGCCGCGGTACACCACGGTGTCGATGAAGTTCTTGGCCTTGTATTTTTCCTCGCGTCCGAGCACGACGTAGAGCATCTCGCGCGCGGGGCGCGTGATGGCGTAGTTGCCGGCGCGGCGCAGCACCTGCACGATCACCAGCACCGCCAGTATCGGCGACAGCCCCAGCGCCAGAAAACCTGCCGCCAGCAACAACGGGAGGAGCGCCAGTGTCCAGCCAAGTCCCAGCCACTGCACCAGCCGCCCGGTCAGCAGTACCTGGAACCCCAGCGTGATGACGTTCACGGCGAGATCCATGGCGGCAAAGACGGCGGTACGCTGCGCCGGATCGGCGAAGCTGTCGCGCACGATCTGCGCCTGCTGGAAATACAGGAAGGTGGCCAGCGTGGTGAACAGCAGCATCAGCAGGCAGATGCCCAGCAGGTAGGGGGAACGCAGGACGAGTTGCACGCCGGCCAGCACCTGCCCGCCGATGGCAGGGGTCTTTCCCGGTGTTGTCTGATTGCCCTCCGCTGCCGCAGCATGCCACTCACCCAGACGGGGAATGCAGAACACCGCGATCACGAGCAGTCCTGCGGACACCGGCAGCAGGTTTGCCGGACCTAGCGGCAGCACCAGCAGCGTGGTCAGCAATGGTCCGCAGATGGCACCCGCTGTCCCGCCCGCCGCAATGAAGCCGAACAGACGCCGCGCCTGCAGGTTGCTGAAGATGTCCGCCATGAAACTCCAGAAGACCGACACCACGAACAGGTTGAAGACACTGGTCCAGATGAAAAACGCCCGCGCCACCCAGGCATGGGTAATACCGGACCTGAACAGAACGAAGAACAGCAGCAGGTTGACGATGAAGAACCAGTAGACGGCCGGCAGGAAGCGCCGGCGTTCGAAGCGCGAGGACACCCAGCCGAACAGCGGCACCACGGCAAGCATCGCGAGAAAAGTCCCGGTGAACAACCATTGCAGATTATCCACCCCGCCGGCGATGCCCATCTCGTCACGCATCGGGCGCACGATGTAGTAGCTGCACAGCAGGGAGAAGAAATACAGGAACGCCCAGGACAGCGCGGCGACCTCCTCCTGCCTCACGTTGACCACGCGTCGCAGCTGCTCCGCCAGCCGTTCACGCGCGCGTTTTGTTGATGGTATTGCCGGCATCCCCCTCTCCCCAGGGCAGGCGCCTAACGTACTCCAGCCCGGGCACTGAGGCCAGTCCCGGTCTCCGTAGAGACTCTCACGAGTCAGTCCGGTGTCACGGGACAGCTGCGACATGCCACCGTTGAGTCGGCGACGTTACGAAGCGCCTTGAGCAAGACCTCCGGGTGGCCGTCCTCGATGGCGGTGTTCAGATACTCAGCCGCCTCTCCGGGCGACTGGAGGTCGTCGGTGGCTCGATACGGTTTGAAGGATTTACTTGCGCCCACTGTAGTCTCTCCAGCAGGTCCTGGCGTGCTCGATGTCCGCGGTCTGCGTGGATTTATCCCCACCACAGCGCAGCAAGTCAATCATCTGTCCTTCCCATGCGTGATACACACGATTCACCCGATGAGCTTCTTGTTTGACAGGTTATCGAGTTCCCCGATCAGCCGCCGCTTGGCTTTGTGTTTTTTTCTCAAACCGTCAAGAAATTCCCGCCAGGCCGCGAGCCGATGGGTCCGTGCGTAGACCGTTTCCATGAGGCGGAGGTAGACGGCCGCCTCCTCGTACGCCTTCGGCTTGACCTGCCCGATCAGGTTCCCGACGATGTCTTGCCAGATGCCGAG
>JBAVKA010000483.1:0-2050 GCA_049688075.1 Gammaproteobacteria bacterium
CTTCGCCGGCCTTGTCTACCGCCAGACGGCGGGCTTCCCGGAAATCTGTCGATGGGTTCTCTACAGGTAACGTGATGGTTTCCATGGGTTGCTCCTTGATATTTCAGCAGCGGTTGTTGCCATTCACGCAGCAGTGCTCAGTGGCCCTCGACAGGAAGCTTTTCCGCCTCCCAGGCCGTGAATCCGCCGATGACGTTATAGACATCGCGGTGGCCGTTGCGTCTCAGGAGGCTCGCGGCCACCGACGAGCGGTAGCCGCTGCCGCAATACACGGCAACGGGTCTGTCTCCGGGCACCTCTTCGAGCTGCGCAGGCAGCTCGCCGCCGGAGATGTGATGCGCACCGGGTACGTGGCCGGCGTGCCATTCAGACGGCTGGCGCACGTCGAGGATGAACAGATCGTTGTTTTCGCGGCGTCGAACGTCCAGTTCTCCGGGTGTCCACAGCGGCAGGGAATCGAGCGGTTGAGCGGCCGTGCTCCAGGCACGCATGCCACCGCCCAGCCAGCCGACCGGTTCCCGGTAGCCGATGCGAAGCAGCTTCCAGTCGATGTCCCGGAGCTGACCGGGATCGTCCACCACCAGCAGAACGTCAGCCGCTTCCGGCAGGATCGATCCGGCCCAGGTAGGGAAGGAGGTACCGGCGCCGACATTGAGCGCACCCGGGATGTGCGCCCCGGCATAAGCCTCCGGCGAACGGCAGTCCACCACCAGTGCGCCCTCGGCGATGCGTTGCGCAAAATCGCCCGGTTGCATTGCGGGCGGTTCCGAAAGCACGCCGAGCAGCGCTGGTCCGTACTGGTTCTGCTTGCGCATGCGACGCCAGTACGGCGGCACCGTCGGCAAGGGTCCGAGATCGAGGCAGCGTTGCTCGAAGTCCGCCTCGTTGTCGATGCGCGCCAGCATGTCGTTGAGCTTGCGCTCATAGCCGATGGTGGTCACCAGCATGCTGCCGATGTTGCCGCCACACAGCGAACCTGATACGTGAGTCGGAAAGACCAGCACGTGATCCGGCAGCGTCAGTATCTTCTCCTTCAGTGTGTTGCACATAGCCTTGGCATTCCGACGTTTCTCGGCTTCGTCGCCCAGCAGGTCGGGACGCGCGACATCGGCTACCAGCAGGGCGCCACCCGAGAGCAGTATCAGCGGGTCTTCACCGCGGCTGCGGTCGCGCACCAGCAGGCTGATGTGTTCGGGTGTGTGTCCCGGGGTATGCAGTGTCTCGAACTCGATCTCGCCCATGGTCAGACGTTCTCCGTCTTCCAGAGGACGCGTTCGGTAGCCCAGTTCTGCACGCGCTCCGGACAGCAGTTCCAGTGGCATCCGGGATTCGAGCTGGGTGATGCCGGTCAGATAGTCGTTGTGCTGGTGTGTGTCCGCCGCATGGGTGATGCGCAGACCCTGTTCGCGCGCGAACTCGAAGTACCCGTCCACGTCCCGGCGCACATCGAGCACCAGCGCCTCGCCGGTGTCTTCGGAACCGAGGAGATAGGATGCGTGTCCCAGACTGGGTTCATAGAATTGTCTGAAAATCATCGTTGGCGCTTGTTGCGATCGATGACGGTGTATTGAGGCGTGCGGTTTCCTTGCCGGTTACGGAGTTTTCCGATAAGCAGCAGCGCGGCAATGAAGGCCCCCGCCAGTACCGGCGCATAGTGCTGCCCGAGCAGATGCACGATGAATTCGACCGGTTCCATCCCGTCATGCTGCCCGGTATGAGCCACCGCGGATGCCGGCGTCACGAGCGCGGTGACAAGCATCGCTGGATTTCGCATAGGCATTTCTCCTGTAGCGTTTGATGGTAACCAGGCCGACTGTTGCATCGATGGATAGTCATAGCCTGCCTGTTAAAGCGGCGGCTGGCATTGAAATATTTCAATGCCAGTCATGCAAGGCCTACGCCCTCATCGCCATGGGTTGTGTAATCGCATAACTTGTGTCCTTGTCCTTCTTGCTGTTAACGGGCGGCTGCAGAATTCAGGCAACAGGCGAGGCCGGTCGCATAGACAGGCAAACTACACACGCACGCACAGCCCGTCATTGCGATATCT
>JBAVKA010000484.1:0-2310 GCA_049688075.1 Gammaproteobacteria bacterium
TCCTCGGTGCAGGCGTTGTTCACGCAGAGGATGGTCGTGCCGTCCTTTTCCGAGATGCTGGACAGGTTGAGATCCGGTTCCTCGAAGTCGGCCGCCTCGGTAAAAATGAAATGAAAGTCATCGTCGACCATAAGCTCCACTTTGCCGCTGAAGCTTTCGCCGTAATCGTGACAGCGATCGCCCGTGGCGCCGGGAATCTCGGGACCAAAACGGCGGGTCCTGTCGTCCTTCCAGGCGACGATGACAGGTTTTGACAGGACTTCGCCGGCCTTGTCTACCGCCAGACGGCGGGCTTCCCGGAAATCTGTCGATGGGTTCTCTACAGGTAACTTGATGGTTTCCATGGGTTGCTCCTTGATATTTCAGCAGCGGTTGTTGCCATTCACGCAGCGGTACTCAATGGCCCTCGACGGGAAGCTTTTCCGCCTCCCAGGCTGTGAATCCGCCGATGACGTTATAGACCTCGCGGTGGCCGTTGCGTCTCAGGAGGCTCGCGGCCACGGACGAGCGGTAGCCGCTGCCGCAATACACAGCAACGGGTTTGTCTCCAGGTACCTCTCCGAGCTGCGCGGGCAGTTCGCCACCGGAGATGTGATGCGCACCGGGTACGTGGCCGGCGTGCCATTCCGCCGGCTGGCGCACATCGAGGATAAACAGTCCCTTGCTTTCTCGGCGTCGGGCGTCCAGTTCTCCGGGGGTCCACAGCGGCAGGGAATCGAGCGGTCGGGCGGCCGTCGACCAGGCGCGCATGCCGCCGCCCAGCCAGCCGACCGGTTCCCGGTAGCCGATGCGAAGCAGCTTGCAGTAGATGTCCCGGAGCTGATCGGGATCATCCACCACCAGCAGAACGTCCACCGCTTCCGGCAGGACCGATCCGGCCCAGGTAGGGAAGGAGGTGCCGGCGCCGACATTGAGCGCTCCCGGTATGTGCGCCCCGGCAAAGGCCTCCGGCGCACGGCAGTCCACCACCAGTGCGCCCCCGGCGATGCGTTGCGCGAATTCGCCCGGTTGCATTGCGGGTGGTTCCGCAAGCACGCCGAGCAGCGCCGGGCCGTCCTGATTCTGCTTGCGCATGCGCCGCCAGTACGGCGGCACCGTCGGCAGGGGTCCCGGATCGAGGCAGTGTTGCTCGAAGTCCGTCTCGTTATCGATGCGCGCCAGCATGTCGTTGAGCCTGCGCTCATAGCCGATGGTGGTCATCAGCATGCTACCGATGTTCCCGCCGCACAGCGAACCTGATACGTGAGTCGGAAAGACCAGCACGTGATCCGGCAGCGTCAGTATCTTCTCCTTCAGCGTGTTGCACATGGCTTTGGCGTTCCGGCGCTTCTCGGCTTCGTCACCCAGCAGGTCGGGACGCGCAACATCGGCTACCAGCAGGGCGCCGCCCGAAAGCAGCATCAATGGGTCTTCGCCGCGGCTGCGGTCGCGCACCAGCAGGCTGATGTGTTTGGGTGTGTGTCCCGGGGTATGCAGTGTCTCGAACTCGATTTCGCCCATGCTCATGCGTTCGCGGTCTTCCAGCGGACGGGTGCGGTAGCCCAGTTCGGCGCGTGCTCCGGACAGCAGTTCCAGCGGCGCGCGGGATTCGAGCTGGGTGATGCCGGTCAGATAGTCGTTGTGCTGGTGGGAGTCCGCCGCATGGGTGATGTGCAGACTCTGCTCGCGTGCAAAATCGTAGTAATCGTCCACATCCCTGCGCACATCGAGCACCAGCGCCTCTCCGGTGTCTTCGGAACCGAGGAGATAGGACGCGTGCCCCAGGCTGGGTTCATAGAATTGTCTGAAAATCATCGTTGGCGCTTGTTGCGATCGAGTCCGGTGTATTGAGGCGCGCGGTTTCCGCGCCTGGCACGGAGGCCTGCGATAAGCAGCAGCGCGGCAATGAACGCACCCTCCAGTACCGGCGCATAGTGCTGTCCGAGCAGATGCACGATGGCTTCGACCGGTTCCATCCCGTCATGATGCCCGCCATGAGCCACCGCGGATGCCGGTGTCACGAGCGCGGCGACAAGCATCGCTGGATTTCGCTTAGGCATGTCTCCTGTAACGTTTAATGGTAACCATGCCGTCTGTTGCATCGATGGATAATCATAGCCTGCCTGTTAAAGCGGCGGCTGGCATTGAAATATTTCAATGCCAGTCATGCAAGTCTCTACGCCCTCATCGCCATGGGTTGTGTGATCGCATAACTTGTGTCCTTGTCCTTCTTGCTGTTAACGGGCGGCTGCAGAATTCAGGCAACAGGCGAGGCCGGTCGCATAGACAGGCAAACTACACACGCACGCACAGCCCGTCATTGCGATATCT
>JBAVKA010000485.1:0-2176 GCA_049688075.1 Gammaproteobacteria bacterium
TTCCTGCTCAGTGCAAATATCGCGACTACTGTATTTCCCTGAGGCCCAAAACGCACGCATTTGCTGCACCCTTTCGCGGCTCCCCCCAGGCTTTGAATGCCGTGCATTCGCAGCCTTTACTCCGTGCATCTTCTTTTGGGTGTCACGGCCTTTAATCTGACCCTCAAGGAATCGCCCTGTTGTCGTGACAAGCTCGTGCAATTCCAGAATTTTGATTAGTTGGTCATGGTTAGCTTTTTGCGTAGCGCATAACTCGCGCTCTGAGAACACAATTCTCTCCATAGCGTCTAAGATTTTTTTCAAGTTCTCATTTTCAAACTCAAGCAACTCGCACCATGAACTGTAAAGCGCAGCGTAATCCAGCAAATCCTCATACGACATGTTCTTCCCGTGTAAGCGGGACTTATGCTCTGCTAATGATTCAAATGATCTGTTTGTTTCAACTGATTCTAGGATTTCTCCAATCCGAGAGAGATCAATCATCACACGCCCCTTTCACGCATCGCCCTTGAATTAGAAGCTGCGCCAGCCGGGCAAGGGTTCCTGGTTTTCGCCCCGTCGGGCTAGGCGCAGTTTACTCGTTACGTCGCAGCTTTTTTGATCGGCGTTACATTAATATCGCCCCTCATCCACGTATCCAGCATATCCGCCCAGTGCTGCATCATCCTAGCGCGGTCGGCCAAGTGTTCGGCGTGGTTGTAGGTGCGCCGCACGGCATTGGGTTCGGCGTGGGCCAACTGCCGCTCGATCCAGTCGGAGGCAAACCCCAGTTCATTCAACCGGGTGCTGCCGGTTGTCCGGGTGGCATGGGGGCTGTACTTGCCGCCCCAGCCCAGCACATTGAGCATCTGCCGGAACGACGCCGCCACCATGGGTTTCGTGCGGTCGTCGCGATGCGGGAACAGATGGACATGCCGGCCGGTTAGACCGTGCTGCGCCCGCAGCATTTCGACGGTTTGCGTGGGCAGCGGGATCGCGTGTTCCTTGCGCTTCTTCATGCGCTCGGCCGAGATGCGCCAGATCGCCGCATCAAGGTCGAATTCCGACCACCGTGCCCCGACGGCTTCACTGGGCCGGCAGAGCGTCATCCACATCAGGTGGAAGGCGGCGATGGTTTCATGACGACCGCCGTGTCCTTCCACGTCGCGCAGAAGTTGGCCGATTTCGGCGGTATCGAGCGGCCGCTTGTGCTGGGTCTTGTTGGCCGGCAGCGCCTTGCGCACCGGATAGACCGGATCGGCTTCCGCCCGCAGGGTGGATACGGCAAGCTCGAAGATTCCGGACATGGTGCGCTTGGCTTCCGCCGCGACGGTTAGGCCGTTCTTCTTGGCCGAGGTGTTCAGCACGTCGAGGATATGCGCCGGGGTTATGCTCTTGACTGGCAGGGAACCGATCTTCGGGAAGACAACGCGTGTGAGCATGTCCAGTCGCCGCGCCTTGGTGACATCCTCCCAGTCCTTCAAGGCCAGCCACTCCCTGGCGACAGCCTCGAAAGTGGTGGCATTTTCCTGCTTGCGCTTGATGCGCTCAAGCTGCCGGTTGTGGGCCGGGTTAATGCCCTGCTTGACCAGCGACCGCGCTTTGGTGCGCTCGTCTCGTGCCTCGGCCAATGTAAAACGCCTACCACCCCGCCGGGCCTGCGCCTCTTCCGGCGTTTCGCCGCTGGGAGCGATGGCATAGTCGCCAATCGCGAAGATGCTTTCCTTCGTGGCCTCGCCTTCGCGCAACTCGAAGCGGTAACGCCACGCCTTCACCCCGTTGGGTTTGATTTCCAGATACAGCCCCTTGCCATCCGATAGCTTGTAGGGCTTGTCCTTGGGTCTGGCGGTGCGGCATTGGGTATCGGTCAGCATGGCCTGTCCTCCGGTTTTGAGTCATACCCGGTTTTTAGATACTCGGCTTTGAATCAATACCCGGCATTGTACCCGGTTTATACCCGGCTTTCAACGGAACAACCTGGATTCACAGGGATTAAAAAAACCTGCAAGTTATTGGCTATATTTTGTTATTGTTGTCCGCCTAAGTCCGAAGGAATACGAAGTTCGGCTTACACATTGAAACGGAAGTGCATGACGTCGCCGTCCTTGACGATGTAGTCCTTGCCTTCCAGTCGCAGCTTGCCGGCATCCTTGGCGCCGTGCTCGCCGTTGCCGGCGATGAAGTCGTCGTAGGAAAC
>JBAVKA010000486.1:0-8424 GCA_049688075.1 Gammaproteobacteria bacterium
AGGGCAGCGGGGGCGAGGTTCCTGATGGTCTCCAGGGAGAAGTCGGGCATCGACAGGGGCGGCAGGGTCTGTGGCAGTGCGCCGACGGTGGTGATGCCGGTGACCTGATCGCCGATGCCGAGGTTCAGCAGCACCCCGAGGGCGGTGCCGGTCAGCAACGCCACGATCAGGAAGGGGATTTTCGGATAGAAACGTTTTACCGCCAGGCCGGACACCAGAGTCAGCAGCGCGATGGCCAGGATATAGCCGTTGATGTTGGGGATCTGCTTCCAGAAGTGTTCGAGGGTGACGAACAGGTTGCCCTCCCGCGGGATGGGCACGCCGAAGAAATTCTTCAGTTGCTTGCTGGCGATGAGGATGGCCGCACCGGTGGTGAAGCCGACCACCACCGAGTGAGAGATGAAGTTCACCAGGGTGCCCATGCGCGCCAGTCCCAGCACCAGCTCGATCACGCCCACCATGAAAGTGAGCGTCAGCGCGAGCTGCACATACTGGGGCGTCATCGGTTCGGCGAAGGCGCTCAACGAGGACAGCAGCACGATCGAGGCTGCGGTGGTGGGGCCCGACATCAAGTGCCAGGAGGAGCCGAACAGGGCGGCGATGATCGGGGGAATCATGCCTGCGTAGAGGCCGTACTGGGGCGGCATGCCGGCGATGGAGGCGAAAGCAACGGCCTGCGGCACGACGACGATGGCCACGGTGAGGCCGGCGATGAGGTCGCTGCGAATGGTTTCCGGGGTGACGCGGTTTTTCCACCGCAATGCTGGCCAGACGCGCAACAGCCAGGCGGGGTGATGTGTTCTCGACATGGGTTATTCCTTCATTTCAGTAGTTGGGAAAGGGTGTGCTGTTGGCGCGCCACCCGGTGCAGTGTGGCGGGCGGCGGCAAGCAGGTGCGGGAGAACAGACTCCCGCGAGCCCGGAACCGCAGGCGGTAACCGGGCCGCACGAGGCCGGGGCGGCGGCCATGGTCCCGTCGCCGTGTCGGCTGCCCCGGGTTCAATGGACCTGTCCTTTGACGATGCGGAAGCGGATCTCTGGACTCGGCTCAGCGGCCACCTGACCGGGTTGTGGTTCGCCTGACGTGGCTGCGCGATCGGCGTGGCAGACGCGGTCACCGATGAGCGCGGCCCTGTTCAGCAAGCCGGGGAGGTCGGCGAGGAGGCCGGGGGGCTCGAACCTGACGCTCCCCTTTGGACGCGCGGATTCAGCCATCAAACCCGTCGCCCCTGCGGCGCCGGCGATGTGATGGATGAATCCCATGGGTCCGTCTCCTGCTCTTCAGTTGATTAGAATAATCTAATAAAAGCAAGATTCGGACCAGCCATCATCTCAACCAACAAACAAGGACTTATCCTCCAATTCAGGTTTTTTTTACGTACTCCACCCCGTCCCGGGTCTACGCAATGCGAGGGGAGCTACATATTTTGTAGTTCGCATCATGCCGTATCGCGCGAGCGTAGCAGGCGATACGCCAGCATCTTGGCGGCGTTGTCGATGAAGAACCAGGTCAACGCATAGGCCCACATCCACAGCGCATATTCCCAGCCGATGGGGGTTATCAGGATGCCGTAGACCGCGATCAGGGTACCGAGGATCTCGGTGCCGAAGGTGGCCGAGAACAGCAGCGGCGCCGGGAAGGGGTGCCGCCAGAACCAGCCCTCAGTGCGCGTGATGTACAGGGTGCTGTGGCCGGCCACGATCAGCTTGAGGAACATCATGCTCTGGATCATCTCCTCCGGGAAACCCTTTTCCCTCAGGATGAAGAACAGCAGAAACGAACCGATCACGCCGGTAACGCCGAGCACCGTGGAGACCGTCAGCATCTCGGACATGTTCCAGCGCACCGGCCGGGCGTTGATCCGGGTGTTGTCGTAGGCGATGGCGAGGATGGGGAGGTCGTTGAGCAGCGCCAGCAGGATAATCATCAGGGCGGTGATCGGGTAGAAATTAAACACCACGATGGACAGCGTCATGAACAGGATGATGCGCACGGTCTCGGCGATGCGAAACGTGGCATAGCTCTTCATGCGTTCGAAAGTGATGCGCGCCTGCTTCACCGCCTCGTTGATGACGCCCAGTCCCGGCGCGGTAAGGATGATGTCCGCCGCCCCGCGGGCGGCATCGGTGGCATTGGACACGGCGATGCCGCAATCGGCTTTTTTCAGCGCGGGGGCGTCGTTGACGCCGTCGCCGGTCATGGCGACGATGTGTCCGGCCTTCTGCAGGGTATCGACGATGCGGTATTTGTCCTCCGGAACCACCTCGGCGAAGATCGTTACCGACTCGATCATCTCGACGATGGCGGATTCGTGGGTATGGATGAACTCGCGCTCCAGCAGGCGCGTGTCGTACAGGGTCTTCACCGTCTTCATCACCTCGCCGGCGAAGCGCTGAGCCTCCTTGAGGGAGACCTCCGGCTTGAGGCGTTTATAGAGTGCCGTGGAGAGCACCTCGGCGAGTGCCAGCAGTTCGTTGGCGGTGGCGCCGGAGAGCTGCGCGGCGCGCAGCGTGCGCTGCTCCAGGCCCAGGAGACCGCCGATCTCGCGGGCGATGGCCAGGTTGTCGCCGGTGACCATTTTCACTTCGACGCCGTAGTTCTGCATGTCGGCGATGATTTGCCTGGAATCATCCCTTGGTGGATCGTAGAGGGTGATGAGCCCCAGCAATTCCAGCGGCGCGTCGCCACGTTTCCGGCCTACGGCCAGGGTACGGTAGCCCCTGGCGGCCAGGGTGTCCACCTGCTGGCTGACCTCCGCCGCCTCGTTGTCGGGCAGTTCGGCCATGCCAAGCAGCACCTGTGCCGCCCCCTTCATGGCGACGAAGTGTTCGCCGTCCATTTCGATGTTTGCTTCCGTGCGCTTGCGAACGGGATCGAAGGGTGTGAAGCCGAGCTGGCGGTAACCGCGCCAGTCGACTTCGGGCAGCTGCTCGTCGAGGTGACGGAAGATCGGCAGCTCGATGGGGTCGCGGTTCTCCAGCCGGGAGGCCAGCGCCGCCACTCGATACAGCTCGCCTTCGCTGTAGCCGGTCCGCACCACCGGCTCGGCGACCTGCATCTCGTTTTTGGTCAGTGTGCCGGTCTTGTCGGAGCAGAACACGTCCACCCCGGCCAATTCCTCGATGGCGGTCAGCCGCGAGACGATGGCCTGGCGCCGCGCGAGATTCATCGCGCCCACCGCCATGGTCACCGACAGTACCGCGGGCAGCGCCACCGGGATGGCCGCCACAGTCAGCACCAGGGCGAAGCGGGCGATCTCCAGGAAGTCCTCGTGGCGGAACAGCGAGACCATAACGATCAGCAGCACCAGGGCCACAGTGATAACCATCAGGAAATCGCCGATGCGGATCACCATCTTCTGGAAGTGACTGCTTTTCTCCAGGCCGGCCCTGGCCACCAGCGCCACGACGGTATGGAAATTGGTGCTGGCGGCGGTGTTCACAACCACCGCCAGCATCTCGCCCTGCTTGACGATGGTTCCGGCGTAAGCCACGTCGTTGAGTTTCTTGCTGACCGGCAGCGACTCGCCGGTCAACGCCGACTGGTCGATGAGCAGGTAGTCGCCCTGCAGCAATTGCACATCGGCGGGCACGATATTGCCGATACGCAGCCTGATGACATCGCCCGGCGCCAGCTCACGGGTGGGGAGGGTCCTGAACGCCCCGTCGCGTAACACGATGATTTCCGCGGTAAGACGCTGTTTCAGGGCCTTCAGCGCATTGAGCGCGCGGTGCTCCTGGAAGAAGTCCAGACCGGCATTCACCAGCAGCATGATGGCGATGATGATGAAGTCATCCCACTTTTGCACCACGGCCGAGAGCAGCGCCGCTAGCTCGATCATCCAGGGAATCGGGCCCCAGAAGCGGCGGAACACGCGGTGCCAGAGCGGTTCTTCCTTTTCCTCGATCTCGTTGTAGCCGTAGCGGCTCAGGCGTTGTCGCGCTTCGGCATTGCTCAACCCCCGCGCGGCATCCACCCCCAGGCCGGCGAGCGTTTCCCTGACGTCCTGTCGGGCGTAGTCATCGGTGCGTTTTTCAGCATTCATGAACCTTCCTTTGGCTGTGTCACGGATGCATCCGTCAATAAACCGTTCACCCTGCTGACTATGACTTTGATAGCGGGGTTAAGTTTTTCAAAAAAAATTAACACGCAATTCAAGGCCGTTACTTCATGTCAGCTGCCGATGACAAACAGCCAGCGGATCAGCTGCTACTATTATTTACGGGGAACTGCTTCACGTGAAGAGTGATGATCTTGTGATTGCCGGAACTTTATGACTCGAGCAGCATCATAACGCACTCATGGCAGGGTGACGTTTTTCAGAATTCACAAAAACTTAACATAAATGCCACAGTTCCGTAGCGTACCGTACATATCTTTACCATCGTCGATGGCAGCGTCTTGTCGACAGAGACCGCACAACAGGAGGTGAGCATGGAGCACCGCTGGAGTACACGCAGGGAGGTCTGTCTGGAAGCCATCGTCTTTCATCGTTCGCTGGGCCTGCTGCCTGTCAATATTCTGGATATCGGCCTTGAAGGGGCATTCATCGCCGCCGAACGACTGGACCTGCCGGTTCCGGGGATCGTTGAATTGACCTTCGCCATCAACATCAACGGCAAGAAAATCATTTATCACTTGAACGCCATGGTGATGCATCACAACCGCAATGGTTACGGCGTGATGTTCAGGGAATTCAAGCTCGAAGCCTTCCGAACGCTGATGGATGTGCTCTACGCGGCGTGATCAATCGAATCTGACTCCATTGATTTCCGTTGTGTGCATGGGCGATGCAAAGTGCCGTGGAGGTCGGCGGCGCACCAGATTGGATAACAAATCCGGACGGGACGACAGTGAAAAATGCAAGCGTACAGCGCAAGGGCTGGAGCGGAAGGATTGAGTTACCCGATTGGACGAGACTTATCCCGTGCAGTGTCCGGAGACGAGCAGGTCAGCGATCGTAGCAGAAATCGGGAACCCCGGGTTCTTTTCCAGCCAGAAAAACTCCCCGACCGGATTGACCTCCAAAAAGACATGACGGCCAGCGGGCGTGAGGATGAAATCGGCTGCGCCATAGTTGAGACCAAAAAACCGCATGAGCTTCAACATGCTTTCCTCAACCCCAGCGGGAAGTTGATAGGCTTCCCAGTCACCGATGAGTCCGAGGCCATCGCGGCGCCAGTCGAAACGGGCTCTTTCCGACCGTTGTGAATCGATAGCCGCGGTGAATACCCGGTCCCCGACGACCGTGGTCCTCAGTTCCAGGGACTTCGGTACCTGCTCCTGGAATGTGGCCGGGCAGTAGCGCAGGTCTTCGAGGTGGTCGAGGTCCTTGCTCTGGACGGGTGAGGTGAACACCACCTTTTGCTCGCCCTGCTCATAGATGGCGAAAGACGACAGGGTTTTCATCACCATACCTTCGGTGCATTCGCGCGCGAATCGGCGAACCGCTGCCGGGTCGTTCGTCATCAAGGTGCGCGGAGTATCCATCCCCAGTTCTCGTGCGACCCTCAACTGGAGCTGTTTGTTCTCGGCCCGGCGGAGCCGATAGACGGGGTCCAGATGAAAGGCGTCGAGGCTTGCAATCATGCCCTGTACAGTGGCCCTCGATTCGTCGATAGACGTGCGCCTGAGCTGTGCGTCCATCGTCCTGGGGATTCGGTGGCCAATTGCGACACGCCGGTACCAGAGGGCCGTTACTGTACTCAGGTCCAGCTCATAATCGTCGCTTGTCAGCAAGCAGCGGTCCTGGCTACCGCTGTATTCGATAGTGAGACACGTCCGGGTCGGAAACAGGTCGGTGTCGAACCGGTATGCGTCGCCACCGCGCTCGGTTATGGCATCCATCACCAGAGAGATGCTCTCATTATCGTTACTGTGGGTGATGATCAGTATTACAGGCCGCGAACAGGGAATGGCCATGAACATACCTCCCAATGGGTCGGTTGGGCTTGCGCGTTCAAGCGGGGTCCGGCGTAATCAGATGATTGCGCCGGACCGTGATGCAGCCGTTTATGATCGTCCTGGTCACTCTAGGGTCAAAACGGCTCGACCGCCGCTTCCCCATCGGAAGGGTACGCCATGGTGACAATCGGCGATTCCGCTGGACCGGGGAACCCGGGGCTCGAGGGTATCCCTTCAAGGGCGCGTCGGAGTATTTCTCCTATCGCCTCGGGGTACACCCCGGACGGCACGCCTTCCTGGTCGGAAGGGGCGGCCATTGTTACCGCTGTACCGCCACACACAGCCTTCAATTCCTCGCGGGTCATTTCCTTGATGGACTGGCCCTCAAGGAAACGTGCGAAGAATGGTACCGGTGATAGATCTTCAAATTTTACACTTGACATGGTTTTGCTACTCCTTTTGGTCATGAGACAGGGTTAATGTGATGAAATCCGGCGGTGTTAACCGCCTCGTTTCGAGATGCCTGCAGTATTCGAGCCGGAAACCTGTAATCTGCACGTCTCTGTTAATAACCAACTGGTCATAAAGGAATACTTTCCGGGGATCCGGATCAGGTCCGGTGGATTCAGGGTTGCACGTGTTGGGCAACAACCAACAACAGGCAGCGTCGACATTACGCGCACCCGTCAGCGACAAGACCTTTCGGTACCCCGGTGGGCAGCCGCCAGGAATTGTGAGGAAAAGGGGACATCCCGTTTTAATTCCTGGCGGGTACCCCCGAATCACTCTGGATAAAACAGAATGTCCCTATTTACCTGCGCGAGGGCGTTCGAAAAAAAAGCCCCTCATCGAGGGGCTTTTTTGGTTCAGATTGGGCGCAGCAGCCCCGTAGCGGGTGGGGAGGCTTTATTTCGACGCAATCTCCTCCAGCTGCTTCGCCTTGATCATCTGGCCGTCGAGGCCGGCATCCTTGCCGCTCTTGCCGTAGGCGACGCTCATCAGCGTGGAGTAGTACACCACCGGCATCTTGAAGTTGGTCTTGTACTTCTGGTTGATATGGTTCTGGTAGACCTCCACGTTCATCTGGCAGACCGGGCAGGGCGTGACGATCATGTCGGCGCCGCCGTCGTAGGCGGACTCGATGATGTCCTTGATCAGCGCCTGGCTCTTCTCGGGCTCGGAGAAGGCAAGCGCGCCGCCGCAGCAGGAGACCTTCTTGTCGTAGTTCTCCACCGGTTCGGCGCCCATGGTCTCGACCAGCTTGTCGAGGTACTTCGGGTTCTCGTACGACTCGCCGTCGATGCCGAAGGGGCGGTTGGTCTGGCAGCCGACGTAGCCGGCGATCTTGACGCCGTCGAGCGGCTTTTTGACGTGTTTGCCGAGCTCGTCGTAGCCGAAGTCCTCGATCAGGACTTCCACCATGTGGCGCACCTTCTGGTCGCCCTTGACCTTGAGTCCGGCCTGCGCCAGCGCCTCGTTGGTTTCCGCCATCAGCTTCTCGTCGCCGTGCAGACGCTCCTGGGTTTCCTTGGTGGCCAGCCAGCAGGCCGCGCAGGTGGCGACGATGTCCTGGCCGGGGTTGGCCTGCTCGGAGATCGCCATGTTGCGCGCGGACAGCGCGAGACGCGGCAACTCGCCGCCGCCGGAGTAGCCGATGGAGGCGGAGCAGCAGTTCCAGTCGGGAATCTCGTTCAGCTGGATGTCCAGCGTCTCGCACATGCTGTTCACCGACGTCATGTAGTTGGATGCCGAAGCCGCCTTCTGCGAGGAACAGCCGGGATAGAAAGAATAGGATTTCTTGGACATGGTTTTTACCTCATTTGCCCGCGGCCGGTATGCGGGCCGCCTCGAGTTCTGCCGCCTTCTTCAGGATTGCCTGCAGGCCCTTCGTATCCTTGCACTTGTGCCCGCCGATCAGTTCCATCGGGCTCAGGCGCTTGGTCATGAGCATGCCGAGGCCGATGTCCTTCATTTTCAGCGAGGTCTTGATGCCCTCGCCGATGCCGTTCATGAAGTACAGTGCCAGGCCGAGCTTCAGCTCGTTGACGCGACCGGACTTCGACAGGTTCTTCCAGAACAGCTCGGCGAACTTGTAGGTAGGCTGGTTCTTGGGCGCGATGCCGAGGCGCTTCGCGTAGTGCGCGAGGCCGTGCATGATGTGCGTGATCGGCAGTTCGCGCGGGCAGCGCACGATGCAGTTGTAGCAGGAGGTGCACATCCACATGGAATCCGACTGCAGCACCTCGTCGCGTTTGCCGGCGCGGATCATCATGAAGATTTCCTGCGGCGGGTGCTCCCAGTGCGGGCCGAACGGGCAGGAGCCCGAGCACACGCCGCACTGCATGCACATCTTCACCCATTCGCCTTCCTCGACATTTTCCTCCACTTCGCGGAGAAAATTGTTGCGGTACTGCTCGACCATTTGCGTGTTCACGTCACTCATGATTGTCTCCTAGAACTTGAACGGGCTCATGCCGACTTTCGCGACGGTCTCCGCCATGTCGTTGATGAGCTGCGGC
>JBAVKA010000487.1:0-9207 GCA_049688075.1 Gammaproteobacteria bacterium
GCCTTCGAATTCAGCTCCATGACGTAGATTTCCGGGTTGCCATCCTGCGAGAGGGTCAATGCCAGGCGTTGTCCGTCCGGTGACCAGGCGGGTGCCCCGTTGATGCCCTTGAAGGAGGCGACCTTGCGCCGGGAGCCGGTGGAGACATCCTGCAAATAGATCTCCGCGGCCTTGTTCTCGAAGCTGACATAGGCGATCTGGCTGCCGTCCGCCGACCAGGCGGGTGACATCAGCGGCTGGCTGGAGCGCAGAATCGTCTGGGGATTATAGCCATCCGAATCCGCCACCATCAGGGTGTAGGATTTCGAAGCACCCGTTCCGGTCGTGGTGATATAGGCGATCTGGGTATTGAACGCGCCCTTTTCGCCGGTCAGCTGCTCGTAGATCAGGTCGCTGATATGGTGGGCCACCCGCCGCAGCTCGGCGCGGCTCGCCGCGAAGCTGTAGCCGATCAGCTGCTTGCTGCGAAGCACGTCGAGCAGCTGGAACTGGACGTTGTATTGCTGGGGACCACTCGGGGTCACCTTGCCGATCACCATGTCATCGACGTTGAGCATGCGCCAGACCGGGTACTGCACCTGGGTGATGTCGGACGGGCGGGAGACGAGATCGCGATCGGGCAGCGGCTCGAACCGCCCGCTGCGACTGAGGTCGGAGGCAATGATCGCGGCGACATTTTCCTGCCCCGCGCCGGCGGACTCGTTCCCGCCGAAGGGGACCACGGCGATCGGTATCGCCCCTTCCATGCCCTTGGTGATCTCGATCGTCAGGTCGCTGTATGCCGGCCGCGCCAGCAGCAGCAGAAGTACTATCAGGGTGTGTCGATAGGGTTTCACGGGTTCTCGGTATCCTGGATCAGTTGGGTTTAAAGATCAGACGCAGATCGCGGAAATGCTTGAACAGGGCTGCGTCCGGCGGCAGCGGCAACGGCGATGCCTTGTAGACGGCCGACTCGACGGAGCGGTCGAACACCGGATCGCCGCTGCTGCGTACGATCTGCACCCGGGCGACTTCCCCGCCGGGAATCAGGCTGACCTGCACGACGCACGACAATCCCGCGGGACTGCCCGGCGGACGCAACCAGCTGCGCTGGATGCGCTCCTGGATGTAGCCGATGTATTCCGCCACCACACCCTGGACGCGCGCCGCCTCCATGCCCGCCTGCTCCGCGGCGAGCTGCGACTGCAGCGCCTGTTCCGCCTCTCGCCGCTGTGCTTCTTCCGCCTTGCGTTTGGCTTCCGCTTCGGCCTTCTTTTTCGCTTCCGCCTCGGCTTTCTTCTTTGCCTCCGCTTCGGCCTTCTGCTTCGCCGCCTGCTCGGCCTTCTGCTTGGCCGCCTGCTCGGCCTTCTGTTTCGCTTCCAGTTCGGCTTTCTTTTTCGCCTCCAGCTCGGCCTTGCGCTTGCGCTCGGCCTCCACCTTCTGCCTGGTCGCCTGCTCGGCTTTCTGCTTCGCCTCCAGCTCGGCCTTGCGCTGCGCCTCGACCTTGCGCTGCTCCGCAAGTTCAGCCTGGCGCCTGGCGTCCTCGATGCGCTGCTGCTCCGCCTGCTTGCGCTCCTCCACGGCATCCAGCTGGCGCTGATCGACCAGCCGGGCCTCGATTGGCACCTTGATACCCGGAGGATGGCTGACCTTGGGCGTCCAGTCTAGGCTGAACACCAGCAGCGCGAGCAGTATCAGGTGCATCAGCACCGCGTACATCACGGCGCGCGGATTCTCGTGTATGGCCTGCCACATGCTGTCGCTATTCGCCTTCCGGGGGTTCCGTCACCAGTCCCACGCTCGGCACACCGGCCTGCTGCAACAGCACCATGGCCGCCACCACGCTGCCATAGTCAGCGGCGCGGTCGCCCCGCACCAGTACGCTCTGGTCCTGCCGGCGCCGCAGCACCGCCGCTACGCGCTGCTTTAGATCGTCCCCGCTGATGGGCTTTTGCGGATCGTCGGCGATGTTCAGATACAGATTCCCGGCCGCATCCACGTTGACCACCAGCGGTTCCTGTTCCTCGGGCGGCATGGACTCGGCGCTCGCCTCGGGCAGATCCACCTTCACGCCCTGCGTCAGCAGGGGCGCCGTGATCATGAAAATCACCAGCATGACCAGCATGACGTCGATATACGGCACCACGTTGATCTCGGCCATGGGGCGTTTGCGAACTCGCTGGCGGGCCATATCAGTCTCTTCCTGTGGTGCCGTTCATCACGTGCGCTGGTCTTTCCCGGGGATCGGCAGCAGGCAGTCAGGCATGCGCCTGGCGCTGCAGAATGGTCGAGAATTCCTCGAGAAAATTGTCATAGCGGTTGATCAGCCGTTCCACGTCGTTGGAGTAGCGGTTGTAGGCGATCACCGCCGGGATGGCCGCGAACAGGCCCATCGCCGTGGCGATCAGCGCCTCCGCGATGCCCGGCGCCACCATGGCCAGCGTGGCCTGCTGTGCATTGCCCAGGCCGCGGAAGGCATTCATGATGCCCCACACGGTGCCGAACAGACCGACATAGGGACTGGTCGAACCGACGGTGGCCAGAAACGACAGATGGGTTTCCAGGTCGTCGGTCTCGCGCGAGAGCATGACGCGCATCACCCGCTGCGCGCCTTCCACGACGGCACGCGGTTCGATGCCGAGCTGCTTGTGCAGCCGGGCGAACTCACTGAATCCGGCATGAAAGATTCCGGCCATGCCGATGGCCTCGTCCTCCTGCCTGTCGACCTCGCGATACAACGCCGCCAGGTCCCCGCCGGACCAGAAACGGCGCTCGAATTGATCCGCGGCAAGACGCGCCTCGCGCAGCACGGCGCGTCGCCGGAAAATCATGGTCCAGGACACCATCGAGACCGTCAGCAGCAGCAGCATCACCAGCTGCACCACGGTGCTGGCGCCTGAAATCAGGTGAAAAAATGACATGTCAGTCGACATGCGGTATCTCCTTCAAGATGAAATCGGGGATCGGCGTGGATCGGAACGACGCCGCATCCAGGCAGGCGATGCGGAAGCTGCCGGTGCAGAGGGGATGCCCGGCATCGCCCTCGCGGTTGACCAGCTGCTCGAAGACCAGGCTGGCGCGGCGGCGCTCGCACAGATGCACGCTGACCTCGAGCCGGTCGTTGAAACGGGCCGGCCGCAGGTATTCCAGACTGGCGGACCGGACCGCGAACAGAATCCCTGTGTCCCTGGTCAGGGAATCCTGCTCAAAACCCAGTGTTCGCATCCATTCGGTCCGTGCCCGTTCCATAAAACGCAGATAATTGGCGTAATACACCACGCCGCCGCTGTCGGTGTCCTCGTAATAGACACGCACCGGCCAGCGAAACTCAGTCACCGGCAAACGGTATCCCTCCGTTGACCGCAGCGCGCAGCCTGAATTCCCCGAATGCGGCACACATCGGGAGATGCCTGTCACAGACATGACGGAAAACTCCTGCCCGGGGTGAAGTTAGCGGACTACCGACTGTTCGGGAACAATTCAAGTGCATCGGTTGCGGATTGTGAAGCAGGCGGCTTCAGACCGCAATGCAGATAGGCATTTCGTGTCGCTATGCGGCCCCGCGGGGTGCGCATGATGAAACCCTGCTGGATGAGGTAAGGCTCGATCACGTCCTCGATGGTGCCGCGCTCTTCTCCGATAGCGGCGGAAAGATTGTCGACGCCCACCGGGCCGCCGTCGAATTTCTCGATGATGGTCAGCAGCAGCTTGCGATCCTGGGCATCGAAACCGTGGGTGTCCACGTTCAGCATTTCCATGGCGCGCGCGACCACCGCCGCGGTGATGTGACCGTCCGCCATGACCTCGGCGTAGTCCCGCACGCGGCGCAGCAGGCGGTTGGCAATGCGCGGCGTACCGCGCGAGCGCTGCGCCAGTTCCATCGCCCCGGTCGCGTCGATCTGGATACCCAGTATCCCGGCGGCGCGGCGCAGGATGGTGGACAGGTCCGCGGTACTGTAGAACTCGAGCCGCTGCACGATGCCGAAGCGATCGCGCAACGGAGATGTCAATAATCCGGCGCGCGTGGTGGCACCGACCAGCGTGAAGGGTGGCAGTTCGAGCTTGATGGAACGTGCCGCCGGGCCCTCGCCGATCATGATGTCGAGCTGGAAGTCCTCCATGGCCGGATAGAGGATTTCCTCGACCACCGGACTCAGCCGGTGGATCTCGTCCACAAACAGCACATCACGGGCTTCCAGGTTGGTCAGCAGCGCGGCGAGATCCCCGGCGCGTTCCAGCACCGGCCCCGAGGTGTGGCGCAGGCGCACGCCCAGCTCGTTGGCGATGATATGCGCCAGCGTGGTCTTTCCCAGACCCGGCGGGCCGAAAATCAGGGTGTGATCCAGCGCATCGCCGCGTTTTCGCGCGGCCCTGATGAAAATATCCATTTGTTCAGAGACTTGCGGCTGCCCCACGTAGTCCTGCAACGACTGCGGGCGGACACTGCGGTCGATGAGCTCGTCATCTCGCGTCCCTTGCGGATTAACCAGGCGGTCGGCTTCGATCATAGGCGCCAAGTGTCGGCTCTCCCGCGGCACGAATCAAGCTATTGAACGCTGGCCTGCAGGGCCGTGCGGATGATCTCCTCGGAGGTCAGTTCCGCCGTATCGATGGCGCGCACCATGCGGCTGGCTTCCTGCGGCTTGTATCCCAGACCGATGAGGGCGGTGACGGCATCCTCCAGGGGGCTGGATGGTGCGCGCGCCGCGGCGCTGCCCGATTGGGTCAGGGAGATTCCGGCAAGGCTGTCCAGCCGGTCGCGCATTTCGACAACCAGCCGCTCGGCCGTCTTCCGCCCCACCCCCGGCAGGCGCACCAGCGCCGCGGTATCACCGGCCTGGATGCAGCCGGCGAATGCGCCGGCATCCATCCCGGAGAGGATCGTCAATGCCAGCCGGGCGCCGACGCCGTTGACGCGCAGCAGATGGCGGAACAGATCGCGTTCGGTGGTTTTCGCGAAGCCGTAGAGCAGGTGGGCATCCTCGCGTACCGCCAGGTGGGTATAGAGCGTCACCACGCCGCCCGTAGCCGGCAATTCATAGAAGGTCGTCATCGGGGCTTCCAGCTCGTAGCCGACGCCCTGCACCTCGAGCAGCAGGTGCGGCGGCTGCTTGTCGAGGATCGTGCCGCGCAGCAGCCCGATCATGCGGCCGTGCCCCCGGGTCCCAGGGCGGCGATGCGATCGCGGGTCTGGCGGATATGGCCATGGCAGATCGCCACGGCCAGCGCGTCGGCGGCATCGCTGGGCGGGCGCTCGCCGAGGGAGAGCAGCACCCGGATCATGTGCTGGACCTGCTCCTTGGTCGCGCCGCCCCTGCCAACCACGGCCTGCTTGATTTCCCGGGCGGCGTATTCATCGACCGGCACCGTGCGGGTAACGCCGGCGCAGATCGCGGCGCCGCGGGCCTGGCCCAGTTTCAGGGCGGAATCCGCGTTCTTGTTCATGAACACGCGCTCGATCGCCATCTCCTCCGGCCGGTACTCATCGATAATCCGGTTCACCCCTTCGAAGATCATCCCCAGCCGCGCGGCGAGCACTTCGCCCTCGATGCGGATACAGCCGCTCGCCACGTAGCGCAGCCGCGGCCCGTCCTGGTCGATGAGGCCGTAGCCGGTAACGCGCGATCCGGGGTCGATGCCGAGAATCCGGATCATGCGACTCGCGCGCCCGCTTGTTGCGCTTTGTTGAAAAGCTTCACCAGGCTATGTCAAACATCGTATCGAACCGATTTTCTCGACGCAGAGACGCAGAGAGGACTGAATTCAGACAAGGTCATGCAGAATAATTCAATGCACACAGCAAGCAGGCACGAAATTTATAGTCCATAAGATTTTTTCTTTGCGTCCTCTGCGTCTCTGAGGTGAATCTTACAGGACTAGCCCAGCTGCGCCAGGATGTCCTCGGAAATATCCGCATTGGAATAGACGTTCTGCACGTCATCGAGTTCTTCCAGGGTATCCAGCAGGCGCACCATCTTTTCCGCCTCCTCCAGCGCCAGCGAGGTCGAGTTGGCCGAGCGCATGGTCACCTCGGCCTGGCCGGTTCCCAGCCCGGCGGCCTGCATGGCGTCGCGCACCGCTTCGAACTGCTCCGGGTCGGTCAGCACGTCGACGGAATCGTCGTCATAGCTGACGACGTCCTCCGCGCCGGCCTCGAGCGCGACCTCCATGATCCGGTCTTCATCGCTGCCCGCCGGATAGCTCAGCACCCCGGTCTTGGCGAACTGGTAGGCGACCGAACCGCCGGTGCCGAGATTGCCGCCGGCCTTGGTGAAGGCATGGCGCACTTCCGCCACGGTACGGTTGCGATTGTCGGTCAGGCAGTCGACCATGACGGCGACGCCGCCGGGGCCGTAGCCCTCGTAACGGATTTCCTCGAAGTTCTCGCCTTCCTGCGCGCCCGAGCCGCGCTTGATGGCGCGCTCGATGGTGTCCTTGGTCATATTGGCCGTCAGCGCCTTGTCCACCGCCAGGCGCAGCCGCGGGTTGGCCGCCGGATCCGGGTCCCCGGTGCGTGCCGCCACGGTAATTTCGCGGATCAGCTTGGTAAACAGCTTGCCGCGCTTGGCGTCCTGGGCATTTTTCCGGTGTTGTATGTTGGCCCATTTACTGTGTCCTGCCATCTTTGCATCACCTCATGACTTGCGGTGGGCGCATTTTAACACCGCCCGGAAGCAGAGTTATAGCGGGCGCAGCACGGGGACGCTCAGCCCGCGGAGCGCCCGGTATCGAATCGACCATGATTCAGGAACGCACAGACCTGCTCGGCAACCCGCCTGGAGAAGAGCAATCCGATGTGCGTGGTATGCACGACGATGCTGTCCTGTACGCCAACAATTGTTGTTTCCTCGAGGTTCACCACGCCGTCGTTCACACCGCCCAGACCGCCCAGCAGCCGCCCGATGCCGAGCGAACGGCTGCCGGCAATCACACCCAGCGGCTGTTTACACTGCCAGCGCGGTCCGTCACCCAACAGACCGTGATCACCGCTGCGCCCGATCAACCAGCGCGACCAGCAATGCCGATCGATGCGCCGCGCGACGGCGCTGCCCCTGACCGGACTGCCCAGCAGCACGATGCGGCCATCGATGAGGCCGGGATTGTCCTCCAGGGCCTGCAGGATCACCAGGCCGCCCAGGCTGTGTCCGACCAGGTGAATTCTCTCCGCCTTGAACTCCTGCACCCGGCGGACAAGTCGTACGGCGTTATGACGTATGGTCCGGCGAACGGAGCGGTAGCTGAACCGCAGTGGCCGGTAGCCGCAACGGCGCAGGCGGCGAGCCAGTAGCGCCTGTTCCAGGCTGGGTGTCCAGATACCGGGAACGAGGACGACGGTTTCTGGCAGGGGCGAACTTTTCACTGTCATGCGCGGAGGGAAGAACAGTCGGTCGTGCGCATCACCGGGAAGGAACAAACCGCAGCAGCGATTCCCGGTCGGTCCAGGACGAGGCCAGCCCGGCGGCCTCCTCGCGCGGCAGCCAGCGATAGCTGCCGTGTTCCAGCGGGTTCAGCGTCACCGCCGGGCGGCCGGGGCATTCAACCCGGAACAGGTGCTCGAGGTTGGTCGTTACATCCGGCGCGTAGCGCCTGCGCCAGGCGGGAAGAATGGGAAAGCGATGTGACAGCCTGCAGTCAAGCGGTTCCAGATCGATGCCGGTTTCTTCTCGCAACTCACGCCGGGCGGCGGCGGCTGCCGTTTCGCCCCATCGCAGCGAGCCCGTCACCGACTGCCAGAAATCCGCTGGTTCAACACGCCGCAGCATCAGGACCTCACCCGTCGTGGTGTGGACGATGACCAGCACCGATTCCGGTCGTTTGTATTCCGGATGTTCCAGAATCATTCACCGCAGAGACGCAGAGAACGCAAAGAAAACAATTTTATTACCAAAAAAACTGATATCGGTGTGTCGCTATATCGAATAAGCCATTCTGCATGTGCGGATTGATTTTTTATTTGCTCTGCGATCTCTGCGTCTCTGTGGTGAATAAATAACAGTGGGCAACCAGTCAGCTCTCAAGCTTTGGTGGCTTGCGCAGGTGGATGCCGAGTTCGATCAACTGGCCGGTGGCCACGGGCGAAGGCGCCTGGGTCAGGGGGCAGGTGGCCGTCTGGGTCTTGGGGAAAGCCATCACTTCCCGGATCGAGGCGGCGCCGGTCATCAGCATCACCAGGCGATCGAGGCCAAAGGCGATGCCGCCATGCGGAGGACACCCGTAGTTGAGGGCATCCAGCAGAAATCCGAACTTGTCGCGGGCTTCCTGCTCGCCGATGCCGAGCAGCCTGAACACCACCTGCTGGATTTCGCTGCGGTGGATACGGATCGATCCGCCGCCGAGTTCCGTGCCGTTCAGCACCATGTCATAGGCCCTCGACAGGCTGGTCCCGGGATGTTCGGCGAGCCGCCCGGGGTCATCGATATTCGGCGCAGTAAAGGGATGATGCAGTGCCATCCAGCGGCTGGCCTTCTCATCCCACTCGAACATGGGGAAATCGACTACCCACAAGGGCGCCCAGTCACCCGTCAGCATCCCGAGGTCATGTCCCAGCCTGACGCGCAGGGCGCCCAGCGAGTCGTTGACGATTCCGGCGCGGTCCGCACCGAAGAAAATCAGGTCGCCGTCGACGACGCCGGTGCGCTCGACGATGGCCGCGATCACCTCATCGGGCAGGAACTTGAGGATCGGCGACTGCAGCCCGTCGCGTCCCGCGCCGACGTCGTTGACCTTTATATAGGCCAGCCCGCGCGCACCGTACTTGCCGACGTAACGGGTGTAGTCATCGATATCCTTGCGACTGATCGCAGTGCCCCCGGGGACGCGCAGGGCCGCGACGCGTCCCCGCGGGTCATTGGCGGGTCCGGAGAACACCTTGAATTCGACGTCCTTCATGACGTCGCCCAGATCGATGAGTTCGAGCGGGATACGCAGGTCGGGGCGGTCGGTGCCAAAGCGCGCCATCGCCTCGGCGTAGGTCAGGCGCGGAAACGGGTCCGGCAGGCTGACGCCCAGCACCCCGGCGAACAGCTCGCGGATCATGGTCTCCATCAGGGAAATGATGGCCTGCTCATCCATGAATGCGGTCTCGATATCCAGCTGGGTGAACTCCGGCTGGCGATCCGCCCGCAGGTCCTCGTCGCGGAAACAGCGCGCCACCTGGTAGTAGCGGTCCATCCCCCCCATCATCAGCAGCTGCTTGAACAGCTGCGGCGACTGCGGCAGGGCGAAGAA
>JBAVKA010000488.1:0-12588 GCA_049688075.1 Gammaproteobacteria bacterium
TCACATCGAAGGCTTCAGCCACTTCGTTACCTCCATGACTGCTCCGATTGCTTCCGGCTGGAGCGCTAGCCGGGTGGGTCTTTCACCCACTGGAAAACGCCGCCTTTGCACGGCGCACGCCAGAACAAGACCTTTACGGGCCTATGAGTCGGTGTCCCAGGCCAAGGTCTCGCTGGCACGGTATCTGGACTTCTACAATACATGGCGGCCTCACTCGAGGCTTGACCGCAATACACCCGACCAGGTCTACTTCAACGAACTGTCGCGACTGATGGCGGCTTAAACAGGTAGGGAATCCACTTATCGTATCGGAATCAGTTGTTCAAATAACCGGGACCACTTCTGTCTGTGCCAAATGCAGAGTCCAATCATTGGTGTCGGGGGCTGTAAAAGAACGGGGTGCGCCACCGGTGACTGACCCTTTCTTGGTAACGGCGCCTGTGCGGGGATTGTACCATTCTACGTCGAACGTTCCGGAAGCGCCGGTCAGATTGACAGAAACACTGCCACCCGTCTTGAGGTAGACCACGTACTCGTGCAGGGGATCTGCCAGACCTTGCTTGCCGCCAAACAGCTCAGGGTGCGATTCCAGCAGCCAATATTTCGTCCGATTTTCAAAAAACTGATTGGCATAGGCTGCGGCCAGGGCGCCGGTCGAGGTCAGATTGCTGCCCCACCAGGTTTCGTAAACGAAATAGCCACCGCGTCCACGGATGTCCCAGATCATGGGGCGCAGTATATTGCCGTCGATAAGTGGGGTGCCGAAGCACGAGCCCCAGCTATTGATCACATATTCATAACCACAATACTCCGTATTTATGACCGGCTTGTTGTAGTTCAGATAGCTATTCGTTGCAGAGGTGGCTAGCTGAAGCATAATAAAGCCATACCAAGGGTATCCGGCTAAAGTAGCGTCTGGCCCCCTTGTCAAATGGGTCGAAGTCAAATGACCGTAGGGGTCGAAAGTTTTGGTCATTGAGCCAAAATCGTTGACGATTGTGTGCCAGTTGGTGCCGAACTCGTCGCCTTCGCCAAACAAATTGTACATGATGTTATAGGCGGTATAGCGGGCGATGATATAGCGCCAGTAGCGTTTGAGGCGCGCATCGCCATAGCTCCATATGCCCTGGTCCGGCCAGCCAATTATAAATTGCGGAACGATGTTGACATCGAGAAGAGTTTTTACCCTTTGATCGCCATATTGAAAGTAGGCAGGATTGAGCTTATCGACGTCATAATTGGTAAACGGCGGTCCGCCCTCGTTGGCCTGAGTCTTGTTGTTAAACAAAGGCTTTTGGTAGCCGTAGAATCCCCAGTGGACGGTGGTGAAGCCCTGAGAGGCTCGGACGGAGGCCATGTTCTGGAAGGTGCCGTCATCTAATCTGAAGCGCTCACTTGTCGGGGCGGAGGTGTCGAATGAAGCGATACTTATTGACGTCGCCGCGTAATACCAAGGCTTGCCGTCGGTCCAACGAAAATGATGTGGATGATTGGGGTCAACTTGGATGAATCCGTGAGCAGAAGACGAGACGGCATTGAATGACCCCGTTTTGCCGTTGAGACCAGAATCGGCGGAGGACGTCCAATAGCTCCAGGTACCGGCAACGGTGGGCGCCATGCGAACTTTCCAGGTCTTGCCACCGTCCCAGAATCCATCCAAGTTGATTTTCCTGTTGCCTGGTCCGCTGAACGTGGCAGTGACAAAGCCGGGAGAAGAATTATCTCCAGGCATCTTCAGATAGGGATTTGAGTAGCTGCCACTGGCAGTCAAGGTCAATTCGAATACGCCGTAGACGGGCACGTTAGTGGCAGCTTTGAGATCCGGTACAGCAGCCAACCCGGCGGCCAGAAACGTCAATACAAGGACGCCAATTTTTCTTGATGCATTCTTGCCCAACAGAGGACATGAAAAACAAAGCTTTTTTCTGAGAATTTGGGAAAGTAGTGGTTGCTGTTTTTTCATGTTCCCCCTCCTTACATTTATTGGGTCTACGCGGAAACGTGCGGGTAAATCCTGACGTAGAAATAGTATAAGTCATTGTGAATAGTAGGATATTCAGCTCATTATCAGGCGCTGAAAAGTGATCCGTATTTCGGATAGGCTAACCGCATGAAAAATCCCCAATCGATTCGCTCGCTATTCACGTTGCCCGGTTTCGTGGCGGCCTCCCGATTGAGTGGTGTATTCGGTGACCGGTGCGCTCGTGTCATCAAGCTCAGGAGGCGAGAAAAACAGCACTCTGTTCGAACTGTGGTCATTGCTGCCGGGGACGTTACGACAAGAAGGTTCTGCGGGTACGGGAAAAGCCGACGGTCCGCCATGCTCGGCTCAGCCCCCCTTCAACAAGTAAGCGCCTAAGAAGGGTGCTACCATGCCTGATTTCAGTCTTGGATGTGACCTTAGGCCACCTGTTTGCCAAGAAAGCTAGATCCTCTGCCACAATCTCCAAATCGTCGGAATTCATTTTTAGTTCAACTACTATTAGAAGGCCTAAAAGTCAGTGTTAAAAAGTGACTTTTTTGCCATGTTTAAATATCCACATCTGTTGGATCAATAGCCTAGACTTACCAAGGGCCGCGATTGATGTCGCGTTTATGCACCAAATAAGGCATACCGACACAACCCTGATATGACCGGAATGCCGCAATAGCGGTCATTGGCAGAAACAAAAGCGACACGCGAAACTCCTTCAATCTTCGCACTACATCGATACCTGCTTGCTGCCTGATTTGCTTCAAATAAAAAAACCCGGCATTTTACTGCCGGGCCTCTTTTTGATCATACAAGACGCTATTAACTAAGTGTCTTGGTTCAAACGGCTTGTTACTTGGCCATTACGACGGCCGGCGGCTTCCAACTGCCATTTCCCGGCGGGAGGATAGAAGGGGCTTCGGTCTTCGGCCAGTAGAGACGCATGGCAAGGTAGACTGTGTCGTTTGGAGCAGGGAGCCAGTTAGCTTCCTTTTCGGCGCCGGGGCTTTCGTGCTGAATGTGAATCGTCAGCGAGCCGTCATCGTTCTTCTTCATGTTCGGCATCATCGGGGAGTTGATGATGTAGCGGTTGATGGGGTTCTCGATGAGGAGCTGGGACTTGCCGTCATACATCGTCACTGACCAGAAGGCGTTGACCGGTGGGGTTTCGCCAGCGGCGAAGGTCAGGGTGTAGTTATGCTTGCTGGCATCAAGTGTTTGGCCATTGCCGTCTACTCGGGTGTAGGGATAGGTCGCTTCGATCGCGTCGTTGGCGTAGATGCCGGCCTTGGCACCTGCGGCACGCTTCAACCACTCACCGCTGTAGAACTTCTGGTCACCCCAGAAGGCCCCGATGTTCCAGTTATTTACCTGTTTGGTGCCTTCGGCGAGGAACTTGCTCACCTGTGCGTCGCCTTCCTTCATGCCCTCAATTAAGGCTGCCTTGTGTTCCGAGCTGAGGTCTTTGAAGTTAAAGGTCTTGCCAGGGCCGATGCCGATAGACGCGAGTTTGGCGCGAATATCTTTGTCTTCGTCGGTCTGCGGAATGAATTCAAGTGCGGCGTCCAGATAATTCCAGAAGTTATCCTTGATACCGCCGGTAGTGGCTGGAAGGAAGTCGATCTTCGGCGCGGCGGTTGGTGCGGGCTGCTTGAGGTAGGCGGAAAGCGTTTCCACCTGGTAGCCGTCCTGGACCTTGATCACGTTAGGCATGTCTGCCGGATCGAAGAGCTGGGTGCGGAATCCCGCGAGACTGAACGGTGTGAGCGACTGGAACACCTTGTCGATACCGGCCGGCTTCTCGCCTTTCCAGTCGGGGCCGACGACCAGGTATTTACCAGGCTCGTTGCCGGTGGCACGGCTGCCGATATAGCCGTAGTTGTAGGTGTGGCTGTCGACCAACTGCACCACGTAGTAGCGGCCCCTGGGCACCTCCGGCACCGAAATCACCACGGGTTCGGCACGCAGATCGACCCAAGCAAACGAGTACGGCGTATCGCTGTTCGGCGAAATGATCGCTGTGTCCTTGTAGGTGAACACGCGCGGTATGTTCTTGATGTGGTTGAACGGCGCCTTGTACTGGCTGCTGTTCTTGTCGACGGCGTATTCATACATCACCGCGTAGTTCATCACCAACGGCAGGCCGTAGATGAAGCCCTCTTCGGCGATGGCGCGCACTTCGGCCGGTGTTAAGTCGCTCGCCGGCGCCAACGGGGCCAGGACGAACGCGGCGACCATCGCGATGGTCGCGGAGATATGTCGAATATTCATCTGTTTTGGCACCTCAGGTTAAGGTGGAGGGAACAATATATTTGTGCGGAAAAATAATATGGCATACCTACGATAAACGCCACCATGAGCGACAGCTCTGAGTACAAACACGACATGAAGTGAAATGACCTGAATGTCGCAGTAGGGTCGACTCCCGCCAATTAGCGAATCCTTTTATAAGCGCCTGGTGTAGGACAGGGATCGGCCAAATCCTGCCCTTCCCAGACGAATAGGGAACGGCAGAAATGCAGCAACTCCAGACGTTGATGCCGCCGATAATGGGATGTTCTATGCGATGATAAACGGACGGATTCATGTAGAAAGCACTCTCAGCACATCAGATTGTTGATGAAGTTGGATGTTTCTATAATCACAGAACAAACGGGCGCTACTACACTACTTGGAAGTGTTGCCCAACCTTGCTTGTAATCAGTTGGTTGCGGATATCAGGATTGCAGTTGATAAGACGGATGCGGTTGCTCTCGCAACCAGTAAGCTCATGCAGCATTAACAGCATGTCCACCCCTGAACCTCGGATTTTCCGTGTTTTCATAAGGTTCACATCGATAGTACTTTGTTCGGAGTGCCCAGCCAGCCTGCAGGCGTCGACGAATACTCCGTGGGACTTCAGGTCAAGTTCTTCGTCCGTTTCAACGGTTATCACTTTTCCGATCGAGGTATGACTGGTTGTTAGTTTCATTTTGATTTCCTCTCGGTGATTAATTTAATCGCATACGATGCCTCTATTGGCGGGGTATCCAGTCACACCACCGTATTGGACCAGTCATGACGCATGCAAAAAGTTAAAGGGGCTTCCCTGCCCCTTTTCAAGGTCCTTCAGTTAATCCATGCGGGTCAACGTGCCGGTAGTCTTATCCTGATACCTGCCACCACCGAAGCTGTTGAGAGTGACTTGCTTGTCGCCTGCAGCATGGGGCTGCTTTTCGTATGAAGGGGCGTTGGGGTTCATCAGCGTGCCGGTGTGGCTGTTTTTCGACCAGCCGTTGCCGAATCCGCTGCCTTCCTTGCTTTTCATTGCCGTCGCGGACCCGCTGCTGCTGTAACTGGGAGCGTTGGCATTAATCAGCGTGCCGGTATGGCTGTCAAGCGACCAGCCGCCACCATAACCGGAGGCCATCACATTAAGTGATCCAAGCAATATGCCGGCGGCGGCTACAGACCTGATGATCATTGAATATTTCATTTCGGTTCTCCTTGTACACGTATCGTGTCTCTTGTCTGACAGGGTTAAGGATTCATAACTCTGTGTGAATTCAGGTTATGAATGGCATCCTCAAATTTCCTAACTTGTACATAAGTTGTGCATAAGATCTGATTTGCTGATCCTGCAAGCTATATACTATACAAATATTGTACATAGTCAAGAAAGAAAATAATCTTTGTATAGGTTTAGTACATGTGTGATTTTCGGGCAAGATTTCGGCCGGGCATCCAGGTTCCGGGATGACGGGCCATGTTCGGTGCAATGTTTCCGGGTCCCCTGATCTGAGGGCACCAACATGGTGAGAGCATGCGCCTCATTGAACCCGGCAAGCCCAACCAGAACGCCTACATCGAGTCGTTCAACGGACGGCTACGCGATGAATGCCTGAACGAGCATTGGTTCCTGACTCTCGCCTATGCCCAGGCCGTGATCGAGGCCTGGCGGCGGGAATACAACGAGCAGCAAGTGAAAAAGGCATTGGGTGGTGGTCGAACCGCAACCGCCCCCTGTAGTCTGCTTACAGTACGTTCCTGCCGTCCCGGCATTCTGAGCGAAGGTCAACAACGGGTCGTATCCCGTCCTTTAGTGAAATCTTTTATAAGCGGATGGTGTAGGGCCGGGTGCGGCCAAAAGACCTTCCCGATTAAGCTGGGAAGGTCTCAGATGCAGCATATCATGGCACTGGGAGTCTGATTTTACTTGCTCCATACCGGCCATTTTGTCGCCTATTTTGGGTATCTTAGTTCATAATATCGCGCCGAACTTCGAGGAATGGTCTGATGCTTAACGGTTGGAGCGACTTCTTCACCACGACCGGGGCGGCGGGTGGGGTGTTTGTGGGGTTGCTGTTTGTTGTTGTCACGCTTGGCACCGGCTTGTCGACCTCTCGAAAGCTGGACATCGCACATGCATCGCTGACGCCTGCGATGTACAGCTTCGCCGGGGTCCTGCTCCAGAGCATGGTAATGTTGGTGCCGTGGCAGTCCAATTGGCCAAGTGGAGTTATTTTCGTCGTGATGGGGATTGGTGGCTTAATTTATCGAATTAATGTAGTCCGCGTGCGGAGCCGTCTCCATCTCAGGGCCATTAAGAGCAAGATGGACAGGATCTTCCACAACGTAACTCCGATCGTTGCCAGCGTCATCCTGATCTGCGGCGGCGCGGGATTGATCGCCGGAGAGGCTTTCGCCCCTTTCGCCATAGCGGGCTCAACCACACTCCTCCTAGTCTCCGGAATCTACCGAACCTGGGGTGAAACCCTGGCGTTAATTGAGCTTTCCGACAAGTCTTAGCCGAGGGCACACCGGCGGCGTCTTGCGCCCTACCGGGCGTCGCTGGGTTCCAGAGTCAAGACAGGCAGTCGTCCACGATAGGCCGCTTTGGTTCGATAGTTGCCGAACAGAGTCCAACCCGGGAACGACCGGTTTCAGTACATTCGAGACGTGCCATGGAACGGGAGGGATGTCGTTTTAGGCCCCATTCGAGACCTTTAGAATTTTCTTATGGTGGCTTCAGTCGATAGCCCAAAGCCCTTCCATTAGTCAGTAGGTTCAATCTTTCTGAATTAGATGACGAGTTCAAAATTTGCTTCTCAAGTGAGAATAAGGAACCCATCATATTAGTGAAGGGGGGCATGTTTCCCCCCCACTCTACCCAGATGATTTGTTAAGCCAGTCAAGACAACCCTAGAGCTTTTTTTAGCGTTATTCCCATTGCCGTGTGTGAAACTGGTACAAAGAACTGGTTAAAAAGATTTTCAACGTTCATGGTGGCTGTTTTCCTATCCGGTAATTGCGATCCTGGAAGCCGGCGGTTGAATCATTCCTCACCACCCATGAAGCCCAGCAGGTGCAACAGACTGGTAAAAAGGTTAAAGATCGATACATACAGGCTCACAGTCGCCATGATGTAGTTGGTTTCACCACCGTGGATGATGTTGCTGGTCTCAAACAGGATGAGCCCCGCCATCAGCAACACGAACATCGCGGACACAGCCAGAGACAGGGTCGGCATTTCGAGGAAAACCGCCGCCAGGCCGGCGAGAAATGCCACCAGGATACCAACCATCAGGAACCCGCCCATGAAGCTGAAATCCTTGCGGCTCACCAGCGCATAACCTGACAGGCCCAGGAAGATCAGGCCGGTACCGCCCATGGCGGTCATCACGACCTGGCCACCGTTGGCCAGGCTGAGGTAGGCATTCAGGATCGGTCCCAGCGTATAACCCATGAAGCCGGTCAGCGCGAACACGAACACCAGGCCGAGGCCGCTGTTGCGGAACTTCGACGTCGCGAACAGGAGGCCAAAATAACCGGCCAGTGTGAGCAGCAACCCTGGGTGCGGCAGCTTGAGGGCCATCGACACGCCTGCGGTTGCCGCGCTGAACAGCAAGGTCATGGACAGCAGGCTGTAGGTGTTGCGCAATACCTTGTTGGTAGCCAGCGCGCTCGCCCGGGTCGCGGTGGCCGGTCTCATGATAGATGGGTTCATGTTCATATCCGTCTCCTTTGTGGCTAATGATCGAAACAAACGATTTAGACGATGTCCTGCGACAACGCCCTGTTCGCAGGGGTGTAAACCCGGTCGATGCGTCGCTTGCGCCTGAGCTGGCGCATCACGGTGCGGCCGGCACGTGACGCCGCCCGGTTGATCGCAACGTACAGATCGGCCTCAGTATCTTCCACCACCACTGCCTGGCCCGGTAGCATCACCTCGAGATGGCAGCGTTTGTCGTTGCCGCCACGCGGCCCGTTGATGTCGGAGAGCCGCACCAGGATGCGTGTAACATGCCGGTAGCACGTGCTGAGTGCAAACCCCAGTCGCCGCTCGATGTGATCGCGCATGGCGCGGGTCAGGGAAAAATTCCGTGCCTGAATTTCAATCTGCATGGTTACCTCCAAGCCGCTGTGATTTTTGGACACGGCGGACAGCGTAACGCCGATTGAAAACAAGGAATAGTCGAATATAATGTATATACTATTCGTTATTTACGAAGTTTTGGCGTGCAATGTTCAACTACAAGCACCTGCACTATTTCTGGGTGGTGGCCAAGCAAGGCGGCATAGCGCGCGCCGGCGAGCGCCTGCACCTCACGCCCCAGACCATCAGCGGCCAGATCAGTCTGCTGGAGGACAGTATCGGGGAAGCGCTCTTCAGCAAGGTGGGTCGCAACCTGGAACTGACCGAGACGGGACGGCTGGTGCTGAGCTATGCCGACGAGATGTTTTCGCTGGGTGGCGAGCTCGAGGAAGCGCTGCGCAACCTGCCGCCCGACAGGCCGATGATCTTCAAGGTCGGCATTGCCGATGTCGTGCCCAAAACCATCGCCTACCGTCTGCTCGCACCCGCACTTTCCATGTCCGAGCCGGTGCGAATCATCTGCCGCGAAAACAACCTGGCTAGCCTGCTGGCAGAACTCGCCCTGCACCGGGTGGACATGGTAATCGCGGACGGTCCGATCCCGTCCGGCATCAACGTGCGCGGCTTCAGCCACGCACTCGGCGAGTGCGGTATCAGCTTCCTCGCCGTGCCGCACCTGGCCAATCCGCTGCGCAAGAACTTCCCGCACAGCCTCAACGGTGCACCGCTGCTGATACCGAGCGAAACCAACCTGGTGCAGGCAAGACTGCTGGAATGGCTGGACAGTCTGCGCATCTACCCGCGCATCGTCGGGGAATTCGACGACAGTGCCCTGATGAAAGTTTTTGGTCAGGCCGGCAACGGAATTTTCATCATACCGACACCCATTGCCTCGGAAGTGGCAAAGCAATACGGTGTGCGCATCATTGGCAGCACGGAGGACGTTCGTGAACAGTATTACGCGATCTCAGTGGAACGGCGGATATCCCACCCAGCCGTGTCCGCCATCACCGAGACCGCTCGCGAGTGGCTGGACTAGACATGTATACATCCTGAACTGGCAAACCTGTCTGTTGCAGGGCATGGTTGACTACGATCAGCCCTATGAAAAGGATCAATATCTGCCAATCCAACAGCCCCAGCACTTGTCAGGAGTGTAGTTTTCGACTGAAGAAGCCCGGCGTCAGCCAAAGCCATCAGTTTTCGCGGCCAGGGTATAAACAGCAAGGCCGCGAACTGGGAGTCTCGACTATTAGGCCATTGCCTCCGCATCCAACCAAGGGATAATCAAGTCAGGTCCAGCACTCAGGAGATTTATATTTCGTATGACTTTAGCTTTTCTCGCCATCGCTTTTGGTCTGGCGCTGCTCGTCTGGAGTGCCGACCGTTTTGTGGAAGGCTCGGCTTCCGCCGCTCGTCATATCGGCATGCCGCCGCTGTTGATCGGCATGGTGATCGTCGGTTTCGGCACCTCCGCACCGGAGATGGTGGTCTCTGCGCTGGCCGCCTCCCAAGGAAACCCGGGGATTGCGCTGGGTAACGCCTACGGTTCCAACATCACCAACATCGCTCTGATCCTGGGGCTTACCGCGTTGATCAGTCCCATTGCCGTACATTCGCAGGTACTGCGCAAGGAACTTCCCATCCTCAGTGTCGTGACCGCGCTGGCCGCATGGCAACTCTGGGACGGTGAGATTACCCGCATCGACGCCTTCGTGCTGCTGGGCGTATTCGGCGGGCTGATGACCTGGACCATCTGGCAGGGTCTGCAGAAAAAAGCAGATGCGCTGGGAAGCGAGATGGAACAGGAGCTGGAAGTTCACGCCATGCCCATTCGGAGGGCGATCTTCTGGCTGGTTGCAGGACTGATCATCCTGATTATCAGCTCCCGCATCCTGGTCTGGGGCGCCGTGGAAATCGCCCACGACTTCGGCGTGAGTGACCTGATCATTGGCCTGACCATCGTTGCGGTCGGCACCTCGTTGCCGGAACTGGCCTCATCGGTCATTGCCACTCGCAAGGGAGAGCATGACATCGCCTTGGGCAACGTGCTCGGCTCCAACCTGTTCAACACCTTGGCCGTGGTGGGGATCGCTGGCGCAATCCATCCATTGGCGGTGGGGCCGGAACTCTTCAACCGAGACATGCTGGTCATGGCCGCCTTGACCCTGTCTTTATTCGTCATCGGATACGGGTTCCGAGGTCCTGGTCGCATCAACCGTGTTGAGGGATTGGTGCTGCTGGCCTGCTACGTGGGCTATACGACCTACCTGGTGAGCACGGTTTTCGGCCAGTAAGCGTCGGCCCATTCTATTCCCCCCTTGGGAACTGGAAAGGCGTCCGTCAATCCGGATGTGGAGTTATTTCGGTTTGGAGTGACCACTGACAGGAATCGTTGATAGTTTTCCGCTTCGAATAGCCCGTCGGCAGTCTTGCGACGAATCGTCTCTGAAAACAAGTCGATCTCGTTCAGGTCGCGCAGCGAGGTTGGCCTTCAACCACCGCGGTTTCTCATATCCAGGCCGCCCTCACCACCTGAGGATTCCCGTGCGGCGCGCATCAGTTTACGGCGTCGGTGGTAGCGCGTCAGGTTGAGGCGCCACAAACCCCGCACGGTGCAATAGCCGAGTACCGCGCTTGCTATCCCGGTCAGCAAGCTCCCCAGCAGGAATGGCTGCCAGATGAAGGCAAGTTCCGACTGGAGCCACTCCATGGAAAACTCAAAGTTGGGCGCCGGCCCCGGTTCGTTCAGGATCCAGGCCCCGACGCGATAACAGATATAAAAGACGGGGGGCAACGTGATGGGATTGGTGATCCAGACCAGGGCGACCGACACCGGAAGATTGACCCGTGCGAGGATCGCCAGGGCAGCCGCCAGGAGCATCTGCAGTGGGATGGGAACGAAGGCAACGAACAGGCCGACCGCGAATGCGCCCGAGGCAGAGCGCCGGTTCAGATGCCATAGATTCGGATCGTGAAGCCGAGCGCCGAATACCTGTAAATGGCGATGCGTACGCAGGGTCTGGTGGTCGGGGAGGTAACGTTTGATGAGTTTTTTTGGCACAAAGGCGGTGGTTAACGCGTGATTCCGGCATATGATCCACGAAAATCAACCGCGCGGGAATAGACTTTCAGAGTGCCTGCAGCCTATTGCTGTGAGTGCAGCGCCCCACTGCAGGCCGGGCCACTTTCCATATTGATACCAAACACCCCCGGAGGCGCTGTATCGGATTCATGTGCGAAGCTACAAATCCGACCAAATGACGAAGGCGTTTGCGTACCCTGTAAATGGATCAAGACAAGTCATCATCTCTCTCCAACCCTACTCCACTGCCCCTCCCACAGCAACGGCGTCCCCGCCGCCAGATCAAACAGCGTCTCATCGAGGATGGCGGCAACGATAGCCCAACGGCGGTATGCCGCCCATCCACAGTTCCTTGCGCTTGCTGGCCGCGATCTTGTCGCGGATGCGCTCGCCGGTCACCTCACGCTCGAACTGGGCGAAGGACAGCAGGATGTTGAGCATCAGCCGTCCCATCGAGGTCGTGGTGTTGAACTGCTGGATGACCGAGACGAAGGACACCCCGTGACGCTCGAACACCTCGATCATGCGCGAGAAGTCGGTGAGCGACCGGGTCGGGCGATCGATCTTGTAGACCACCACGATATCGAGCTTGCCGGCCTCGATGTCGGCGAGCAGCCGCTTGAGCGCAGGGCGGTCCATGTGGCCACCCGAGTAAGCGGGATCGTCGAAGTCATCGTGGAGCGGGATCCAGCCCTCGGCACGCTGGCTCGCGATATAGGCATGCCCCGCATCGCGCTGGGCATCGATGGAGTTGTACTCCTGGTCGAGCCCCTCCTCCGTGGACTTTCGGGTGTAGACGGCGCAGCGCATACGTCGCGTGAGGTGCGCGCTCATCGCCGGCCTCCTAAATTCTTGGCCTTGGGCTTCCCAGCCGCCTTGAGGCCGAAGAACAGCGGCCCGGACCAGCGGGTGCCGGTGATCTCGCGGGCGATCATGGAGAGGCTGGGATACGGCCTGCCCTGGTAGGCGTACTGCCCGCCCTGCGTGACGGCCACGTGGTGCTCCACACCGCGATACTCACGGGTGAGCACCGTGCCGGGCAGGAGGCGCAGCTCGCGGTCGCGCTTGGGGGACTGGCCGGTCTCGACCAGCGCCTGGATACGCCGCGCATTGCGCTCGAGCAGCTCGGGGTCCACCGTGCGGAACGCGTTCTCCTGCAGCTTGTAGGCGATGCGC
>JBAVKA010000489.1:0-3220 GCA_049688075.1 Gammaproteobacteria bacterium
TGATTTCTTTACCACCCGGCTGCGGCCCGACCAGCTGGACCCCAACCGACACGACAGTTAACGGCTCTCAGATGTAATGTTTGCGATCGGCGCGCCTGCGCCCCGCCTGCTGGACGATAACGCCTGATACCGGTGTGAGGTCCGGCATTTCAATGATTTCATGCCCTTCCTGCAGCGCCTTCAGCAGATATTTGTCGCCGCTATAGACCAGTTGCCGGAAGATATACCCGTCTCCATGACGCGCCAGCACATAACAGCCGTCGGAAATGACGCCCTCCGGGTCGATGATAATGATACAGCCGTCCCTGAACTCCGGTTCCATGCTGTCACCGGTCACCCGCAAGGCAAACGGTTCAGCACCGCAACTTCCTTCCTGCATGCTAGGACCTGTTAGCGCTTGTATGGTCGTCGCGACGGCGGCCATTTTTTCGCAAAACAAGGCAGCGCGAGTGCCGTGTAGTTACGCTACACAAATGAGCGCTAACGCAGGATTGCGGGAATATGGCCCCGTCCCTTCGGGTTGCGCCTGAAATCAGGCCATGCGGCGTTACTCGTCGTTCATTTAGCATAACCAAACTTCGCTCCTCGCGCCTTGCCTGGCCTGATTTCAGACAGCAACGCGGCGATCTACACGTGTTAACAGGCCCTGATTACACCTTGAAATAACCACGATACCACGCAACGAAGTTGGCGAGCCCGACCTCGATGGGTGTATCCGGCTTGTAGCCCGTGTCCCTGACCAGATCGGCCACATCGGCATAGGTATCCGGGACATCGCCCGGCTGCAACGGCAGCAGATTCATCTGCGCCTTTTTGCCGAGGCAGGCTTCCAGGACTTCGATATAGCGTCTCAATTCAACCGGCTGGTTGTTGCCTATATTGTACAGCCGGTAGGGCGCCGAGCTCGATGCCGGATCCGGAGCATCCCCGTTCCATTCCGGGTTCGGTTCCGGTATCCGGTCGAGCACGCGCATGACCCCTTCGACGACATCATCGATATAGGTGAAGTCGCGACGGTGATTGCCGTAGTTGAACACATCAATAGGCTTTCCCTGCAGTATGTTCGCGGCGAACAGGGAATAGGACATGTCCGGCCGGCCCCACGGGCCGTATACCGTGAAAAAGCGCAGACCGGTTGACGGTAGCCGGTAGAGATGGCTGTAGGTATGCGCCATCAATTCATTGGCTTTCTTGCTTGCGGCATACAGGCTGAAGGGATGATCCACGTTGTCATGGATCGACAACGGCATCTTGGTGTTCGCGCCATAAACGGAGCTGCTGGATGCGAACACAAGATGCCGGACCCCGTGATGACGACAGCCTTCGAGGATGTTGGCAAAACCCACGAGGTTGGTGTCCACATAGGCATGCGGGTTTATCAGGGAATAACGCACGCCCGCCTGGGCGGCCAGATTGACAACCCGCTCCGGGCGGTATTTCTCGAACGCCCCGGCGATGGCGGCGCGGTCCTCGATATCCATGCGCAGGTCGGTATAGGTATCGAACCGCGTGGTGCGTTCAAGGCGTGCCTGTTTCAGTGATACAGCGTAATAATCATTCAGGCTGTCTATGCCGATGACTTCATCACCGCGCTCCAGCAGTCGCAATGACAGCGCCGAGCCGATAAAACCGGCAGCACCGGTAACAAGTACTTTCATGGGTTAGCCTTGTCCAGAACTGTTCTTAAATCATCCGATTCCGCCTACAGCCGACCATCGACTGCATGCGCAGGCAGCAGGTATTTCACGTCGTAGAGTATACCACCGGTATTGCAGTAAGCCCGCAGACCTTCTGCTCCCTTCTCCCGGAATATATCGTGGGCAACTGCGATGACCACCGCATCGTATTCACCCGGTGCGGGACTGGCGACCAGGTCAATGCCATACTCTGCCTTTGCCTCATTTTCGTCGACCCAGGGATCATGGACATCCACGATGGCATTGTAGACCCGCAGCTCGGAAACAAGGTCAACTACGCGGGTATTGCGCAGGTCCGAACAGTTTTCCTTGAACGCAAGGCCGAGCATCAGGATTTTTGAATCGGCCACCTGCAGCTTCCTCATCATCATCAGCCTGATAATCTGACCGGCGACATAGATTCCCATATTGTCGTTGATACGTCGCCCGGCCAGTATGACCTCCGGGTGATAACCGATCTCCTGCGCCTTGTGGGTCAGATAGTAGGGATCGACACCGATGCAATGACCGCCGACCAGTCCCGGTCTGAACGGCAGAAAATTCCATTTTGTCCCAGCCGCCTCCAGTACCTCCTCGGTGTCGATCCCCATCCGGTTGAATATCAGCGCCAGTTCGTTGATAAGCGCAATGTTCAGATCCCGCTGGGTATTCTCGATTACCTTGGAGGCCTCCGCCGCGCGTATACTGCTCGCCCGGTAGGTTCCCGCCGGGATAATGCTGCGATACAGTGAATCTACGAATTCAGCGACTTGAGGGGTGGATCCGGAGGTCACCTTTCTGACCTTGGTAACCGTATGCACCTTGTCGCCCGGATTGATGCGTTCCGGACTGTAGCCCACAAAGAAATCCTTGTTAAACGTATAACCGGAACCCGCCTCAATCGCCGGCACGCAGACCTCCTCCGTAGCTCCTGGATATACGGTGGACTCATAAATGACGATATCACCCGGACTGAGCACGCCACCTACCATTGTGCTGGCCTGTTCCAGATAGGACAGATCCGGCCGCTTGTAGCGGTCAATCGGCGTGGGCACTGTGATTATATAGACATTACACCCCGCGACCTGCTCAGGCCGGTTCGTGAACAGCAGGTGCTTCGCTTTCGCAATTTCCGTGGAATCCACTTCCCGCGTACTGTCCTCCCCCTCCGCGAGTTCCCGGATACGTTCCGTCTTCGTATCCAGTCCTATGGTTGGATAGTGCTTGCCGAATTCGATCGCCAGCGGCAGCCCTACATAGCCGAGACCCACGACAGCAATTCTCGCTTCCTTGATATCGAACATGATTGATTTCCTGTTAGTACGCCGGGGCTATCGGCCCGGCAATCCGGTGCATAAGGCGAAAGATACCAGCCTTCCGAGCAGGCGGTATTGTTCCAGATTTAACAGGTGAAGCCAATTGACCCGGTGGGCTCAGGCCCTTAATATTCCCAATCGATGGTTTCAACAGGGCGATTAGCTCAGCGGGAGAGCACTGCCTTCACACGGCAGGGGTCACTGGTTCAATCCCAGTATCGCCCACCA
>JBAVKA010000490.1:0-5710 GCA_049688075.1 Gammaproteobacteria bacterium
GGTTGCGGTCGGGATTTTCGACTCCGCTGGCGATGTTTTCGGCGATGGTTCCGGAAAACAGCAGGTTCGACTGCATGACGTAGCCGATTTGCGCGCGGTAATACTCCATGTCGATCGCCGTCAGGTCATAGCCGTCAACGCTGAGCGTACCTTCCGTGGGCAGGTAGAAGCCCACCAGCAGTTTTGCCAGCGTGGTCTTGCCCGAGCCACTCTGGCCGACGATGGCGACCAGTTCGCCCGCGCGCACGCTGAAACTGATGTTTTCCAGCACGTAGGGCGTTTCATTGCCGCCATAGCGGAAATAGACATTTCTGAAATCGATATCGCCCTGGAGGTCGGGCAGCAGGACGCGCGAGGCTATCTCCCCGGGTTTCTGCTCGGGTTCCAGCTCCAGGATATCACCCAGCCTTTCCATGGCCACGCCGGCTTCGTTCAACTTGTTCCATAGCGCCACCAGCCCCATCAAGGGGCTCATGACGCTGCCCATCAAGGCGTTGAAGGCAATCAGCTGACCAATGGTGAGTTCCTGCGCCAGCACCAGGTCGGTGCCCATCCACAGGATGGAAATGGTGACGGTTGCATTCAACAACTGGCTCACCAGCCCGACCAGGATGTTGAAGCGCTGGGCGCGGTAACCGACGTTGAGCGAATGGGCGTACTTCTTTTCCCATTTCAGCCGCATCGGCCGCTCGATGCCCATGCCCTTTACGGTCTCGGCGCCGCCGATGATTTCCATCAGTGTCGACTGGGCATCGGTCGAGGCCTGGAACGCATCGCGCGCATAGGCCTTCAGTTTCGGCGTGATGGCAACCGTCATGACGAGGATCGGTATCACCAGCGCCAGCAGCAGCAGGGTCATCTTGGTGCTGTAGAGGAACAGGATGGTGAAGTAGATGAACACCATCAACAGGTTGAGCAGCGTGGTAACGGTCGACTCGGTCAGGAACGAGCGGATGGTCTGGTTCTCCTGGAACCGCGCGATGATATCGCCGGTCTTGCGTTTCGCAAAAAACGGAAGCGGCAGCGACAGGGCGTGCTTGAAGAATCCCGACATCATGGAAAAATCCATGTTGCGCATCATGAAATTGGACAGGAATGCGCGCATCAGACTCGTGAGCTGGGTAAACACATTGGCCAGGATCAACCCGACGATCAGGACATGCAGCAGCGACACGTTTTCATGCACGATCACCTCATCGAGGATGTGCTGGATGATGAGCGGCGGCGCCACGCCCAGTATCTGGATGACGAAGGTGGCGATGAACAGGTAGGCGAGGATTTTCTTGTAGGGTTTCAGGTAGCCGACAAATCGCAGCCACGGTGAACGTGCGGTTGCCAGCTGCACCATATCGCTGCCGGGCGTGAACAGCAGACAGGTTCCCGTCCAGCCCTTTTCGAACTCGGCGACGGTCAGTTTGCGGAATCCCGGTCCCGGGTCGGCCACCCAGACATGGTGTTTGGACAGGCCGTAGACGATGATGTAGTGATAACCCTCCCAGTGGGCGATGAACGGCAACTCGAAGCCGAGCAATGCCTGGAAAGTGCACTGAACACCGCGCGTGGTGAATCCCAGCGATTCACCGACCCGCGCGAGGCTGTCGAGTGTCGCGCCCTCACGCGTCACGTTGGCGAGTTCGCGCAGTTTCCCGAGCGTCATGGGAATCTTGTAGTGCCTGCAGATCATGGCGAGACAGGCCGCACCGCAATCCATCTCCTCGGCCTGTTCCACCAGCCGGAAGCGCTTGATGATCCGCTCCCCAGACTCGGGACGCGACCACAGATCGAGCAGCAACGGCCGGTTTCTGCGTTCCGACAGGACTTTCTGCCGTTCCAGGTCCCGCTCGAAAAAACGGATGCGCTCATCCAGAACTTCGCGCAGCCTGGGATTGCGTTCGAGGATATAGTGAATGGTTTTTTCCGGGATAACCAGCAAAACCACGTCGCTTTCGGCAATGACGGTCGCCGGTTGCTCCTGGCGCAGCAGGCAACTCTTTTCGCCGAAGATTTCGCCTTGCTCCAGATTGCCGAGCGGGTACTCGGTCTTGGCCTCGTTATGAACGATGCGCACCCGTCCCTGGCGTAACACATACAGGCGCCGGTCTTCCGTGCTGCCCTGTTCGAGTATCACCTTGCCCGCGCGCACGCGTTTGATGCCGACGCTGCGAATGTACTCCTCGATCTCGTTTTTGTTGACCTTGCCGCGCAGCTTGAACAGCCGCGACACGAAACCACCCAGGGAACTGATGGCGACGTAGCTGGCAATGAACGCCTGTGCGGCGGCATTGCCGTCAAGGGCAGCGGTGAAACTAGCGCGGGGGAAAAACAGCAACTCGGTTTTTGAGGATGCCCGCACCGAGGACTCGTACGGGTAGTCGCGCACCACCGCCATTTCGCCGAACACCTCGCCGGCCTTGCGCACACCCATGCTGATTTCCTTGCCCTGCTCTTCGGTGAAAATGCGCACCGCACCGCTCTTGATCACATAGAGTCCGTCACCGGGGTCGCCGGCGTTATAGACGGTTTCACCGAATTCGAAATTCCGGAGTTCGGCGCTTTTCGCCAGTGTCTCCAGTTCACCGGTATTGAAGGCCGAGAAAATCTCGACGGCGCCGAGAAATTCGACCGAACAGAGCTCGTCCGGGTCCTGTGCCATGTGCTAGCAAATCTCGATGCGGTGTTCCCGCGCCCGCGCAGCGATCCACTCGTCACGCAACAGGCGGCGAATTTCGGCAACGATGTCCTCGTTGAACGCGGCGGGCCGCTTGGCGTTCACTGTGAAGATTTCAAAGTAGGATTCATCGGCCGAAGGAAACGGGCCGAGCAGATCACCCTCGGTGGCGTTGAACACCTTGGCTTCGACGTCGCCGCGCAGGGCGCCGCGCAACACCCTGCCGACATAGCCGCCGTCCTCGCGGGTGTCTGCCAGGGAATGCTCGCGCGCCAGCTCCCCGAAACTCTCCGGATCGTCCTCCAGGATGGCCATGATTTCCCGCGCCTTGCCCTCCGAGTCCACCAGAATGTGACTGATCTCGATGCTGTCGAACTTCGGCGCGTTCAGGTTGAAATATTCATCGACGGCTTCATCCCTGCCGATCTGCTCGAGCATCTTTTCGTGATACAGCATCTCGGTGAGGTACTGCTCAAAGTCGTCCAGCGTGATCCTGGTGGCATCGAGATAGCGGTTCATGTCAACCGCACGGTGCAGGCCCTTGGCACGACGCAGCTGATCGGCACGCTCCTGCAGGTCCTCGGTGGTGATGGTGATGCCGGCCTTCTTGGCCGCGTGCACGGTCAGTTTATCCTTGATGATATCTTCCAGGAGGCTGTCAAATGCCCCGGTGAACCTGAGCAGCTTGACGAAATCATCGGTGGTAATCACTTCATCATCGATCTTTACCAGATCAGTCATTTTTTGCCTTGCCTCCCGTGCAATTCCCGTAGTTTCGCCTGTCGGCCTGATTCGCGTCACAACTTGCGCAGCGGGTCGATGGCCATGTCGATCAGCCGGCGCTTGCGCACCACGACTTCGGCGATCGCGGCCATCCCGTAGCGCAGGGGGTAGTCTATGTCATTTACCCGGTAGACATCCTTGTTAAGACTGACATAACCCTTGTAGACCTGCGCATCCGACTGCGAGCGCTGGGTCGAGGGTGAGATATAGTCCAGCGTGCCGGTGATGAAGCCGTAGCGCTGGTAGGAAAACGCGCTGAACTTCATTTTTACCTCCAGCCCCTCGCGCAGAAATCCCCGGTCCTTTTCGTTGATATCGATCTTGAGCACGCTGCGCGCCCCCCTGGGGGCGATGCTGATCAGCGGGGTATTGGCCTGGACCTTGTCACCTTGTTGCGTCGATGCCACGTAGGTGACGATCCCGGAGACCGGGGACAGGATGCGCAGGTAGTTTTCGGCGTCGATATTATCAAACGTGATACGCGAGGCTGCCTCCGCGGAGAAACGGGCGCTGCGGTATTTCAGCTCGATACGGTATTCCTCCTGTTTGATGTCGTTCAGCGCCTTTTCGTGTTCTATGCGCAGTTCCTCCAGTTTCTGGTCGCTGCTGTCGAACTCGACTTTCGACTTGGCGTACTCTTCGCTCAACTGGAATTCCAGCTCCCCCAGTTTCGCCTCGGCGAGCTTGTAGTCGGTTGCGCTGGTCAGGTAGGCATTGCGCGCCTCCTCAACTTTGTTCTTGGAGATGCCACCACCACCCGGCAAGGAGAAAAGCCGCTGCAACTTGTCCCATTCCCGCTTCGCGGTATCACGCGCCCTGGCGGCATTTTCCATCGTACCGCGCGCTTCCTCCAGTTTGGCTTTCTGCGCCTGCGAGAGCTTGGCCAGACCTTCGGTAAGCCGCTTTTCGTGCAGGCGTTCGGCAGTCTCGATCTGCGCCTGCAGGGATTCCGCGTGACGCTGCATGAGTTCCCGGCGCGCCGGAAAATCCTTGCGTTCCTGCTCGGCCTGCTTGAGCGCCAGTTCTGCCTCGACCGCGTTCGCGGCGACCTGTATCGCATCGCGCGCATTCAGCCGGGCGAGCAGATCGCCTTCCGAAACCGGTGCTCCCTCGGTCACGTAGATATCCACCAGTTCGCCGTCGATCGGTGCATACACTCGCCGCACTTCGTCTTCCGGCCCGAGAATGCCAGGCGCCGACACGATGACGTCGGCGCGCCCGATAAACGACCATGCCAGGGCGGACACGACGATCAGCAGCATAAGCATAATCGTCGCGGTGATCATTCTCGAAGGTTCTGAATAGAGGATCTCGATGCCCTCGGCACCGTGATCCTCCAGGGCGGTGGACAATCGCTTGAGTTGTTCGTCGTTAGCACTCATGGCACGTCCCGGGGAATCCGTACTGAGTCATCGCGCGCTGCCTGTGATCGCGATCGCTTTACCGCAACCTTGTATTTGTTCATTTACCGGGTATTGGGCACTACCCCCGGCTGGCCGGGCGGCTGGTCCGCTTGCAGAACCGGGATCAACTGCAGTTTAGCCTGCTTCAGGGAAGGTTCCAACACCATGGAGAGTTCCGTCAGCGAGCGTCGCTGCAAATCGACCTCCCTGGCGATCTGGTTGTACAGTTCGTCCCATTCCGCGGGATAGCCAGCATGGAGCAGACCGTAAAGCTTCCGCCCGTAGCTTGCGTCCTGGTAGGCTTTACTGAGGGTATTTGCCAGGCTGCGAAAGGTGGGTGAAATGCCGGCTTCGAGCCGCTGCAGACCACGGATGCCACCCTGATCGCCATACTTCTGCCAGCTGGCGCGCGCGTCTTCGAACGCCTGCTGCGCACGCGCCAGCGCCTTTTCCCGGTGCGCTTCGAATTCACCCTTGATCGCCTCGATAAAATAGTTGTCCTGCCCGGGATCGAGTGCTCTGTAGAATGCCAGCAGCTGTTCATCATAGCCCGGTGTACCACGTGCCGCCTGCAACTGCACATAGTCGCCGCTCAGCTTCGCATGCCTTTGCAACTCGCGTTCGGCTGGCTCCGGCCAGCGGGTTGCAGCCAGTTCCTGCAGCAGGTGATTCACCCGGTCGAATTCGCCAGCCCGCCACGCCCGGGATGCCTCCCGGTACTTGTCCACGACATCGTCGCCCGGTAACAGGTTGCCAGCGATGAAGGCGGCGCGCTCGCGGAACGGCGGCGTCTGGAAATCGGCAACCGAGAGGCTCTCGCCGGCTTGCAGCCAGTCGTGCGACTCGATTTGCGCTT
>JBAVKA010000491.1:0-2043 GCA_049688075.1 Gammaproteobacteria bacterium
CCTCACGGGTATGTTATCGTGATGCAGAATGGCCGGAACGTTTCAGAACAGTGTGACTGCTGCGATGCGCAATCCGAATGCATACTTGCCTCTGCCCGGACACCTGCCAGCGACAGGCACGCGTGAGCACATCATAACCGCACGATCATGATCAGGCTCCCATCGGGGTCATCACCCTGTCGGTGTCCCGCATCGGCGGCCAGGCGCAGCATGTGCGCATCAAGGAGGAAGCCGGCCGCCTGAAGCTCGATTACCTGCAGTTCCTCGACCTGGAAGTATTCACCCGCTTCGGCGCCCGTCTGGAAAGTTCCATGGAGAAGGCGATACGGCGCGGCCAGTCGCTGCGCGAGATCTTCAAGCAGGACCGCCCGAACCGCTGCCGATCGAATTCAAGATGGCCTGGCTGGTGGCCTTCAATGACGGGCGCTTCGACGCGATCGAACCCGAGGACATTCCCGGTCGGCTGAAAACCCTGGAAACCCGCGTCACTGCGTCGGAGCTGACGCTGGACAGTCCCCGCGAACAGTGGACCACGGCTGTGGCCGACTGGCTTGCCGCAGGTCACACGGCATGACCCGCCGGTGCACGCTCGAGCAGCGGCGCCATTCCATCGGTGAAATCCGAAACATCATGAATTCCATGAAAACCCTGGCGTACCTGGAAATTCGCAAACTGGGTCAGCTTCCCGGATGCCCAGCGGGCGGTGGTCGCCCACGTGGAGACGGTGGCCGCCGATTTCCTCGGCTTCCATTCGGACCTGCTTCCGCCGCCGGAAGGTTCGGCTGAGCCTGTCTGCCTGCTGCTTGGTTCTGAACGGGGCTTTTGCGGTGACTTCAACGAGGCGCTGCTCGACCGACTGGAAGGCTTCGTCGAGCAACGGCACAGCGTATCCCCGCTGGTAATGGTGACCGGGCACAAGCTGTGCGCACACGTGCAGGCGGATCCGCGCGTGGTCGCCTCATTCGACGGCGCCACCACCGTCGGCGAAGTGGAGAGGACGTTGCATGCCATCGCCCGCGCCCTGGCCGTCCTGCAGTCGCAGCACGCCATGCTCTCACTCCGCGTGTTTCATCATGATCCGGAACTGCAACAGGTCATCATCACCGAGGTGCTCCCCTGCTTCGAACACTGCCGGGATGAGAAACCGAAGTTTACCCATGAGCCGCTGATTCACCTGTCGCCGCAGGCGTTTCTCGGGGCGCTGCTCGACCACTACCTGTATTCCGTACTGCACGAAATCATGTATGTCTCGCTGATGGCGGAGAACCTGCGGCGCGTACGGCACCTGGAAGGCGCGGTACGACACATGGATGAAAAATCAAGCGCGCTGCGCCAGGAAGAAATTATCGAGGAAATCGAGGTGATCCTGCCGAGCACGGCGAGTCAGGACCATTAATCATGGTGGCTAATGGCCATCCATGAACACCGTCTTCATCGCGATGACGCAATGCACGCAGAGAAGTTCTTGAACAAAAAACCAGGCTGATTACCCTGAAACCCGGCTTTGCCTAGAGGGGCGGCCTCCGGACCAGGGCCGCAAGACATGCCGTAAATACCTTCCTGTAGCTCGTCTGCCTCATCGTTGCGACAGACAGTCCTGCAGCCCTTATCCGGAGGCCGCCTGCCAACGCTGGCAGCGGGTGTGGGACCTGCGAAAGGTATGCCCGCGAACAGGTTGATGCCATGGCGCCCGGTTCGAGGGCAAGCCCGCTCCTGCAGTGAAAACGACAATGGTCGAGATGCCAATAATCGATTCGACCCTCCTTTTGCTGCACCCGGGCAACGCCGGCGTGAATCGTCAATGACCCAATAGGCGGTAAATCTGGCCCGGGCCAAGACTTGACGAGTTAATCCAATATAGTGAAAAGGTAGTTAACTGATTGTATATACAATGATAATTAGTCGATAAATTCACACGGACTGCCACAACAATAAATTTATTAGAGTTTCCTTAAATAGATGCAGTATAGTACGCATGCGTTCTGCGAAACCCCACTTGGCGAATGAAATAACTTGACGATACGCTTATTGCAAGAAATAATG
>JBAVKA010000492.1:0-5489 GCA_049688075.1 Gammaproteobacteria bacterium
AGACCAGTTGGGCCGTCATGCGTTCAGACATGGCCCAGCCGACAACCAGGTGCGAGTACAGGTCGATCACGGTGGCCAGGTACAGCCAGCCTACCAGACGCTGATCAAGAAACATGGTCTGCTGTGCAGCATGACCGCAAAAGGGTGTTGTTACGATAATGCCTGCGCAGAGAGCTTCTTTCACACGCTCAAGGTCGAGGTCATTCACGGTGAGCGATTCGCCACCAGGGAGGGAATGCGACAGACAGTATTCAAATACATCGAAGTGGATTACAATCGAACCCGCCGACACAGCGCAAACGGATACATCAGCCCGGAAGCGTTTGAGGCACAACGAGTCGCTTAACGACGTGTCCACTGTAAGTGGGCAAGATCAGTGCTGAATCGCCAGTTTGCTCCGCAGGGGCCCAATCAGATCTGGGGCACGGACATAACGTACCTGTGGACCCAGGAGGGCTGGATCTACCTGGCGGTGGTCATTGATCTGTATTCCCGCCGGGTGGTGGGCTGGGCGATGGATCGGCGCATGCAGAAGGCGCTGGTGATCCGGGCGCTGTTGATGGCAGTCAATCTGAGAAAGCCGCCACCGGGCCTCATTCATCACTCAGACCGCGGCAGCCAATATGCCAGCCATGCCTACCAGGCGTTGCTAAAGCAGCATGGGATGATCTGCAGTATGAGCCGCAAGGGTAATTGCTGGGATAACGCACCGATAGAGCGGTTCTTCAGCAGTCTGAAACGGGAATGGACCGGTGACCGGTTGTATCGTAGCCGGCAGGAATCGATGGCCGATGTCCGGGAATATGTGGTGGTGTATTACAACTCCAAGCGTCTGCACTCGACGCTGGGCTACATGACACCAATGAATTACGAAAAGATCCTTAACAAAGTGTCCGGAAACAGTTGACCACTACATACTTGGCATCGGCCAACTTCGGTCAAACAGCTAAGATAAAAATGGCGATCGAATTTCCGGTAATCACGATTCCGCAACATAAGCGGCTCATGAATATCTGGTTCTGGTCGAAAAATGATTAAAGACCTCACCAGCAGCAGGTCATTATGATGGCAATGCCGTGAGTGGAAGGCTAGTGGAATCAAGTATATTAAATATGGTTCAGAACGTGGGCACTCCCCGGACTTATCAGCCCGGCGAGAAGGTGTTTATCGAAGGATCGCCTGGCACCTCGATGTACGTCGTCCTCGACGGAAATATCGAAATTCGTGTGAGAGGCAAGTCCGTGGAGGTTGCTGGACGGGGATCAATCATTGGCGAGATGGCGCTGATTGATTCCAGCACCCGGAGTGCGACCGTGGTGGCGCAAGACTATTGCGTTCTTGCTCAGGTGAATCGGAGTCAGTTTCTGTCACTGATGCAGAAGACCCCCCATTTCGGACTGATCGTGATGAAGACTCTCGTAACCAGGCTCCGTAAAATGGATGCAATGATGTGAAACGGTTTCGGCCGGTTCCCGCACATGCTCAATGTTGAGTATCGGCCCAAAACATAAATGTCCGAGTTCGCCAGAAAACGACATTCCCCGAGTTTCCGTGAAGGTCAGGAACGCCGCAACTTCAGACATGAACTGAGTTCCTCAAGAAGCGTCTCCAGGCCGCCCAGCTTGATCCATTGAGTGAGGTTCTCGGAGTCCACGAATATCGCCACTCGGTACTCGGTACTCGTTATTCATATCTCTCCCTCTCTGGATCGAACGTCTCACATCACAGGCAGTAAATGTAGCGCGACAAAGGAGCGGTACTTTTCACTGTCAGAGTGCATGTGATTGTTAGCTTTTTATTTTAGATCGAATAATTTCTATTGGTCTTTCAATTGCTATGGTAATTAACCATGCAAATGCAAAAATTAAGGGAGTTGAAATAACCATAAGAATTAAATTTGGCCGTGTTAATTCGAGTCCAAATGCAGAAAGAAATATAAGGACTAGCATACCTACTTGATAATGAATCAGATATATAGGGTAGCTAAAATCGCCCAACCATTTATCAAACCCCTGACTGATAAAGGGCAATTCTTTTCTACTTAGCAAAACTGCTACCATTAAGGCACATAAAATAAAGTTGCTGTAGAAAAAAATCCCGGTTGATTGATTGGAAAGAATTCCCAAAAACAAATTAAGCAGAATTGCAGACAACAAAATAAAAGGCAAATAATTGTATGTTTTTCCTGTAAACTTGTTATGGTATTGAGTGATCTCATATTTATAATGAAATATTAATGCGCCAGTTGAAAATGGCAATGAAGCAGCGAAAATCGTGTAGTATCTGTGGCTCCACCCAAGCTGAAGAATCAATGCGCCGATAAGGTAAAGCACGCTAAGTATAAACCAGCCCATGGTGATGCGCCGATTTTTGGAAAGACCTAGTCCTATTAAGACATAAAAGAATATTTCGACAGCAAGTGCCCATGATGGCGGAGTTAATCTAGGAGATCCCTTAAACGGAAAGAATAGCATTATGTTTTGTATTAACTCGATAAAATCTCCAGGCAAATATATCAGCGGGTGATAGTTTGACGTATAAGCATCACCCAGGTTCCAAATTAACACCACTGAAAACAGGATGGAAATCCAATAGATTGGATAGATGCGCAAGAACCTGTTTAATGCATATTTGCTTATTCCTTTAGCAGTGTATCCGTAGTTGGTTTGCATTATCAAAGTCATTAGATATCCACTTAAGCAATAAAAACCAAAAACCGCATATGCTCCAATTTTAGGAACACCTCCAAGATGTAATGCCACAACCATAAATGCTAAAAAAGTTCTATAAGTGCCGAACATATTTCCTATTTACCCCTGTCCTTATAGGAAAGCTATCGTTGTGCTTCAGGCGCGCGGCTCTGCCGCGTCGACCTGGAAGCGCTTGTTAGAACTGATCTTCCACCATAAGGTCGCCAACAGCCCGCCCAAAACGAATGGCGATACTAGAAATACGTCCGCCGCAACAAAAAAGAACGGTTGCAAGAGTGCAAACTTTCCTCGCTCGGGATTAAATAATAGCCCTTCTGAAAATCCCGAGAGAAACGCCACTACAGCGGTTATAACAGCACCCCACAAGAAAGCGTATTTAGCACTCTTGCTCTTAAATACTTTTTGTGACATGAAGAGTGATACAAAGAATGCGGGAACCGCGAAATGGAGCTCATAATTACCAATCGGCACTTTCTTCCATTCGTCAAAAAACAGCACACCCACAGGACTTATATTTAGGGAAATCTCTAACCCTAAGTATGCAAGTAATGCAAAACTGGCAGCGAATGATAGTTCTTTCATGGCCTTGAGTAGTTCTAACAAATGGAATGGACCCATCCCTCTTCTAACCGGCCTCGCAATGGGCCACGATGGGTTTGCTCGTATCCATCACAGGAAAGGGAGGGTCCAATATGAACGCTACGACAATCGGTATTGATTTGGCAAAGAATGTGTTCCAACTCCATGGTGCTGATGCGCAAGGCATGACGGTTTTCACCAAGCGTCTGCCGCGCAAGCAGTTTCTGCCATTTCTCGCCAAACTGCCACCTTGTCTTATCGGCATCGAGGTCTGCAGTGGCGCAAATTACTGGACACGACGCTTGCGCGCATTGGGGCATGAAGTTCGCCAGTTGAGCCCGCAATTTGTTAAACCCTATGTCAAAACCAACAAAAATGACTACAACGACGCCCAAGCAATCTGCGAAGCCGTCGCACGACCGGATATGCGCTTCGTCCCGTCGAAGTCTATCGAGCAACAGGATCTGCAGGCCCTGCACCGTGTTCGGACGCGCTTGATCCGCGATCGTACCGCACTGGTCAACCAGACACGGGGCTTGTTGCGCGAGTATGGGGTTTTCCTGCCCGTCGGTATCCGCCCCTTTCGAGCCCAGCTTCCTGAGGTGCTTGAGGACGCGGAAAACGAACTGACGGGACTCACCCGGGAGATCATCGCAGACCAAGCGCAGCGCCTGCGTGAACTCGACCAGCGTATTGCAGACTATGACCGTCGTATCGACCGGTACTTTCGAGCCAGTGAGGCCTGTCAACGCCTGGCCAGCGTCGACGGCGTCGGACCAATCGCAGCAACCGCGCTGGTCGCCGCCGTCGGTGATATCCATTGTTTCAGAAATGGCCGCCATCTCGCGGCGTGGCTCGGCCTCGTGCCGCGCCAGCACTCCAGTGGCGATCGACATCGCTTGCTGGGTATCAGCAAGCGCGGCGACACCTATTTGCGTACCTTGCTGATTCATGGCGCGCGCTCCGTCCTGCGCCGATGTGAAACGAGAACCGATGCGCGCGGGCAATGGATGCGCGAGATCAAAGATCGGCGCGGCTTCAATCGAGCCTGCGTGGCCTTGGCCAACAAGAATGCGCGCATCCTTTGGACTTTGATGGCAAACCAAGACACATATCGCCAGGCGGCTTGATCGGTAATACCAGGCGGCTCGGCACGGGAGGAATTAATCCATCCACGATTGCTCAACCCTATTTCTGATAATGGCAACACAGGTCAGACCGGCTCTTGCAAAACCTGATATTACACTCGTCGGGCAACCGCCACGACGACTAACAGATAAGGCGCAAGAGAGCGGCTTCCATCAGGGCCCGAAGGACTGTATGTCACTTCACTTTGAGGCCGAATGTAAGTATGCAGTCGTGATCTTTTGTCCATATCGAAATGGGGTTGGCAAACCGGGACGGGTCCATGTAAGTGTAATAGGCCGAATCCGCACTATTGGTAATAGTACCGACGCGGCCTATTGTGCCAATTATCGTGATAGGCCGAAACATACTGCTCCTGCAATCAACGCGAATGACACTATCAAATTCACAGAGTACCAGGCATTGTGGAAAATACGTATTGAAAGGGCTGCACCATATCCGCTTGTGTCTCGATGCTGGTGGATGGCAGCCAGAGGCGGGATGTCTTGAATCAGTACTTTCGAGACTTTCCGGATACAGGCAGGTATGTCGCGTTTAGGCCCCAAATAAGACATGCCGACGCAACCCGCTTATGACCGGAATGCCGCAACTACGGTCATTCACATACAGATGTACGTATGGCCTAGAACGGCCAGAACCGGTCATTCCCTGGATTCATATGAACTTCCGTGTGCAGCGCATGCAGTCATTTCCTAATTACCACGGTACTTCATTTACAGGCCCACTAAGTTATACAAAGCAAATGAAATGGCGACCCAAAGGCCGCCAAATAATTATTTAATTCACCACTCAAATGCTACTTATCCTTTTTCTTGGCCTGCCCTGGTGGGCGGAAATAAGTTACATTATCATGCGCGAAAAGTGTTAACAGGCTATGTCGGATCGTCACTGTCTTTACCGGAGGTCCCTCATAATCATAACGAGTGCCAGGATAATCGTAAGCGTCCGGTGAACGCCCTATGGACAACTACAGTTTGATGTGTTTCAGAACTGTATTTGTCGCATCAATGTCGAAATGTTGCGGATTGAACGAGTCGCCGCACCATTCAAGCA
>JBAVKA010000493.1:0-1712 GCA_049688075.1 Gammaproteobacteria bacterium
TCGATAAACTGGTGATCACGCCCGACGGCGAGGCTCTGGGCATCCGCCAGCGCCAGCTGGAACTTGCTTGTCATCTTGTCCATTCGCATGGGAACTGTCTCCGCTGATACAGGTTATTACCCTGTTAATGGGGGGTGAATCCACCGGTTTCAACCCCCACTGCATTTCCGTCGGCTATCAACGGGTGGAAACCTGTCGACCAGGAGCCTGCCGGACTTAGGTGATCGTAGCGAGCATGGCGGGAGAGCGAGAACAGATTTTCACGATTTCGAGGCGCATAGCTATACTACGCAACGAGGAATCGGGGGAGAGCTTGCGAGGGGGCGATGGGCCGCTCTCCCGCTAGCGCACGACTGCATGGATGCAGGAGGTAGGGCAACGCATGGAGCAGTTGCCGAGTAGATCAATCCTAAGTCCGACAGGCTCCGCGCAGTCAGTGCAGCGTGGAATGGGTAACGTAGATCACCAGCACGCCGGCCGCGATCAATATGATCTGCATTGCGGTCTCCGAGACCTCGATACGCTGGTGCAGCGTGGGGATGAGGTCCGCCACTGCGATGTAGATAAAGCTCGACGCGGCGACGGCCAGCACATAGGGCAAGGCATGCTGGAGGTCCGACAGGGCATAATAGGCCAGCACGCCCCCGATCACGGTGGTCAGACTCGACAGGACATTGTAGAACAACGCCTTCCCGCGCCGGTAACCGCTGTGCAGGAGCACGGCGAAATCGCCCACCTCCTGGGGTATTTCATGGGCCGTAACGGCCAGGCTGGTCACGATGCCGAGATGGACATCGGTGAGAAAAGCGCCGGCGATCAGTACTCCGTCCAGAAAGTTATGCAGTCCGTCTCCGATCAGGATCAGGGTGCCGACGGAACGCTCGCGGCCGTTCTTCCCGGGGACATGGGCCTCATCCGGTGCATGGATCTCGCAGCGGTCGCCATGGCAGTGCCGCCATACCACCATTTTCTCCAGCAGAAAAAACCCCAGCAGACCGAACAGTACCGTCATGGGTATGAGATGGGCATCGGTTATACCTGGCGCCTCGAGCGCGTGCGGCAGCAGCCCCATGAAGGCCGCCCCCAGCAGGGTGCCGGTCGCGAAGCTGACCAGATGCGGCAGCATCCGGTTGCGCAGCGTCTCCTGGAGAACGAGGAATACCGCCGCCGCCAGCACGCTCAGCACCCCGCCCACCAGGCAGAACAATATGATCCAGACTATCAGTGGCATACGGTTCCCGGGTTCATAAGCGGTCGGTTATGATACCTGAGTACAACAGGACCTCATAACACTACCTTAATGTATCCTGCAGCCAGATCAACGACGCCATGCGGCCGGTAACACCATCGCGCCGGTAGGAGTAAAAGCGTACCGGGTCCTGCCAGGTACAGAACCCTCCTCCATGGACCGCGGTAACGCCCTGGCTTCGCAGGCGTTGCCGGGCGAGCCGGTATAGATCGGCATGCCAGCCCGCGTCCGCAGCCGGCCGGAAGGCCGTTTCCGCCGCAGGGTCGTGGCTCACGAACGTCTCGCGGACTTCCTCGCCCACCACGTAAGCCTCGGCGCTGATGGCCGGTCCCAGCCAGGCCATCAACTCCCCGCCCGGCACCGGCATCGTGCTGATGGTCTGTTCGATCACCCCCGCCGCCAGCCCGCGCCAGCCGGCATGCGCCGCGGCGACGGCACGCCCGCCACGATCACACAGCAATAC
>JBAVKA010000494.1:0-3108 GCA_049688075.1 Gammaproteobacteria bacterium
CATGGTGTACTTCGGTACCGGCAGCATCTTCAGCAACGATGATGCCCTGAATGACGGTGAAGACCCATCCAATCCCGGCAGCTTCACCAAGAAACAGGCTGTCTATGGCATCTGGGTGGATACGTCCAGTCTGGCGGGACTGAAGGCCAATGCAGACGGGAATGGGTTTCCCTACACCAGCAGCGATCTGCAAACCCAGACGCTGGCTGTCACCAGCAAGCAGTTCATTGCCGACGGCCCGACCCAGAGTGTGCGAATTAGCCCCACCGAGCAGGCGGTCAATTATCATTGCCCCTCCCCGTCGGATACCTGCACCCTGCACAAGGGCTGGATGGTACCGCTGCCGAATTGCGGCGAACGCATGCTTGGCACGCCCTTCGTGCGCGCCGGCAGGATACAGTTCGTCACCAGCAACCCGACCGGTCTCAATTGTGGGGAACGGACACTGGAAGGTGACAGCTGGGTCATGTCTCTCGACTATCTCACGGGGGGCGACGGCGCTACGTTGAGAGACCTCGAAAACACCATAGTCTACAACCTGAATGGCGATCTCGATCTCAGTGACCCCGGCGATACCGTGCTCAATACGGTCAGTAGTGACCCTCCGAACAAGGCGCCGGTCGGCCTGAGCCTGGGAGAAGGCAATATCGCCCAGCCGACCTTCGCGCGTCTCAGGCTCGGGACCGACAAGATGTTCATCAACGGCCTTATCCTGGCCTTCCCGCCGATTTCGAACCCCGGCGAAATCCTGGGCGGTCATATCGACGTGGAAACCGACAGCCCCACCAACGGTGTGATCGCCACCAATAACCGCGACAAGCACAGCGAGGGCTACAATATCCAGATCAATGACGGCCTCGGTGGCGCCGTAGACGGTCATGTCCACGATTACGACGGGATACACAGTGTTGATTACGTGGATCTGTTCGAACTGGAACCGCGCCGCGGGCAAGCCAATCTTAATGCTTCAATCGTGACTCCCCCCGTTAGTGGTAACTGCAGCACCACGGATAATGAAAAGGGAATTCTTGTCGGCAGCTCCTGCATCCAGGCGATCGAGGGTGAGCTGAATCGCGCCTACGACACCCTGCACACGGATGCGGATGGTAATAGTGACCCGACAACCGGTGGCGTTTCCACCTATCAGTCCGAGGTCAACTCTCTGAATAACGCCGACCCGACTGATATCACACCACCCGGCTACACCACGGCTGTACCCGAAACGAAGTTCATTGTGGTACTCGCCAATGCCGACCTTTCCACGGGCGGCATGCTGCAGATCGGCTGCCGGAAATGGACGGTGGTTGAATATCAGAACATGATCACCACCCAGCTCAAGGGCGGTACACCTCCCGATCAACTGGACGATACCGTCAACGGTGGTACAAACAACATGGTCTTCACCCTAAGCAGCATCAAGAACGCTGGCTCTGGTGGAGAGTGTCCGGATACGGATATCTCCGACGACGACGTAAACGACCATGGACTCAGCAAGACGCCCACGCTGCGCATCGGTTTCGGCGGACGCGCCATCTACGACCAGGGCATCATTCCGACCCGGGCTCAGTGCGTGCTCGGCTTGCACAAACCGGAGGACAAGGTCTGCTTCACCGATGAGCAGATACTCTCGAATTTCGACGAAAGCAATCCGGCGACGGATGAGTTTTACCAAGCCTCCAGCAGTTCATGCGCGGCGTTTACCGGCATGTCGACGCCGCCGGCCCAGTACATCAGGAATCCCGCCTGGAACCTGCATATCACCAAGGATGGCAACAATACCTACCGCTGGCGCAACGGCGCGCTCACGGTGCAGTTGCTCCATGTTAATCCCGACGGCAGCGCCGGATACGCCCTGCAGTCGAACTACCTCACAAGCGGCAGCGGGATCATTGCCCGGGCATTCACGCCTGTCACGGTCGACAATGGCTTAAATGGGAGTAACAAAGTCACGATCACCCACTTTAATAATGACAGTGTTGGAACTGCAAGTGGTATGTTGTACGAGGCCAACATCTTCTTCCATTACAGCGCCCTGAATGATGGAATACGCAACTCAGACCCTGCCAATAACAGTACGCCTCCGGAGGGCGGCTGTTACGGCGGCAGCGGGTACAACGGACATACCGTCATCGACGTCGGCGGCCTGAACCCGGCCGAGTACAAGAGTCTGGTCAACCCGCTCAATGCCCAGTGTGATGCGGACCCGGATCATTGCCCCCTCCAGCGGTATACCGAAGTGCTGCAGCGCATCGAGAACGCGGAGAGCGATGATGATCTCAACGCGGCATTGCTGGACCTCGCCAATCTGCTTGCTGAACCGGGCAGTGAATCTCTGGCTGAGTACGTCAAGTACCGTGAATATGTCAGTCCCAAGTACAATTACGGCAAGGACCTGCTCGACATCGACAGGAAACAGCTGGAGGGCAGCGACAGTGGCACGTCAACCAATGAAGACGGAACCCCCCTGGACGTGACGATCATCGAGACCATCGACCTCGAGGCAAAGGGACCCAACTACCACTACGGACGGCGCAACTGGGTCGATATAAGGCAATAGGGTAAAATCCTCCCTGGCGCACGACCCTGTCCGGCCGTGCGCCAGGCAACGACGATGGGTTAAGGAAGAAACATCATGGTGCTGAACAAGATGCGTGGTTTCACCCTGATAGAAGCAATGATCGTGGTGGCGCTCATAGGCATAATCGTCGCCTTCGGCTACCCCTCTTACCGCGATCAGGTCATTAAGTCGCGCCGCGCCGAGGGTATGGGCGAACTGCTGGAACTGGCGGACCGACTAGAGCGCTATTATTCGGACAAGGGTACCTATAGCGGCGCGACGCTAGGGAATGGCAGTACCGATATTTTTCATGCCAGCACTGCAAAGGGGCATTACACGCTGGCAATTGTCGCTGCGGAAACTGACGATATTCAATTTGCGGTGACAGCCACGCCCAAAAACGGTCAGGAGAAAGATAAATGCCATACCTTTAAACTGACTTCACAGGGTACCAAGACTGTCAATGGTGGCTCTCTTTCTGCAGACGAGTGCTGGAAATAGCGGACTCCTCCGGCTACCCGCCCTTACCCTGTTTCGCCAGTCTGGCTATC
>JBAVKA010000495.1:0-10148 GCA_049688075.1 Gammaproteobacteria bacterium
CCGGGCTGCTGACGGGCTGCCAGACGACCGGCTCGACCAATCCGGACTCCATCTGGTACGAGCTTCCCACGGGTTCGAAGCTGGTCCTGTATCAGGACTTGGAGATTCCAGCAGGTCAGGCGCACACCATCGTGCAGAACGCCAAGGCCGGGACATCGGCATACAAGTTAGAGGTAATGTGCCGCTTTGAGGTTGAGCAGCTGGGACCTCGGACTATCCACCCCGATACCTTTCTGATCACGGAGGTTGCGCAGGGCCGCCAGTGGGTAAACGAGCCCAGTACCCTGCTGTTTTACAAGGACCTTCACCTGCAATCTGAACAGCAGCAGGCTATCCTGCCCATGCGCTGTGGCTACACAGACGATCCCCTTTTGGGGGAGCCAGTGACTATCGAGCAGATACGCGAGACGCTGGGCCGTGTCTTCACGCTGGTGCCCGGACCCGGAGGGGTGAACCCGCAGTAACCCGGACCACAGCGCCCGCCTCGGATGCGGTGGCGGTACTGCCGAAATAAAAACGGCGTTCCGAAGGACGCCGCATTTGTCTGGAGTGTGCCCCTAAACAGACATGCGACCGATCCTAGAACATGTCGCAAATGCTGCAAAATCGGACCTTTCCAAGAAGCAAGGGGACACCCCCAGCGCCATCAGCCCGGGTCGCGTGCGCCTTAGGGTGCTGGCTCCGTTGCGCTCGGGATTCCGGGCTCGTAGTCGGCAATTCCCTGCACCGGGACCGTGCTGCCGCTCGCCGTACCGATATGCAGGCTGAGCGCCTCGCTACCGAGCAACACCGGCAGCCAGCACGGTTCTGACTGCTCGCGGATGTCCAGAAACGTCGTATCGAGCTTGGCGAGGTAATGACCACCCGCACCGACGAGCCTGAACTCAAGCGCCTCAACGCCTTTGGTGAGATCGAAGAGCACGACCTGGTTGGTCCGGTCCACCACCTGAAGCCGCGCCCCGCAGCTGGCGAAATGCTCCACCCGGTTCCCAACGAAGCAGGCCGGGGGCAGGCTCACCAGCCAGCAGGGCTCATCTATCCCGAAGAGGCCACCGAGCAGATCGAAGTCGATCACGGCCCCCTGCTGCCGCAGGACAGCCGGGAGATCCTTGGCACCGGCAAAGCGCAGCTTGGCCTCGAGGGTCACCCGATGGACGCTGTGGTCCTCGGTGACATCGACCCGCGCGGCCCGAAGGTTCAGCCCATCGGCGAGCGCTACACCGGACACGCCCAACAGGGCGATGGCAAATAGGGAAATGCAACGCATGGCAGCCCTCCTCTTGCACAAAAACGTGCACTGTGCTTGTGGTTCTACCTTTTAGCCTAGATCCCACGAACCACGTGTCAAGGATGGACTGCTTCAGGCCCGGTACGTCTCAAATCAGTACGTACTTGCCGTTAGGAGAATCTGCCTGGATGTCGGGAATGGGTCGACTCCCGCCAATTAGCTAATTCTTTTATAAGCGTCTGGTGTAAGACAAGGACCCGCCAAAACTCGTCATTTGCAAAAAGATAAACGGAGGCCCAAGGGCCTCCGCTGAAGTTGCGTGCTTCGGTACAACGCAAATAGTATCGCTGCCTGTGATAGGCGTGCCATCAAACAACTCACCGTTCAAAGTGGCTTCACTACCTCCAGACGTCCATTTGGCAGAAATATCCTCAAAGTGGCAGATAAGGTCAGGGTAGGAATCATCATTTGAATAGCCCACGGAACACAATGGACCTTTGCCGCGTACACGAACCTCTAGTCCGGATAATGACAGAGACGCCAAATTAACCTGTGTGACATCGAAGTCTTCGGCGCCGAGGATGGCAACTGGAATCACTCCATGATCATTAATGTTGACACAATTAGGATCACTGCCAGGCTTGATGTCAATTGAAACTTCGGTTGCGATCGTAATGGTCCATAGCGTCGCATGAACTTCGCCAGTCGAGGTCTCGCTTTCTCCAACTACCTGTCCTGTAGCATTTACACCAAGGGCTTTACTGTTTGCCCCACCCAGAGTTCCCAGTGAGAGCATGCCCAGATCAGAGCGCCAGACAAACGCAACCGTCTCATTGGTACTTGTCTCGCTGTCTCCGACGACGAGGGCGTCTTCGTTAATGTCAAAGGCGTGGCTATTCTCACCGCCCAAACTCGGCAGGGGTATAGCTGTGGATGGATCTGGCCATAGCACCGCACGTTCTCCAAGTGCTGCGGTCGAAGTGTAATACTTCCCGTAACCCACCACTTGCCCCGAATTGTTAATCCCATTGGCCACATCGAATCCAATGCCACTCGAGAATGTGAGCGGTACCAATACGCCCCCTTGCCATAGGAAGCATTGCTGCGAAAAAGAGTCTCCAGTTGCCTGTCCTACGTCGTTGATGTCTCTAACAGAAGTCCACACAAAAGGTCCTGGCCCCTGGTTAAGGTTGATGAAGGGGGGAAAGGGGTTGAAGTTAGGAACACCAAGGAGATTCCATATAACACCCCTAGTACTAAAAGCAGACTCTACATAACCCGCCATGAGCCCCGAGTTGTTGATGGCCTTTGCGGAGCTGTTTGTGGGATCCTCCGGTGGATAGCCCCCGAGGTCACGGATCACATTATTTTCCCATTCAAATCCGTGGGAATCTCCGGATGAATTACGAGAGTCACCGACTACTTGGCCAAAGTCGTTGATACCGTTCGCTTCACTCCGATCACCACCTAATGTACCAATGTCGATCATGACGCCATTCTTTCTTATGAAAGCGTGCTCATAGCCAGACATCATCTCGCTCGTGCCAACGATTTCGCCATCGTCATTAATATCGGAAGCTGTACTGTGTGTCCCACCAGGCAGTGTGCCAAGGTCAATCACCTGAATGTTGCTGATAACTTCCCCGGCATACGCGAATCCGGAACCAATAGCGAAAAGTAGAGCGGTGGTTAGAAAGTACAGGTGCCATCGGTGGTTTGTTCGGTACGCCTGATGCTGTTTCATATCCTTCCTCATGTTAACCCTGAGAGTTCGTCTAGAAATATTCTCCTGCATGATTACCTCGCCTACTTTGCATCGCAAGGACTCTATGTTTTATAGACAAGGAACGTCATGATCGCTATGAGGGATACTACGTAGCAACCGTCATCGGTCATAAGAACTGCTTATTGCGCGGATTATCGCAAACGAGGATGTCGAGAAATATTAAGGCAATTTTTTAAGCTGATGGCCGCAGTCAGAACGGCCGAGCTTGTGGGCATAACGCAATAATTGAATGCGCATGCTCTGGCAGGTTGGCTGCACAGTCGGCTCCCGCCGTTTAACGAAATCTTATATAAGCGGATGGTGTAGGACAGGAACCGGCCAGGATGCGTCCTTTACCAAATGCAGTGGAACGTCCGTTGATACCAAAATCAGTCGTTCAGGTGTAGCCTGTGATCTGCACCCTATCAATCTGCTTTAACATCAAAATAAGCTGCTCGTTTAGCGCCAGCTTAATTTTTTTGCTAAATTTTTTGCAATTTCCCTACGGAAACTATTTCTTGGGAAAACAATATTAATGATGGATTTTCTTTTAATGACGCCATGTAATTGTTTAACCCATAAACCTTCGATATGATTCTTTTTGGCAAATTCAAAAATTTGCTGCCACTCAGAACGATCAGCATCGTTGCGCAAAACAACTTTGTTAAGTGATATATCACTATCTTTATAATCTGGAAAACAACTTGGAATTGGATTACCGGTTACCAGAAAGTTTAGTTGAGTTCTTAAGCATTTCTCACACTTACCGCAATTTCTATCTTTCAAATCTCCTTCCCAGCATACACGCAAATTTTCAACACCTATTTTCCATTCAGAAATATCTTTTACCTTTTCTGTTCTGCTATGGGAGGCTCCATCATGAATTACATTAAATTCATCAGAGCTCAGCAAATGATCTGTAATAGGAGAAGAGCCCCAAGGAATGACAAGTGAATCATAGGGCTCACTACTGCCAACTATACAGATTCCTGCGACTTTCTTAAAATTGCTCAGGGTGGCGACTAGTGCGCAAGAAAAAGCATGCTCCCAATTTGCTTTTGCAATTTTTTTATAATTTGTTCGAATAGGCACTATATCAACATTAATGTCTTTGAGCGTTTTTTCAGCTCTTTTTCTAGCATTATCGAATGCAACTTCATCAGCGAGTGGAATATCAAACCCGTGAACTATTGAGCATAACTTTATTTCCTGCGACCTGTAATGGCATTTGCGCTGCGAGTGACGCCACACGGAGAATGTTGAATCAACGCCACCTGAAAAGGCACATATTGCACCGGAAACAGCGATATTATTATTAGCTCTTACCGAATCAACACTTATTTCTATGAGGCTGTATATGTCGGGAAGCCATTTGTTCCATGCAGCTTGATATTCAATTAGGTTGCTTAATAGCCATTTTGAAACAGTACCTTTGACATTTACATTTCTTCCTTCTTTCATTGCATCCATGAAAACTGCTAGCAAATAGCTGTCACAATCATCATCCTCTGGCGGCATAATTGATGTATCGAATTGGAACCATAATTCCATTTCGTCAATTTGATTGCCCCCGTCAATTCGCCTAATAAGACAACGTCTGACGAAAAGATTATCGCTAACTTCAATGTCTAAAGGTACTAATTCAATACATTTCATGCTCACTATTCCCATGCGAATCTACAGTGCATTAGGCCGATGCGGCCTATTGTGCGAATAATTGACAAAAGCCGCAATAGAAGCAGCATATCCTGATCTCAGCATCATCGATTGACTGATAGCGCCAGTAGGTTAACTGAGATCTAAGGACTGCTTTCGCTAGCTTTCCAGACATTTGTTCAAAAATTCTGAACTTCCGACTTGGGTCGTTTCCAGTCTTCTGCCCGAAAAGTCGCCGACTTGCGGCACCTATGTCACAGTACTGCTCGTTTCCAGTCCTTCAGCATAAGCTGATATTTTAATCGGTGGTCATCTCGCCACTGACTTCCAGCGAATCGGGTATGGCGGGTTTTGGGAGGAGAACCCCAATGCCTGACTTTTACCTTCTTCCTGACGAGATAAACATCCCATCGCCCCGCCATGACCGCAAGCTGCTCGGCCAGAAACCTCCGCTCAAGCCCAGGGAGGTCTGGGCCATTCGCATCCGGCTGCAAATTCAGGGGCACAAACGAGACCTGGCGCTCTTCAACTTGACCATCGACAGCAAACTTCGCAATTGCGACCTGGTGGCCCTGCGCGTTCGGGACATCTGCATGGCTGGGCGGGTCAAGAATCGGGCCGTGATCATCCAGCAAAAAACTCATCGGCCTGTCCAGTTTGAATTGACCGGGCAGGCCCGACAGGCTGCCCAGGTATGGATTGCAGAGCGCGGTCTGCGGGACGAGGATTATGTCTTTCCGAGCCGCGTCCGTGGCTGTGCGCACCTCTCGACCCGTCAATATGCCCGCATTGTCGATCGGTGAGTCATCAGCATTGTCCTTGATCCGCAAAAGTACGGCACGCACTTGATGCGGCGAACCAAGGCTGCGCTGATTTACAAGAAAACAGGCAACCTCCGCGCCGTGCAGCTGTTGCTTGGTCATACCAAGCTGGAGAGCACCGTGCGTTACCTCGGGATCGAGGTGGACGATGCCCTGCAGATTTCCGAGCAGGTGGAGTTATAAGCCATTGGCAGGGGCGGTGTCAGTGAGAACCGCCTCTGCTACCCTTGGTCCAGGGAATGTCCTCTATGGAGGTGAGCGGACATTTAATTGGTGATTTCTGTCGTTTGTAGTGAAAAGGTCTCGGAACGACCCGAAAGCGACATTCGTGACTGTCACCTTAGACCATCCTTTATTAGGTAGTTTCCACAATATCATTAACCTCCCATTTATGCTTATCATCAGGCAGTGAGCTAGGAATAAGGATAACCGGCAGGCTCCTCCCAGTCGGCCTGAACTCCTCTAAACGATTGGACGCACTCTGGGCCGCCGTTTATTAGTAATAGTAAAATTGCAGCACGTTCTCTCACGGAAAGTTGCGACCCGTTCTGGCTCTTCAATGTTTTCTAAAGCAAGTTTTCTAAACCAAAGGATTAATGTGAGGGTTTTTATTTCCCTCTTTCGAAATGTTGGGCGAGCCCACAGTCCACTCTCTGAGCAGGTTTCTGTATTTATGCACGCTTGGAGCAAGTACTTGCCAGTGTGGAGGACATGATATGTGTGTCAAGAATCTTTTCTTCCTTGTCGTTCTTATAGTTTCTTCGCTGATGGGTGGCAGAATAAGTTACGCGGAAAGCGTAAAAGAGACTAGGGAGATATTGCTGCAACTTGGCTCCGTTGCAGAGGTCCCTATGCTAACGGAGAGCCTCCGGGGAGTACGTCCCGCAACACAGACCGTCACCTTGATCGGCGAAAAACGTGTACCCAGACCGCCCCCCCGGCAACGAAACCCTAAACTATCTCCAGACCAACTCGTTGTAGTAGGGCTCGATAGCAAAGGGCAAGAACTGTCAAGAACCCTGGTTCCCGACCCGCGACTTATCCGCGCTGAAACCCTAGACCCATCAGATCGGCTTGTTTCCGGTCAGATGTACCTTGAAAACGTGAATTTCTCGGTCGTGCTTCCGGAGGACTCAGCACTCGAAGAGATTAGGCTTTACCACCCGATATGGACGGGGACCAAGTTCGACCTCGAATTGATCGGTGAGATTGCGCTGCCCTGATAAACCAAATCTCCGCCTCGAATAAATAGGATGCCAGCTATGCCAGATAGCGCTTTGCAACTTTTGAGAATGGGAGGACTGCTTCTGGTCTTTTCGTTTTGTTCGGTAGGGGTGCGCGCCGAGCCCGTTACAACGATCAGGGATAACGGCGACCCAGCCAACAGAGTAGACGTCGTCGTTTTGGGTGACGGGTATACCACAGGCGAAATGACACAATACGCAATCGATGTCGATAATGCTATCACTAGCCTCTTCGCTCAAGAGCCTTTTCGGGAGTATCAAAACTATTTCAATGTCCACAGAATTGACGTTACAAGCAATGAATCGGGTGCGGATCATCCTGAGTCTGGGATATTTGTTGATACGGCACTCGACGCAACATACAACTGTAGCGGAATTCAACGACTGATCTGCGTTAACACCTCAGAGGTCAATTTGATAGTTTCAGCCACTGTTAATCCTGACCAACGGGACATCATTCTCGTCCTTGTGAACGATCCCGAATATGGCGGCTCCGGCGGTGCAATTGCGGTAGCTTCAACTCATCCAGATGTGGTGGAATTGGTTTTGCATGAACTAGGCCACAGTTTCGGGCGGCTGGCAGATGAGTATGACTCTAGTCCACCGGCCTGCGTCAGCACAGTGGAGCCCTGGGAACCGAATGTCACAATGGAAACTCAGCGCGATTTTATTAAGTGGAATACCGGTGGAGGACCGCCAACCGGTTGGGTCGAGTTTAGTACTACAATTCCTACAACAACTACTTTACCGGAAACACCGGGGCTGTATGAAGGCGCTAAATATTGTACAAGTGGGCTATTTCGCCCCACTTACAACTCCAAGATGCGGAGTTTGAACGTACCGTTCGAACAGGTTAATGAAGAACAGCTTGTTCAGCGGATTTACAATTTGGTTTCACCGCATGATTCTAGCAATCCGGCCGCCTCCAGCATTTTCGTTCCAAAGGGCGCAAATCAGAGTTTCAAAGTGGGAGTGCCCACTCCATCGACCCATTTCCTAATGGCTGACTGGTATGCAGATAAAGTATTTCAATACAGCGGCTACGAATTTACATTGGAAACCGGTGTCCTAACGACCGGGTTGCATGTTGTCGAAGTGGTGACAAATGATCCAACAGCAAAGGTGCGTCACGATCCGGCGAACCTTCTGACGGAAACTCGAAGCTGGGATATCGATATCTACGCAGAGATTGTCTCGCTATCACCGGCATCATCTTCAAACCCGGTTGGTAGCAACCATGCGGTAACGGCGAAAGTGCAGGATGATACGGGCAACCCGTTAGAGGGACGAAAGGTGACAATCTCTATCATCAGCGGTCCGAATGCAGGCGTGAGCGGAACCGGAAGCACAGACGTCAATGGGGAGTTTGGGTTAACCTATTTGGGTAACAGTGGGCCTGGGGTAGACAAGATAGAAGCTTCCCTTGTTGACTCCCACGGAAACATCCAGATATCCGGTGTTGTTACCAAAGAGTGGATAGTCGTGAATGAAGTACCGGATTGTTCGAAGGCATTCCCCAGTATTGACAGAATTTGGCCACCTAACCATAAGTTCGTTTCGATCAATGTGCTCGGTGTCAGCGATCCCGATGGGGATCCGGTTAACATCACAATCGACAGCATCTTCCAGGATGAGCCGGTAGACGCCCTCGGCGTTGGCAGCTTTGTGCCAGACGGGCAGGGCCTGCATACTGATACTGCCCACGTGCGCGCAGAGCGCAGTGGCACGAAGCGGGTCACGGGCAATGGGCGGATTTACCATATCGGCTTTACGGCTGATGACGGGCAGGGTGGCAGCTGTTCGGGTGAGCTGGCGGTTGCCGTGCCTCATGACAAGAAAGTACGCCAGTTGATGATGGAGCACTGTACGACTCCACTGTGCTGTAAGCGCTTTGCCTTTGTAACGCAACATGAGGAGTGCCCCAGAATGAGCGCTCTTTTCTTGTTACGACCAGAGCAAGCTAAACGACGCCGTTAAAATAGCACGACTGACAATGCCCATTGGCGGCGCATTCGGGCCACCGCTTTTCATTGTCTCCAATGATGGATCCTCGTCGGTATAAGCCCCTTACACCCAGTCAGTATGAGAGTTTCCTAAATGACAAGTTCTGCGGCGACCAAGACAAAAGCACTGATCCAGGGAACGGCAGGTTTGCAACCCCTTTCCGGTCGTTTAGTTGTTAAAAATATAAGCAATCAGTTAATGGCAGGAATCGGGTCCTAACAGGACATGCGCCGTGCTGCGGTGCATGTCCGGAACTGTTTCCAGACAATCAGCCCGTGGAGTAAGTAGGCCGCCCTTGTAGAAACCATTTACCCCTGCTGATAGATCAAACTAGCCGAAAGCGAAAGCCGAGCAGGCTCAGCCCTGACAGGAACAGCCAGACCGCTGCCGGCACCGGCACGACAGTCACATCGTAGCCGATATCGACAAATTGCTGCAGGGTTGTATTGCTGACGAAATATGACGGGTTGAGCCAGCCGGTCATGAGCTCGTCGCGGATGTCGCGCCCGAGCGAATCGGTGATACCGGTCAGACCGGAGCCGTAATTCACCTCGTTCCAGTGGCTGTTGGCTGTATTGGGGCCGCAGCCGAGTTCAACCGGAACGAAGCTTGCGAAGGGATCGAACTCCATCTGGTAAGCCGCTAGTCCGGCTGCGCCTGTGTACTGGCCGGTGCCGTTGACATAGACGCTGTTGAGTTCCCAAAGCGTACCGAAACCGAGCACGTGGGCCATTTCGTGGAGAATCGAGCTCTCGAGGGTGCCGTTGGATTCCATGTTGGCCAGATCGGCCCAATCAAACTGCATCGAACCGGTTCTGGTGTAGTAAAATCCGCCGCAGGTGAAACCCAGGCCGGAGCAATTGAGCAGGGAGTCCACCCCCCCCGTACCCAGCGTACCGCCGACACCATCGATCGCAACGCCTTCGGCGCTAATGGTCGGACCCGCGATCGTCACGGCAGATGTCCGGTACCCGGTGAGAATGCTTTCCCAGAAGTTTTTGGCGTCGGTGAAAATCGCCTCCTGAGTCGGTGACAGGCCGCCGAGTAAGTTCAGTGTGATCGTAATTGCTGAGGATTGTCCTGAGAACAGCAAGAATGCCAGACTAGACAAACCGATGAGGGTTTTTCGTGATTTATTGATAAACATTATTTATCCACATATTTTACCGATTGAACGGCGACACACACAGGAATTACGCCAACGTATAAGCAGGATAAACACCGTTTTCCTCCATGGTCAACACGTGTGATGAAGAGCCATGCGCCCTGCCACCACGACAAAATCCTGCCCAGTTCACTCCTTACCATCAAGATATCCTCCTTCACAACCTTCATTGTACGGAGCATCCGGGCCTCAGAGCAGCTGAATCCCTGCCGTGCCCTGCACAGCAACCTGGGTTGAACGAGCAGGAGGAGTGATGTCAGCCGAA
>JBAVKA010000496.1:0-4331 GCA_049688075.1 Gammaproteobacteria bacterium
CGCTGATCCAGATCGATTCGGCTGGAACGCATGCCTATCATGTCGGTGAGCCGCCGGATATCCGGGCCACGCAAGCTGCCAAGAAACGCAGTATCGATCTCGGCAGCCAGCGTGCGCGCCGGGTCACCGGAGATGATTTTCTGGATTTCGACTATGTGCTCGCGATGGATCGCAGCAATTATGACGATTTGATGTCGCTTTGCCCCCCCGACCATCAGTCGAAGCTGTACCTGTTTCTGGATTTCGCGAGCGGTCTGGAGGAGGATGAAGTGCCGGATCCTTATTATGGCGGGATAACCGGTTTTGATCGGGTGCTGGATCTGATCGAGCGGGCATCACAGGGCCTGCTGGCGGAGATCCGCCAGCAACACCGTTTGTAAGTTCGCATCAATAGGAACTGGCATCCTCTGTCATGAGGACGCCTTGTCGACTTTTACCTCTACTTTTTCGACCGGTGCGGGCGGGCTGGACGTTTCGCCAGCGGGTTTTCGCTCCCGGCCAGCAATCGCGGAAACGGCAGGCGGCGCTGCATTATTCACGCTCTCGTGCGCTGATGGATCACTATCCCTGGATGGCTGTGGGGCGGATGAGCCGGTGACAGCAACCGGTTTTACCGGCTGCTCCGCAGTGCTCCTGGTTTGTTCGCCGGTGGGTGACGACGCACTGGCTTGCGGGGAATTTTGTGCGCCCGTGACAGGGGTTCCGCCGCTATCCGCGCCGGGGCCGGCCGGCGAGGCATCGGTCACACGCTCCTGGGCCTTGTCATTGCCGCGCCGTTGACCGGAAGGTCTGTTCCGCCCGCCGCGCCGACCGCGCCGGGATGAACTGCGTCCCTGGTTGCGCTCCGTGCGCTCGCCTTCCTGGACGGGACCGGCCTGGGTATCCCCGGGCTTGGCGACTTCCGGCGTCACATTCTGTTCCGGCAGGGTTTGTGTCCGATCTTCCTGTGTCTGCTCTTCTTTGGGTGAAGTTTCACGGCGAGGTGGCCGTCCCGATGCCTGGCGACTCTGATTGCCGCTACGTCGTCTTCCCTGGGGTTGTCCGCTACGTGCCGTGCCGCTGCGCGCCGGTCTGTTCTTGACGGGTTCACTTGCCGTCCGGGTGCGGCGTGCGCGAGTCTGTTCACCGGCTTGACCGGCGGTTTTTTCAGGAGTTTCCTCGGATCCGAACAGGCTGGAAATCAGTCGATTGAACAAACCGGGTTTTTTTTCCTTCCCGGTGGTTTGTTCTTCGGTGGCGTCGACGAACTTGTGCTCCGGAGCGGGCGTGGACGGTGCGACCGCCTTCACAACGGGTGCTTCCATCGCTGTCGGTCTGGACGACGGTGCAATGGCCTGCAGGGCGTCGACTTCAGACTCTTCGTGCACCATCTGGTAACTCCGCTCGGACTGCATGCCGCGCAGTTCCTCACCGCGGACCCGCTGGATGTCGTAATTCGGCGTTTCCAGTGAGGGTGAGGGAATAAGCATGACCGAGACGCCGTGACGTCTTTCGAGATCCAGCAACAGCTCGCGTTTCTCATTGAGTAAATAGGTGCCGACATCGACAGGGATCCGCGCCACGACCCGGACCGTATTCTCTTTCATGGCTTCTTCCTCGATGATGCGCAGCACGGAAAGCGACAGCGACTCGACACCCCGTATCGTCCCCCGACCGGCACAGCGCGGGCACGCGTTCTGGCTCGATTCGCCCAGCGAAGGACGCAGTCGTTGCCTCGACATTTCCAGCAGGCCGAAACGCGAGATTCGTCCGATCTGGACGCGGGCCCGATCCATCTTGAGTGCATCGCGTAACCGGTTTTCGACCTCCCGATGGTGACGCGGCGGCTGCATGTCGATGAAGTCGATCACGATCAGGCCGCCGAGATCGCGAATACGCAGCTGACGGGCAATTTCATCGGCCGCCTCCAGATTGGTGTTCAGGGCGGTTTCCTCGATATCGCTGCCCTTGGTCGCGCGGGCCGAGTTGATATCGATGGAGAGCAGGGCTTCCGTGTGATCGATGACGATGGCGCCGCCGGATGGAAGCGTGACTTCTCGCTGGAAGGCCGATTCGATCTGTGACTCGATCTGGAAGCGGCTGAACAGCGGAATCGTTTCCTGGTACAGCTTGAGCTTGCCCAGGTTGTGCGGCATGACCTGCTGCATGAATTCCTGGGCTTTTTCGTACACATCCTGGCTATCGACCAGGATTTCGGTAATATCGTTGCGCAGGTAGTCGCGCAAGGCGCGAATAATGACATTGCTTTCCTGGTAGATAAGGAACGGCGCCTGCTTGTCCTCGGACGCTTTCGTGATGGCGTTCCAGAGCGTGAGGAGGTAATCGAGGTCCCACTGGAGTTCCTCGGCGCTACGGTCGACGCCGGCGGTGCGCACGATGATACCCATGTCCTCCGGGATGTTGAGTGAGCTCATGGCATCTCGGAGAACGTTGCGTTCATCCCCCTGGATGCGCCTGGACACGCCGCCCGCGCGGGGATTGTTAGGCATCAGGACGAGGTAGCGTCCGGCGAGACTGATGAAGGTGGTGAGGGCGGCGCCCTTGGTGCCGCGCTCCTCTTTTTCAACCTGAACAACCAGTTCCTGCCCTTCCCTGAGGGCATCCTTGATGCTCTGTCGGCCACCGCTTTCCCTGGCGGCATCGGAAAAATAGTTGCGTGAAACCTCCTTTAACGGAAGGAACCCATGACGCTCGGCTCCGTAATCGATGAAAGCCGCTTCCAAGCTGGGTTCGATGCGGGTGATTTTACCTTTATAAACGTTGGATTTTTTTTGCCCCCGCGATGGTATCTCGATATCAAGATCGTAGAGCTTCTGGCCATCCACCAAGGCCACACGCAACTCTTCGGGTTGCGTGGTGTTGATGAGCATTCTTTTCATGTGTTATGTCTCTCGCATGCTCGACCGTTTTCTGCGCAGCGCAAGGTAGCCGGCAAGCGATGAAGCCTGTCTGCCGCTCAAACACGGGCAATCCGATGCTTGTCAGCCAGATCCAGAAATGGCTGATGCCAGCGAATAGGTTGGTGTGCGTTGCGTTAATCATGGGAGCGCTGGTTATGTGTCAAAAATATTCCAATATCAGCTGTTGGCTGAAACTGCTGAAAAAACGCTTTGTTCGAATAACGCATTCATCAGCAGGAAATTCGTCTCACTGACGCGAATTACCCGCCATCAACCGATGGCGACAAGAACCACGTCGTGGCGCGACTATATCAACCTTGTTCTGTCCTAGCAACGAAGGCACTGAATGTTATGTGAATTTGAAGGTACAATGCCGGTTCTTCCCGTTACATCAGGCAAATAGCAGAAATGTGCCTCATCGCTCACTCATCACAGACACAGGTCAGACTCATCACGGTGGCGCCGGATGAGGCCGGGCAGCGTATCGACAATTTTCTGGCGCGTTATCTGAAGGGTGTGCCACCAAGCCATGTTTATCGTATCCTGCGACGCGGCGAGGTGCGGGTCAACAGTGGCCGGATACGTGCCCGGTACAAAGTGAAGGCGGGCGACAAGATTCGCATACCCCCGGTGCGCGTGACGCCGGAACCGGTGAAAACCCTGCCGGCAAAGCGGTTGCTGGCGATCGAGGACTACATTCTGTTTGAGAATACCCACCTTCTGGTTATCGATAAACCCGCCGGGGTGGCGGTTCATGGCGGCAGCGGCATAAGCCACGGTATTATTGAAGCGCTGCGCGCCGTACGCCCGGATGCCTCTTTCCTGGAACTGGTTCACCGGCTTGATCGGGACACCTCGGGTTGCCTTATTGTCGCCAAGCGCCGCAGCGCGTTGCGCGCCCTGCATGAGCAGTTGCGCGCGGGTTCCATGAACAAGCGTTACCTGGCGCTGGTGCGGGGTCACTGGCAGAGTGGTTCGCGTACCGTTATGGCGGCGCTGAGGAAAAACCAGTTGCAGGGCGGCGAGCGGCTCGTCCGGGTCGATGAGACCGGCAAGGAGGCGTTATCGCGGTTCCATCCGCTGTCAAACCATGGATCGGCAATGCTGGTGGATGTCGAGCTGAAAACGGGCAGGACTCACCAGATTCGTGTCCATGCCGCGTTTATCGGTCACCCGCTGGCTGGTGACGTGAAATACGGAGATGCGGATTTCAACCGCTTCATGAAACAATTCGGGCTGCGGCGTTTGTTTCTGCAAGCCCACCGTATTGAATTTACCGATCCGGCCGTCGATCGGGTCGTGCGCGTCACGGCCCCGCTGTGTCAGGACCTGCGAGCAGTGCTCGATAAACTCGACCATGACACAGCGCCTTCCCATGACTGATACGGCCGAAATCCTGTCAGCCGGGTCCCTGCCGCGAGAGATCAGGCT
>JBAVKA010000497.1:0-2830 GCA_049688075.1 Gammaproteobacteria bacterium
TTCCTCCGCACCCGGATCCGACAGGTTGAACCAGTGCTGGAGGAAGTAGATGCGCAGCATCCGCTCCAGCCCAACCGGCGGACGGCCATGACCCGCCTTGGGATAAAATGGCTCGATCTGCTTGCACAGCCTCTTCCATGGAACCACTTTATTCATCTCCAGGAGAAACTGTTCCCGGCGCGTGGGCTTGCAGAAACGCTCAAATCCCCGGCGGCAAAGGTTTGCTGTTTCATCGAGACCCATCCGTTGTAAACACTGCGCGTATTATCGCAGATGTTGGAATTTGATCAGAGTTGCCTTAAATATTAAAATGATATATCAAGGTAAAATATTACTAGTCACCAAAACAAATCATAACGGGTCCGAAATGGGCATCAAGATCAATGTGACGCGCCGCCCCTGGAGATATTACAATTAAATTCCTGGAAGAAGAGGGAGTAGGGGTCAAGCGTGTCGAGGTGAACCCCGGCGCGCGTCTGAGCCTTCAGAAACACCATTACCGTTCGGAAAAATGGAATATCATTTCCGACCGGGGGATCGTGACCTTAAACGGCCATGAAATCACCGTTGACCCCGGCTCGATCATGGATGTGCCGGTCGGCACCATCCACCGCATTGCCAACATCGGCAAAACCAAACTTGTTTTCATCGAAGTCGCCTGCGGCGACAATCTTTCCGAAAACAACATCGATCGCATAGTAGACGACTACGCACGGGACGTGGAGAGATAACGTCCGTGCGGGATCTGGTCGCATTAACAGAAAAAATCATCGGCTGGACTATCTGTATCGGTTTCGTCCTTGTTGCGGCCTGGTGCCTGCAGGGTTACCGTACGTATGGCCTTGTGGCGTGGAAAAGCTGGCCGGTCATGATCGTCGGTAATGAAGTGATTTACAGCCCGATTTTACATGCCTTGCGTGATTCCATTTTTTCACCCGTCTTTTACGCCCTCTTTGCGGGGATTCTTCTTTTTGAGCGGTTTTTTCCAGCCGACCCCCAACAGAGAATTTTCAGCCCTTCCCTGGCCACGGACGCCGTCTGGTTATTTGCCACCGCGATTACCAACGCCACCATTCAGGTTACCTATGTCGCCTTTCTTCAATGGATTTACCACCGGTATTTCGACTTTCTGACGGTCCATGACCTGAACGCGATGTCGGCGACGATGCGGTTTGTTTTTGCGGTCGTCCTGATAGACCTGTTGAACTGGACACATCATTACATTAGACACAAAATTCCTATTTTTTGGGAATTTCATACCATCCACCATTCCCAGAAGCACTTAAACATGTTTACGGACCTTAGGTACCATGTGGTGGAATACCTGGTTTCGCATACGGTGTGGACCATTCCCTTTCTTGTTCTTGAGATCGACCTGCCCCAAATCGTCTGGTATATAATGTTCACCACGTGGTACTCGCGGGTCTACCATTCCAACATTAAAAGCAACTACGGCCTCCTTCGCTATGTCTTTGTCACACCGCAGTCGCACCGGGTGCACCATTCGGTGCTGCCGCAGCACCGGGACAAAAATTTCGGTGTCATTTTCAGCATCTGGGACCGGATGTTCGGGACCCAGTATAAAGGTTACGAGGAATATCCCCCGACCGGGGTGGAAGACGAGCATTTCCCGCACGAAGACGAATTGAAATCCAGCCTCAAGAGCCTCCTGCTCGCGCCGTTCGTGCAGATGGTGTATCCTTTCTACAAGCTTACCTATGCGAAAGTTAACGACTTAGAAGAAACAAGAAACAAGATACAGAAATGATACAAATATCAAGAAACAAAATCAAAACAGGTATGTGACGGGCGACTTTGTTTCAGTGAGTATAGTGGAACACTGCTGTCCCGTTAACTTTCACAGCAATGCCATCTGGTTGATAACGGATTTTTCATCGTGAAGCGGATCGCCCCGCAAAAGCGTCATCAGATCTCGTTTCTCAAATAGATTGAAATGCAATAAACGCGATATTTGCTGCATGCTTTTCTCCAGTTTCGACTGGAATCTGATGAATGCCAGGAGCAGATAAACACACAGGGCAATTCAGGTCTGTGTCAGTACCGCATTCTTGCTGGTTCCGATGAACGACTTGATTTTCAGGTTTTGCTTTATCCATTTGAAAAACAGCTCTACCTGCCACCTTGCCTTGTAAATATCCGCAATCGTCTTGGCAGCCAGCTTGAAGTTGTTGGCCAGAAAAATATAGTGCTTGCCGGTTTCCGGATCACGATAACCGATACGACGCAGTTGAATGGGGCATTTCTTTTCCGTCTGGGCACCGGTGAATTCGATGGTTTGATCGCTGCTCAACCCCGTGCTCGACAAGACCGGCCAGCGCCTGACAACCCGGGATTTCGCATTGGATTTAAGCCGGGTAACAAAGAATATTCCTCTTTCTGTCAATTGGTTGTACCAGGCATAGTCATCTCCGCCAGGATGTCCTGTCGCCTTGCCTGTAACTTATGGGCCCGGTCTTGCAATGAGGTATTCTGGGGAAGGATACCCTTCTCCACCGCGTCATACAGTCGCTCTGTCGCCGTCTATAGCTCTTCGAGTTCCTTTTTCAGGGCACCAAGCTGCCCGGCATGTTCGCTCTGCGCCACCTTGAGCCTGGCCTTGAGTTCTCGAAGCAGGACGCGCAGCCGTTCCGGCGTGAAGACTTTATCGGCCAGGGCGTCAAGGACCAGCCGGTCGAGCTTCTGCCTCGATCTGTGCGCCAGTCGCTTCCACATTCCGGCGTTGACGATGACACTTCAGGGGCATTTATCAACGACATTAGCCAGAGCATCAAACCAGGGACCCGCCATTTTGTCATAACCAGCCTGGGTC
>JBAVKA010000498.1:0-3170 GCA_049688075.1 Gammaproteobacteria bacterium
CGGGAGAGCTGGTTGGCGTGAACCAGGGCTTCAAGCCGGTCTCTGGCGGCCATGACCGCCAGGCTGGCGCGGGCGGGTATCTTGACATCGCGGGCCAGTCCGCCGGGAGCCAGACGCAATCCGTCACTTGAGCGCATGCCGACAATGCGTACATAGAACTTCTTCTCCACCTCTTCCATGGTCCAGCCGACCAGCGGGCTCTGGGGTGAGACTTCAACTTCCGTGATGTCATAGGTGATACCGTAGGTGCGTTGCAGATAGTCCGTCGTGTCACCGCCCTCGATGAGCCTGGACTGAATGACCGGCAATACCAGCCGACCGGCGAGCACGAAGTAAATAATGCCGGTGATCACCAGGGCGATGCCGACCGGTGTCACGTCGAACAGATGGAAGGTGCTCATTCTCTGCGCTTCGGGCAGTCCCTGATTGGAGGTCATAATCAGGTCGTTGAGCAGTATCAGCGGGCTGGAACCGACCAGGGTGACCGTTCCGCCAAGAATGGCGCAGAATCCCATGGGCATCAGCAGACGTGACAGTGGCAGTCCTGAGCGGGCGGAGATTCGGCTCACTACCGGCAGGAACAGGGCCGCGGCCCCGACGTTTTGCATGAAGCTGGATATCAGGGCAACGGTTGCCGAGATCAACGGAATGATGCGCCCCTCGGTTGTTCCGCCATATTTGAGGATGATCCCGGCAACCCGGCCCATCAGTCCGGTCTTGTCGAGGCCCGCGCCGATAATCATGACGGCAACGATGGAGATCACCGCATTGCTTGCGAAACCGTCAAACAGGTGTTGAACGGGGACAAACGGGTACTCCATTCCGGTCATGGGCCCGATGAATGACAACAGCCCGAGCAGTACCATGATGCTGACAGCCGCGACATCGACCGCGACGATCTCGAACACGAAGAGATAAATCGTCAGCAGCAGGATGGCAGTCACCCAGGCGATCTCCCTCGAGGGAAAGACTTCGCTCAGCATGAGTTCGATGATCACAAAAATAGCCGCTCCGGTCAGGCGTATCATCATTCTGTGTTTCGAGGTTGTACTCATGTCCTTATCTATTCCATGGTGAATGTGTGGGATTCTCGGGCGTCAAAACCCTTGAAGGCCTGGTGGCCATAGAATCCGCCAGGGGCAATCGCAGGTCGGTGTGGGTTGGGATAGTTGCCTACACACAAAACACGGGTTGTGATATCCCCACTGAATGGATGCATGCGGCGTGGTTCATGCCTGGCTTGTTGGTGATAATTGATAATATCAAGAAGGCAATATCTATATATAACATAATATTATGATATTAAGTTGATTTAATACCTTCATCATGATTATTTCCTGATATGGCAACTGGAAAAACCACTGATCCCTCAATGGCGGGTGCCGGAATCATTCGGTATTCGATGTTCTTGCCGGGGTTAATGGGTAACTCTAACTGGTGTGCTGATTAACCTTGGCGGAGTCCAAACCATACCTTGCGTTCAGCAGCGGCGTGAGTGTTTTACTACCCATCCTGCAATTGTCATCATCAGCAGGTTACCGGATGCATCAGAATCGTGCATTTCATCCACCCGGACCACATTTGACGCAGTCTTTTTCAGGGCTGCTGATTATCCTTGGTATGCTAACTATTGTCATGGCATGCAAGTCATGATGCCTGTATTTGATGATGACTTTCCTATCAATTACTCTAAAATGCAACAAGTAACGTTATGGAATGTCATGTGATGGCAACCGGGACAGGGGAGACAGGCAAACGGGTGTCGTGAGGCTGAATATTTAAAATAGCGATGAAAGAGCAGTTGCCATTACAGGGTTTTGAGCGTCTCCGGTTGTCGAAAATGGATGACCCGGCATTCTCCCGGCGCAAGTCGGATCGTGGTTTGCAAGTCGACGGAAATCGTGATCCGGCCATCGGGGAATCCCTCCCGCCATCTGCTCCGGCCGCAGCCGACACATGGCCGGTCAGGGTTTTCACGCTCGGCCGATTTAGCCTGCTCTACCAGGGCCGACCGCTGGACTATGGCCGCAAGGTACCCCAGCGTCCCCTTCTATTCCTGAAAACACTCGTTGCGCTGGGAGGACGCGATATCAGTGCTTCCAGCATCGCTTCCGTGCTCTGGCCTGATGCCGATGGCGATAATGCGCAGCGCTCCTTCGACACTACCCTGTGTCGTTTGCGAAAGATGCTGGCCGATGACCGGATTCTGGTCCTCAAGGACGCCAGGGTATCACTGGATCCGCGTTATTGCTGGGTCGATGTGTGGACGTTTGAACGCCTGCTAGGAATGATGCAGCGTATCAGAAGCAGGGATACGACCGGGAGGGACGCCTATCAGCTGGATCAGATCATGCAGCGCGTCCTTAGTCTATACCAGGATCACTTCCTCGCCAGGGAAGAGGCAACGGCATGGTCCGTCTCCATGAGGGAGCGCTTGCGCAGCAAGTTCATCTATGGCCTCCTCGATACCGGACGTTACTGGGAGATCCACGGTTTCTGGGACAAGGCCATTCAGTATTACCAGAAGGGTCTCGAAGTAGATGACTTGATCGAAGTGTTCTACCAGCGAATCATGCTCTGCACCCTGCAGACACATCGCATTTCAGAAGGAATGGCGGTGTATCGCCGCTGTCGGCAGATACTCTCGATAGTGCTGGGTTTGCAGCCGGCGCCCGAGACCGAATCGATTTATCGATCTCTCAGGAAAGCACACATGCAGAAGCAATCGGCCTGAGTCGCAGGCCATCAGGTCAACCCGCGCCGTCTCGTGACATCCGGCCGGATGACGGTCGGTAACCATTTCCTCCACTGATACCCTGTGCTCATGGCGGTTTCTTACTCTCGGCCGATCTCCAGGTCCGTTGATTACATCAGCCACCCATGCGGGTCGCCTGTCCATGCTCCCGGGATAAATCCCTAATATGTGAGTTATCTGTGAGTCGTTGATGCATAATCTCTTGTGACGTAAAAAATAACACAACAACAATTACCACCTCTTTTGAGATAGGGTTAAGCCAAATGGAAAGCTTCATTGTCCGGGTTTACCGTCGGAGTCATACAAAACCTGGCGATATAGCCGGGCTCGTTGAGACGGTGGGCAGCGCTGAGAAAAAGGCATTTCAATCATTTGCCGGACTGATTACCGCGCTCAAGTACGGGGTGATGCGCGG
>JBAVKA010000499.1:0-10982 GCA_049688075.1 Gammaproteobacteria bacterium
CTCATCAGGCCTTCGTTGATCCAGTGGCGCAAACTCATTGTCAGCGACCAGTCGCCGAAGACCAGTCCGGTTTCGGTCAGCATCAGTGCTTCATATTCATGTGCGAGTGTGGAATTCGCTACGAGGAGCGCGGTACACGTGCAGATGATCAGCAGGATGCTGCCAGTCGTCTGGTCATGGGTGAACCGCTGAAACGGAGGCAGGATTTTCTCGAGTTTCCTCTCGAGGGAGGTTCCCATCTTGTCTGGCTTGTTGTTACCTTTTTTGATTGGCATGATGCGGCACGCTACCGGATAGCAAAACCAGGTTCAACCCGATGCCGCAGGCGCGATGCCGTACGGCGTCGGTCCAGATCAATGCCCGCTGCCGGAACCGCCGCGCAGCCAGCGCAGCGCCTCGTCGCGGTCCTGGTAGTCGAAGTGCCGCACCTCGGCCGCGATGAAGTGGTCCGCGACCTTCGGCAGTATCGCGAGGAAGCCGTTGTCGGTGACCGCGGCAACGCGTTTGATTTTCTCGTGGTAGTTGCGTACGAAACGCAGGTGCGAAAGCAGGCTGGAAAAATCCTCCCAGCCGAAGAAAGCTTCTGCATCGATCAGCAGTCCTTTCAGGTTGCCCTGTTTCTCGAGGTAGGGGTCGGTCAGCAGCCGGAGTCGCTCGAAGTCGGTAGACTCCAGTTTGTCCACGGGCGACACCACCAGTATGCCCTGATCCCGCAATAACTTCGCATTGATCATAGCCGCCTCTCCGCGCGAGTCCTGTGCGATCCCCTGTAACGCCGACCGCGCAGGTAACGCTGAATATGCTGCTTTTTAATGAAGTTCGCATTGCGATTTGTCAATGGCTTGCCGTTGTATGTCCGCAATCCCCGAACGAGCTTGAACCGGTATTCGTGGAGCTGGAAGCTTTTTATGCGGGAGTGCACGGTGAGAGGTCAGATGCATCCGCCAAAAGCCCGACTCGAATACCGGCAAGTTCCGCACCAGGCCCGGCGGCGGCTGTCTGTACGCTGGTGTTTATGCCACACTCTATGGATGAACATTTACTGCCTGGCGGGCGTGTCATGAAACAGAGTCGGCGGGTGTGGCCGGGCTTGCCCTATCCGCTGGGGGCGACCTGGGACGGTTCCGGAACGAATTTCGCCTTGTTCTCGGCGCACGCTGAACGGGTGGAACTATGCCTGTTCGACAGCGAGGGCAGACGCGAGATCGAGCGCATAGCGCTGCCCGAATATACCCACGAAATCTGGCACGGCTACCTGCCCGACGTGCGTGCCGGTCAACTCTACGCATACCGTGTCTACGGGCCCTACGATCCCGAACAGGGGCACCGTTTCAATCATCACAAGCTGCTTCTGGATCCTTATGCCAGGAGCCTGCGTGGCACGCTGGTCTGGGACGATGCGCTGTTCGGCTATGTCGTCGGGGACGATCAGGCCGACCTGTCGTTTGATACGCGCGACAGCGCCGCCTTCATGCCGCGCTGTGAAGTCATCGATCCGGCATTTACCTGGGGCCTGGACCGGCCACTGGCGCGGCCCTGGCACGAAACCATCCTCTACGAGATGCACGTACGTGGGTATACCATGCGTCATCCCGAGGTGGCGGTGGCGGCGCGCGGCACCTTCGGCGGTCTGGCGAGCCATGGGATCATCAGCTACCTCGGCAAGCTGGGCGTCACGGCAGTGGAGCTGCAGCCGGTACATGCCTTCGTCGACGATCGAAATTTAATCGAGCAGGGTCTGCGCAATTACTGGGGCTACAATTCCATCGGGTTCTTTGCACCGCACCCGGAATACCTGGGGAGCGGCGGCATCAATGAATTCAAGACTTTTGTGCAGCTACTGCACGAGGCCGGACTCGAGGTCATTCTCGATGTGGTTTATAACCATACGGCCGAGGGAAACCACCTGGGGCCAACGTTGTCGCTGCGCGGCATCGATAACAAGTCCTATTATTATCTGATGGATGACGCGGCGCGCTATCACAACGATTTTACCGGCACCGGCAATGCCCTCGAGTTGCGGCATCCCGATGTCCTGCGCATGGTGACCGACTCATTGCGCTACTGGGTCGGTGAGATGCGGGTCGACGGTTTCCGCTTCGATCTCGCCACGACCCTGGCGCGGGTCAACGGGGAGTTCGACGAGCATGCGAGCTTTCTGGATGTCATCGCGCAGGATCCCCTGCTGTCTACCGCCAGGCTTATCGCCGAGCCCTGGGACACCGGTCACGCAGGTTATCAACTCGGCGGATTTCCACCGGGCTGGGCCGAGTGGAACGATCGTTTCCGCGATACCGTGCGGCGATTCTGGAAGGGCGATGACGGCCAGTTGCCGGAACTCGCATCCAGACTGGCCGGATCCAGCGATATTTTCGACCGGCGCGGCCGGCGCCCCTGGGCGAGCATTAATTTCGTGACCGCCCATGACGGCTTCACGCTGCATGATCTGGTGAGCTACAACCACAAGCACAATGAAAGCAATCAGGAAGCCAATCGGGACGGACATGATCACAACTACAGCTGGAACTGCGGGTTCGAGGGACCGACGGACGATCCGGAGATCGTACGGCTGCGAGAGCAGCAACAGCGCAACCTGCTGGCAACACTGCTGCTTTCGCAGGGCTTGCCCATGCTGCTCGGCGGAGACGAGTTCGGGCGCACCCAGCAGGGCAACAACAATGCCTATTGCCAGGACAATGAGATCACCTGGCTGGACTGGGAGGGAATCGATGAGGCCGGGGAAGCGTTGATCGCGTTCACCCGGAAACTCATTCGGTTGCGACGCGAACACATCGTTTTTCATCGTTCCCGCTTCTTTCACGGCCGGGATATCCCGGGCACCACGATCAAGGACGTCGTCTGGCTCAAGCCGGATGGCGCAGAAATGCGCGAGGCGGACTGGCGCGCAGGGGATGCCAGGTCCCTGGCGTTGCTGCTGAGCGGCGAGGCGGGTGTGTACCATCTGACCCGGCAGGGCGAGAAGGAGCCCGACGACACTTTCATGCTGATCCTGAACGCAAGCGACGCTGCCGTCGATTATGTGCTGCCGGAAAACGGGACAGTCTCCCGGTCCGCGATTCTGATAGACACCGCCCGATTCGATGCGGCAATCGACGAGGAGCAACCGGTTGTGAATCCGTATACCGTCGGGGCGCGGGCGCTGGTGGTGATCAGATATCGGCGCGAACAGTGACCGCCGCGGCAACGCAGGACTCCATTGCCTGATTATCCCTGAGACTCAGCAACCAGGCCCTACATCCGCCGTCAGCGTTCCTGGGCGGCATTTGGGTCAGGGCCGCAGGACCGTCCGCCGCAGGACGCGGCAGTCGAGCCTGCAGGGATGTATTTACGGCGTGTTCTGCGGTCCTGGACTGGATGTTGTTCTTCTCCGCTGTAGCTGAATTTCAGGGATAATCAGGCTCCTTATCAGCCGCTTCCCGTGCGCCCGGCCGTAAGATCCGCAGGTGGACCGGGTGGCGACAACAGGTTCATGCCATGAGGCAGCTCCGGGGGGGCGCGCTGTTCATGGCGTCGCCGCCGCCAGGCGGCGCATTGCCTGGTGCGCGAAACCCAGCTTGGAAAGCACCGGGGTCGACAGCACGAAGGGGTAGAGGTCGGGTTGACCCATGCTGCGATTGAGGCTGTTCACCGCATAGGTGAGCGGCAGCCAGTGATCGATGACCCGCTCGAGCGAGTCGCTACGGTAGGGGTCGAAATCGGGCTCCGAGGTCATCTGTTCATCCCGGTTGCCGCCGGGCGAGACCCGCATCCGGAAAACCCAGGCCGTCTCGAGCACGTCAATGATGTGCAGACAATGGGCCCAGGTCTCCGCCCAGTCCTCCCAGGGATGGGCGGCGGCGTAGGAGCTCACGAAGCGGAACTGCCAGTCGGCGGGCGGTCCCTGCTGGTAGTTGTCGTGCATCGCCGCGGCGTAGTCCTGCCGCTCGTCGCCGAAAAGCTGCCGGAACTCCGCCAGCCACCCGGGGAGGCGCGCCAGACGATACCAGTAATAGTGCCCGGACTCGTGACGGAAATGGCCCAGCAGGGTGCGGTAGGGTTCGGTCAGATCCTGACGCATGCGTTCCCGGGCGACATCATCCGCTTCGGCAATGTTGATAGTGATCAGGCCGTGTTGGTGTCCGGTCATCGTACGGGCGCTTTCCCCGAACAGCGGATCCGGATCTGCCAGAAACGCGAACGCCAGGCCGTTCCCGGGGTCTTCCTGCTTGCTGATGAGCGGCAGTCCCAGACGCAGCAGGCTGTAGATGAGGCGATGTTTTGCTGTCTCCAGTCGCTGCCAGAGCGCCTTGTTCCCGGGTACAGTCAGGTCCGGTATGGTCTGGTTGAAGCGACAGGCGTCGCAGAAAGCCGCCTGGCGGTGTTCGGGTACCATCCAGTTGCAGACCTGTTCTCCGGAGTAATTCCGGCACATCCGGCACAGTCGCCCGTCTGCCTGCGATTCCAAAGGCCGCCAAAGGTCATCCCCGACCGCCTTCAGGCCGCTCAGCAGGAACCGGTCGGGAAGAAAGCCCAGCACGGTCCCGCAATTCATGCAGTGCGTGTTCTCGAAGTACACGACCTGGTTGCAGGACTGGCAACGAAAGATCTTCACAGGTTAACGGGGCATTGATGGCTGTTGCTGCCGCTTCATGACCGGGGCGAGGCCGCATTCACTGCCAAGCGCTGCCTTGAGCGGAAGATGGTCGGAAGCAATCCGGCTCGCCGGACTGTCGTGTATCCCGATCGTGGTCAGCGCTGCACGCGGGTGCACCCAGATCCGGTCCAGCGCGAACAGCGGAAACCGCGCGGGGTAGGTGCGCGGGTGCGGGGCAGGCGCAAAGTGGCGACGCAGCCAGCGAAATGGCCGTCCCCAGAGGAGCCACTCGTTGAGATCGCCAAGCAACACCGAAATGTCCGACGGGCAGGCTTCGAACAGGTCAAGCAAACGGCGAACCTGAAGGCGTCGCTCGCCGGGACGCAGACCGAGATGCGTCGCGACCACCTGTACGCGTTGCCCATGCCAGTCGAGCACTACCTCGATGGCACCGCGGGGTTCGCGCCGTGGCAGGCTCAGGTCGATTCGATTCGCCTGCAGAATGGGCATGCGCGTCAGCAGTGCATTGCCGTAATGGCGGGTTTCTCGCAACAGCGTGGGACCAGCAATCGCAGTCAGTCCGGCATTTCCAGCCAGGTAGTCCAGCAGGTCGCAATCGTCAATAGTGTGGTGTTCCACTTCCTGCAAGGCAACTACGTCCGCATCCAGTTCCTGCAGTACCTGCACGGTGCGTTCCGGAAGGAAGCGTCTGTCGGCGCCGATACATGCATGGATATTGTAGGTTGCAAGCGTCATGTGCATGTCTGGATTGCAATCCGGTGGAAGGTGAAAGCCTGTTCAGGGAGCATGCAGGGCGTTGCGCGCGGCCCTCAGCGGGCAGACGCTCAATCAGGCGGGCCGCGCTGGCGCCACGGTGGCTTGCGTGCCTGCCAGCTGGCCAGGGCGATGGCGGGCAGAAATACCAAAACAAGAAACAGCAGCGCCGGCCCCGTGTTGCCGAGCGCGGCTTCCAGGCTGAGTTTCAGGGCGACCCAGGCAAGCAGGCTGTAGAGCACGACGGCGGCCGTCACAAACACGGACACGAAGATGAGATAGGCCGCGAGGGGTTTCTGCTCCGGGTGACGAATGCGCGTCACGTAGGGTATTGCCACCGCGAGGATCGCTGCGCCTGCCAGGAGACTGGTCCAGTAATTCAACATCAGCGTGTTAATGATACGTGTATGAGGTTTACACCCGTGCTTGCTGCTACCGTATCAGCGCTGTTCGACTGGATAGCCGGGCGCCCGGCCTCTTCATTCCGGTTCTCCTTGCTCACCGTTCGAATACCAGGCTCTGGGGATCGGCTCCCAGCTTTTTAAGCGCCCCGTTCACCGCTTCCATGAATCCTGGCGGACCGCACACATAGAAGTGCTGAGCGAAATCGTCGATCTTTTCCGCGAGAAACGCCTCGTCGATCCGGCGATGCGCGTAACCCCGCGCCTCTGCATCGGTGCAGGTCAGGATGCAGCGCTCGCCGAGATAGTGGCGCAGTTCCTTTTCGCAGATGACATCGGCCGGCGTTTTGTTGGAGAAGATCAGGGCATGACGATCGATGTCCCCCGCGCGAACCCGCTCGCGCAGAATGGCGATGAACGGGGTGATGCCGGCGCCCCCGGCAAGAAATACTCCGGGGCCCTGGTAGCTGATGGTGCCGAACGGCTCGGACATCAACAGCTTTGCACCCGGCGACAGACTGTGCAGTTCGCGGGTCATTCCCTGGTGTGCGGGATAGCCCTTGATGGTGAATTCAAGCACCTTGTCGTCAACGTGGCAGGTGGGTGTGAACGGCCGTCGCTCGTCTTGCCATTCGGACCGGTTGATCGCCAGCTCCACTCCCTGGCCGGGCTGGAACGTGAACCCGGGCGGCCGGCTGACCACGAAGCGTTTGACGTCATGGGTGACGAATTCACTCATCAGCAATGTCGCTGTGTGTAGCTCAGCCATGATGTTTACCGTTTGTCAGTACAGCGTCGGGAACTTCCGGCCTGTGGGCTGCGCTTGTCAACCGAACCGGACTCCGCTTCAATACACTTGGGATCCTCCCAGAATGCACCCCGTGCGGCATTGAAAAATATCAATCCAGGCGAGATGCGAATCGGCGTTTGAAAGGCCTTTGCCGGCTACCGGATGAGCGTTGCCAGGGGTGCGATGTCCGGATATGGCGTGCGCCGCATCGCGGAGGATCTCAGGATTATTTCGGTCTGCCGCCGGTCCCGGTTTCGCCTGACTGCCTTCGGAGTAACCAGCGACTCAGCCACCAGGTCATGACGGCTATGGCGACCGCCAGGACCAGCAAGCTGGTAAAGCGGATCGTCTCGGGGGCGGTGATGGCGGCAACCACCTGATCGGAGAATACGGTCAGCGCGAGTGTGCCCGGCATCATTCCCAGGACGGTGCCAAAGGCGAAATCACGGAACCGGATGTGGGAGGCACCGGCGACCAGATTGATGACGGTGAACGGGGCGACCGGCACGACGCGCAGCGTAATGATTGCGAGCAAGCCCTGTCGCGCCAGACGCCGGCTGACACGGGACACCCAACGGTCCGACAGATTGCGGATGGTGTTGTGCCCGAGCTGCCGTCCGATGGCGTAACTGACCAGGGCGCTGATCTCGGCGCCCAGCAGGGCATAGGCGAACCCATAGGCGGCGCCGAATGCCACCCCTGTGGCAACGATCAGTAAGGTGATAGGAAACACCATCAGGCCTGCGATGAGGTAGACGAGGGTGACGATAATCGGTGCGATCCATTCACCGCGCAGACTCCCCAGCCGGCTGAAGGTCGCCTTGAGATCGATCCATTCGCCCAGGGGTGTCCAGCGCCAGGTGGCGGCAAGCAGCAGTGCAACGATGAGCACACCCGCCAGGGCGATCAGGGAGCGTCTGGCCGGTATTTTTTCCTCGTCTGCAACGAACTCGCGGGCAATCTGCTCACCGTCAACCGGCATTTCCGGATCGGCGATCTGCCCGTCGGGCACCAGTGCATCCAGTTCCTCGGACACACAAAACTCGAAGGGTCTGAGCGTGCGCCCTGAGCCACCGAGCGTTTCGATGCCCCGGATGATCGAACGCTGTTGTGCCAGGGCGTCAGCCACTGCCGATGGTGCGACATCGAGATGCTCGGCCAGCAGGCGATTGCCCAGCGCCGCGATGCCTTCGCTGATGCGCTCATCGCCCCTGGCCTCGAGTGCCAGATCGCATTCGGTGTCGAGTCCCATGGAACGGTTGTTGAAGTTGGCGGAGCCCACACGCAGCAGCTCGTCGTCGATCACCAGTACCTTCGCGTGCACGTTGATGCACTGCGTGTCGAGACCGGGAACATGGGGATAGTAAACACGCAGTCTGTTATGGCGATCGATTTCGTAAAGTCGTTTGAGCAGGCGCTCGCGCAGCACATCCATGGTGTTCTGCGACAACCAGCCGACCGTCTGTTGCGGCAATATCACGACAATCTCCGGGCCATCGTCCTCGCCAAGCCGTCTGGCCAGGGCATCGCCGACCGTGTGCGCCGTGAAATACTGATTCTCGATGTAGATTGTCTCCCGTGCAGCTGCAATCGCGTCGGTCACAAGCCGCTCAACTTCCCGCACTTCTTCCTGACCGCCGTATACCGGGTAGGTGCGTGCAATGCCGACCGGGGCATTGACGAGGTCGGCGGTGATGTCCTCGGGCCAGGGGTCGTGGCGCCCGGTCAGCCCGGGTGTGCCGAGCTGATTTCCGGTTGCCATGCGCCAGCGCTCTCGGGTGAGTTCACCGAGCGCCCCGGCGATTGCCCCGCTCACCATCAGCTGGACATCGTGATAGGGCTGCGGAATCGTGCTGTCGGTGTCACGGCGGCGCGGATCATCCGGGCGATGCTCGGAGCTGTCCCAGCGGCCGAGGGCGAAGTCCAGCCCGCCGACGAACGCCACGCGATCGTCGACGACGACGATTTTCTGGTGATGTGATGCACCGACGGGATGTTGGCTGTCCAGGCGAAAATGCAGGCGCCGGTGGGTTGTCCAGTCCATCTGGTATGACGGCAGCCATTCCCGGTCGGTGGCGAAGACCATCGCATAATCCCAATCCAGGACATGGATATGGAGCCCTTTTCTGCGTTTGACCAGGCTGTTGAGAAAGTCCCTGAGACGGGTGGGAAGCCCGTCGGGGGGGCGGTCCCGTTCGAGTTCGAAACGACCGTCGATGTCCCAGCCTATGATCAGCACTGAACGCCGGGCTTTTTTTGCGGTTTCCCGGAAGGCATGAAAATACTCTGCACCATCCACGAGCAGGCTGACGCGATCGGCCTGCTCGATGCGCCAGCAGTTTTCTCCCGGTTTCAGAATGGCGGACTGGCGCATTTCAGTTGCAGTCTCACTGCTGTTGCCGGTCATGACTGGTCCTTCAGCCTTCCGGAGATTCGAGAATCAGCTTCATGGCAATGAACTCCCTCAGGCCTTTCAACGAAATCACACCCGCCAGACGATCCATTCTCCACCACCATGTACCGGCCGCGGCTGTGCGTTCGGGGCATGGCCGCAATGCCGGAGCGTAAGTGCGCATATCGGACAGGTCCACCCGCATGTTACCTCTGCATGGCTGCTATGTTTTTGATTCTAGACAAGGATAAGCGGTGGGTGCGGCAGACTGCATTGAAAAAATTCAATGTCCGGCAGGTTTTGTATCCGCCCATGCCGCAGTGGCCGATGCGTATCGTGAGCGGCACATTACCGACGCCGTCGTCTGGAATGTTCGTTACCACATCGCCGGGTGCCGGAGTAGCGACAACGGCTGATCGCTCCGGTTTTGAAATATATCAATGCATGTCGCGCTGCTTCTGGTATCTAATGTGAGTCAAGGCGCCTGACATAATCAGAATCGCAGTCTGGCGGGATGCCGGCTCCGGCGGTCGTGATTACGGATGGTGATTGCAGCAGAACACTCACTTCGAACAGCCGTCGTGGCAGATAGAGTTGTCGATTCGATTATCCAGGGTTGCGGGCACAAGGACACCATGCTCCGGTTGATCACACGGCGTGCGTCAGGTCGAAGGAGGGCTGGCATGATGGATGACAATGCCAGGGCAGGCCGGGCCGGTCTGCGCCTGTGAAGACTGCCCTGAACAGAATGCATTTCCGCAGCCACCTTCAATCGGTTCACCTTTTGGAGCACTGCACGCTGCATGCGGTTGACGGGGCAATCGGTACCGTGGAGGCGTTGTACTTCGACGAGGTGAATTGGGCGGTACGCTATCTGCTGGTCGATACCAAAGACTGGCTCATGGGCCGTCGGGTGCTGATCTCGCCGGTTGCTGTGGGTGAGGTCAGGGCGGAAGAGCAGACCATGTTCATCGAGCTGACTCGCGCTCAGATCGAGACCAGCCCGCCGCTTGATACCGATCAGCCGGTATCGAGGCGCTACGAGGAGGCGTATTACCGGCACTACAACTGGCCGGTGTACTGGGAGGAGGACAGGCAGTCCGGCGTGGCGCCGGCGCAAAGGGTTCTTCAGAAGAAGCGCCTGCAGGGAACCGCCAGGGTCGAGGGCTGTGTTGTCGTGGCAGCTGACGGCGCAATCGGTGCGGTTCGGGATATTTTCGTGGATATCCGCTACTGGATCATCCGCTACCTGGAGATCGAGATTCGAGGTGACCGGCCGGGCCGGCATGTCCTTGTCAGTACCGGCTGGATCGAGCGGGTGAACTGGGCGGATCGCATCGTGAATATCGATCTTGCCTGCGTAGCGATAGACACGGCGCCCGGTTACGATGCCTCCAGGGGCATCAGTCGCGACTACGAGGCCGGGCTGTTCAGGCATTACGGGCGGCGCGGCTACTGGCAGCGGGGCGATGGGATGAATTAAGGGCGCCTTGAACTATTCGAACCAGAACCACGGCAGGTGGGCTTGCCCGTTCATGCAGAAAGAACGCAACCCGGGGTTGCGGTTCCTGGGGTAGCAACAACGATTGCATGCGAATGCGCCGGGCCATTATTCACCGGCACACTATCATCGATGCGAATTCCGTGATTGGTTTCGATGCGGAGGCGGATGGGACGCGATACCAGGTGACACCGGGAGGCGTGGTTGTTGTCCCGAAGGGGAGGACGGATTATTTCGCGCGCAACTCCCGTGGCAGCGGTACGGGTTACGATGAATAGTACTGCCTTACCGCCTGGTCAGTCATTGGCCAGCAAGGCGACCGGGAAACAAGTGAACAGATCCGTTGCTTTCAGCCGGTATCCGTTCTCGTACTGGAGAGTCGGCACGGTTTCACCGGTAAATGCATTGCGATAGCTACGTGCTTGCACACCCTCAGGGCCCTCGACCCAGGTCTCATCCCAGACTGGACTACCGAGCGGCAGGCGATCGGAATTTCCCGCCAGGCGCGCGAACCAGCGCGTGGTCGCCAC
>JBAVKA010000500.1:0-14626 GCA_049688075.1 Gammaproteobacteria bacterium
GATATAGCGGGAGAGGCAACCAAGGAAACTGGAGGGACTACCGAACTAACCACAAGAGCTGTACTGCAACAGTTTTCACTATACAGGAAAGCCGGTGGATTACTACAACTAAATAACCCTCCGGGCGACTGTGCCGCCGTCATGGGCGGCAGCAAAAAAACGCCGTACTCGACCCCGGTCTCGAGGAATGCACCACGGTGTGAACGAAGGTACTCACGGCAGATCTCGCCAGACGGGTCCGGGTTATCTGCGACGGCATGCCGCTTCGAGAGCCTTTCCGGCCTGATCGATGGCCCCCTTCACGACCTGCGCGCACCCTCGGATCCCCGGGATTGTACGGTGCCGGTCGCTACCCGCGTGCCTGCTGTTGTCGCGCGGAAACAGGCTTCGCAAGCCGTCGGTAGACGGTGACGAGCGCGTTGTCGTCGCCGACATTGCCGGGGAAGATCACCACCGGCAGATCCGGGAACTGCGGATGATCTCCAGGACAGCGCACCACCGAACAGCCCGGCAGGATCTGGCCCAGCACGCGTGCCGTGCGCAGCGACAGCCCCTGCGACAGGACGTCATTCGAGGTTATGCCGCCCTTGCAGATCAGGAAACCGATGTCCGCCGGCAGGTGATGGACGAGTTCCATCAGGAAGGCGGATACCTGTTCGCCGAAGGCGAGGCGCGTCTGCTCATCGGCAAAGGTGAATTCCCTGCGGCTGGTGAAGATGACCGCGGTAGCGCCGCACGCACGCGCGGCCTCGATACGTTCGAGTGCGCTCTCGCGCAGCTCCTGCGCCTGATCCGGCAGGCATGCCACGTTCACCTCGACCGGCGCGACATCGGGCTCCTGCAGCAACTGCTGCAACTGGCGCGTGGTCCTGTCGACATGTGAACCGACCAGCACGGCGCCGGGTCGCCCCCCGCGTACATAACGGCGCATCTCGCGGGCCGCAACCGGCTGCGGCGGCAGTGCGGACAGCGCGCTTACGATGCCCGCCGCGCTGCGGCACAGGAATCGCTTGCCCTGTGCGGCCGCTGCATTGAGGTCCCTGGCGAACGCCTCCAGGTCGGTATGCGACTCGGCATCGACCACGCACGCGACATTGCCTGACAGGGCCAGCAGCCGTGCAAGACAACCACCGCGTATATCCGCGAGGCTGAAGCGTTCGACCTGCCCGGCGTGGATGCGGCCGCGTGTTTTTTCCTCGACATAATCCGGCAGAAACGCATGTGTGTATCCGAACACCGAATCCCGGGCGAACTCGGTTTCGTTGACCGGTACGGGTTCGCCGTCGACGAGCAGATAATGCACGCCGTTGCGCGTGACGCGACCACCCTCGATAAAGGCTGGAATCAGAAAGTGCGCATCGAACGGCCCGAGTTCCCCGGCGATCACATCGGTCTCCACCGGGTAATGGCCGCGCAGCGTGGAATCGGAGCGGCTGATCATGATCGGATCGATGACGCGCCCGGAACGCGCCAGCGCATCCAGCGCGATCTTGAGATTCCGGCAAACATCCCGGGTGATCATCTCAGCGCGCAGTGCATCCATGCCGCGCGTGTTGGTCAGCACGAAAAAAAGCGGCGCGGCATCCAGCAGGGCTTCGCGCAAGGTGTCCACATCCCAGCGTGTAAGCAGCAGGCAGCCGTGCACCGTTTGCGATCCGGTCGGGTCGTCATCCAGCACGACTAGTTTGGTTTCGCTCATGTCCATTGCCTCGCAAGGGCGGTTCCATTTCATGTGTAGGGCGGGTCAGGCACTCGATAAGATTGCGCTGTGTTGCTGCGCAACAACCGGTGGGTTACGCATAAAACGCTAACCCACCCTGCAGTACTGCAGTCCCAGGAGGGTTTTCGCCCGCGCCTCGATGGCGGGGGCATCCACGCCGTTGAAGTGCATCAGCTCGGCCGGGGAGGCGACGGTTTCGCCGCGCTGCCAGCACAGCACGTCGCGTTTTGCCAAACTGCGCAGCAGCACCGGTTCCAGGGTTGCGCTCGGGCCGCCGCTGATAGCGAGCAGGGCATCGCCATGGAACAGTTCGGCGAACCTCGCATCGTCCATGAAACGGCCGTCCGGCTCACTCACCGTGTTCCAGCCGAGATCGCCCGGGCGATACAGGCGGCGCGGGTTGGCGATGCTCACGATCCGCACCCGGATACCGGCCTGTTCCAGTGCATCGCGCGCGCTGAAGGCGGGCAGCAGCACCATGTCGCCGGCCACCGCCAGCACCATCAGCGGAGCGTTGCCAGGTGCGCTTTGGTACAGGGTTATGGCACCTTCCTCGATCGCCTGCCGTGCCTGTGCCAGCGTGGTGCGCACCGGCAGGGCGGTCTTCGAGGCGAAGATGGCGATCGACTTGTTGTGCGTGCCGAGCGCCCACTCGTAACCCGCCTGGATCATGTTGGCATCGCAGGGGAACAACGGGAAATGATTGCCGTTGCGCATCATGGCTGCACAATAGGACTCGATCTCCGGACGCTGATGGGTCCAGCCGTTGCGGCCCTGTTCCAGTGCGCCGGCGGTGAACATGTTCACCTGCGACGGCGTCTTGCGGCGCAGTTCCGCCATTGCCTGCGACACCGTCTGCACAATCGGCCAGCCGTTGATGGCGAAGCTCTCGTAGGACAGCCACAGCGAGCGGCCGCCGAACAGTGCGATGGCGGCGGCCAGGCCCGCGCAGGCGTCTTCGTTGAGCGGTTCATACACCTGGCCGTTCGGCGACTGGTTGTATAAGGCATCTGCCGTCGGATGGCGTATCTTCAGCGCATCGTTGATATTCTTCATCGCGGAGGCCTCGTTGCCGTCGGCATTGCTGACGATGAACTGCGGATCGCGTTGACCCACGGCACCGACCAGGGCACCGAAGGCCGTTGCCGGCACCTGGTTCTCACCCAACGGGAATTCCCGGAGCGGCAGCGTGCCAAGATCGGGCAGCGCGCGTTCGCGCTCCGTTGCCACGGTTTCTGAGGCGGGGCCGCCGCCGGCACGGTGCAGATTGGTCCGCACGAGGGCCCAGGCCTCCGTGTTGAGTGCGCGGCGCTTGAGACCGTAGATGATGTGCTCTGCATCCAGGGTGTCGGCCGGATACAGGTTGTGCGCCTTGGCGCCAAGCGCGTGCACGCCGGCCCCCTTCAATTGTTTGATGATGAACGCTGTACGCTTGCCGGAGAGCGCCTGTTTGGCCGCGCGGTCGATGCCTGCCAGCACCGCGCCCTGGAAGGCGAGGCGCTGCGAGGCCGAGAAGCAGGTGCTGTCGACATAGGCACCTTCCTGGTCGCTGTCGTCGAACGCCTTCGCATCCACCAGAATCACGTCCTCGAAGCCGTGCACCTTCCAGTAGCCGATCATGGCGTCGTTGGACATCAGCGACACCATGGAGTGGTGTTCCTGGCTGTAGCCGTTCCACACCAGCACCGGCAAGAAATTGGTTACCTGCGGGAATGCAGTACTGAAATGCATGAACGACGACATGATGTAGGGCTCACCCAGGCCGCCGTCGCCGATGGTCACGGGGAACAGGGTGCCGGGGTTGAGCAGGGCGCCGGCCATGGCAAAGTGCTGCCCTTGTCCGAGTGGTCCTGCCGGGGCCAGCAGACCGGGGATGGCGCCGGAGAGATGACCGAGCAGACCGTGGCGCTCGCGGAAACGGGTGCGCAGGTCGGATACGGTTCTGATTTCCATCGACTCCAGCGAACCGTCCAGGAACATGGAACTGTAGAAGCCCGGGGCATGATGGCCCACCTCGGTGACGATATGCTTGTGGCCGAGCATCATGAGCGCGGCGTGCGCTTCGGCGGAGGAGGCATAGCCGCCGGGGTGACCGGAGGCCTTGCTGCCGCAAATCTGCAGGGTCAGGTAGCGCAGGGCATCGGCGGCCAGCAGGGTCTGGAACGCCGCGGCAGGCGCGGCCGGATCGGGAATGGCGGTCTGGCCGTCGCCGATCACCGGCTGCGCGGCGAGTTTGTCGAAACCCGCCCAGGGCTCGGCAAAGTATTGAATACCATCGCGAAAGTCGATGTCTGACAGCATGAGTTGGGGGGCGGTTTTCATGGGCGGTCTCCTCGGGAAGATTTCAGTTGCGCCTACCATAGGCCATGCCCTAGTATTCCGCAATACGCAATCGATTTCATAATACGAAAAATGACTCAACCCGAAACAAGCTCCATCCAGGTCATTGACCGCCTGACCGCGCTGCTGGAAGTAATCGCTCGCCACCGCGATCCGGTCAGTCTGAAGGTGCTCTCCGCCGACACCGGACTGCATCCCTCCACGACTTTCCGCATTCTGGCTTCCGCGATCCAGAACAATCTGGTGGAGCGCGAGGGCAGCGGCTACCGGCTGGGCATCCGGCTGCTGCAACTGGGCAGTCGTGTGGCGTCGCATCAGGACCTGCGGCGCGAGGCCCGCCCGCTTATGGAGATGTTGCGCGACCGCATCGGCGAGACGGTGAACCTCACCGTACGCGAGGGCGACGAGGTGGTGTATCTGGATCGCGCGCTGCCGGAACGCATGATGCGTGTGGAACAGCGTATCGGGAGTCGCGCCCCGCTGCATGTGACGGCGGTGGGCAAGCTGATGCTGGGTGAAGCGGGTGAACCGGCCTGTCGGGAATACGCGCATCGAACCGGACTTCCGGGCTACACGCGCTACAGTTTCACCGAGGAGGAGCAGCTGGTGCAGCATGTCTCCGGCTGCGTGCGCGCCGGTTTTGCCTACGACGACGAGGAAGCCGAGGCGGGTGTGGGCTGCATTGGCGTGCTGGTGCATGACAACGACGGCGCGATCGTGGCCGGACTGTCGATTTCGGCGCCGATCGAACGACGGCGCGACGAATGGGCCGAGGCGTTGAAAGACACCGCGCAGGCGCTGTCGGAACGCTTGTGAGGACACCCTGCTCTCGAGACAGTTGCAAACGGCACTCAGGGCAGGTATCTGTCTGATCGGCTGTTCGATTTTGGTCAGACTGCCGGTCGGGTCAAGCCACGTCCGGCTCGCTGTTCGCTGTCAGACGACGTGCAGGCCTGACAGGCCGCTGGCGCCGCCTGCCGGCATAAGTCCCGGTGGTTTCAGGAACGTGCTCATATCAATAAAGGAATTCGTAGTCCGGGGGCTGAACCGCCCGGCTGATGACGCCTCGCAGCGAGTTGGCATCTGTGAGATAATTCCATACTTTGCTTCATCACCCACCCTGGATTCACGCCGTGTTAGCCACAGCCAATATCACCATGCAATTCGGGGCGAAGCCCCTGTTCGAAAACATCTCGGTCAAGTTCGGTGACGGCAACCGCTACGGCCTGATCGGCGCCAACGGCTGCGGCAAGTCGACGCTGATGAAAATACTCGGCGGCGATCTCGAACCGACCGCGGGTAATGTCTCGGTCGACGCCAATGAGCGTATCGGCAAGCTGCGTCAGGACCAGTTCGCCTTCGAGCATCACACGGTGATCGATACCGTCATCATGGGGCATGCCCGGCTCTGGAACGTGAAACAGGAACGCGACCGCATCTACGGCCTCGCCGAGATGAGCGAAACCGACGGAATGAAAGTCGCCGACCTGGAGGTCGAGTTCGCCGAACTGGATGGTTACACCGCCGAGTCACGTGCCGGAGAGCTGCTGCTTGGTGTCGGCATTCCGATTGAACAGCACTTCGGACTGATGAGCGCCGTGGCGCCGGGCTGGAAATTGCGCGTCCTGCTGGCGCAGGCGCTGTTCGCCGATCCCGACATCATGCTGCTCGACGAGCCGACCAACAACCTCGACATCAACACCATTCGCTGGCTCGAAGAAGTGCTCAACGAGCGCAACAGCACCATGATCATCATCTCGCATGACCGCCATTTTCTGAACCGGGTCTGCACCCACATGGCCGATCTCGATTACGGCGAGCTGCGCGTCTACCCCGGCAACTACGACGAGTACATGACCGCTTCTACCCAGGCGCGTGACCAGCAGTACGCCGATAACGCCAGAAAGAAGGCCCAGATCGCAGAACTGCAGGCCTTCGTCAGCCGCTTTTCGGCCAACGCCTCCAAGGCCAGGCAGGCAACCTCGCGCGCCCGGCAGATCGAGAAGATCAGGCTCGAGGACATCAAGCCGTCGAGCCGCGTCAATCCGTTCATCCGCTTCGACCAGGACCGGAAGCTTTATCGTCTGGCGCTGGAAGTGGAACGTTTGGCCCAGGGTTATGACGGAACCCCGCTGTTCAGCGGCCTCGACCTGATGATCGAAGTCGGCGATCGCGTCGCCATCATCGGGCCCAACGGCATCGGCAAGACCACGCTGCTGCGCACGCTGGTGGGAGAGATGAAGCCGCGGGGCGGTACGGTCAAATGGTCGGAGAACGCCGGCATCGGTTACTTCGCACAGGATCATGCCGCGGATTTTGCCGACGACCTGAATCTGTTCGACTGGATGAGCCGGTGGAAACAAGCCGGCGACGACGAGCAGGCCGTGCGTGCCACGCTGGGACGGATGCTGTTTTCGCAGGATGACATCAAGAAATCCGTGAAGATCATCTCCGGAGGTGAGCAGGGACGCATGCTGTTCGGCAAACTGATGATGCAGAGGCCCAACATCATGGTCATGGACGAACCCACCAACCATCTGGATATGGAATCCATCGAATCGCTCAACACTGCACTGGAGAATTATCCGGGTACGCTGCTGTTCGTCAGCCATGACCGCGAATTCGTCTCCTCGCTGGCGACGCGCATCATCGAATTGACCTCTGCCGGCGTGGTGAATTTCAGCGGCAACTACGAGGATTATCTGCACAGCCAGGGCGTAGAAGTACCGGTTTCAAGCCCGGCCGGGAAGAAAGCCACCGGCGGCCGCAAATAACAGCAGGGCAGATTACGATCCGGAAGTTCAGCGCCCGGGATTATAATTCCGGAAGACGGCGCAGACATTCGCCGCCACGGTCAGTCTTCGCCTGAACGCAGGATTTGATTTTCGAGAATTGAATCATGTAACGCTAAAGCCTGCGAGGGTCGCCGCCTGGCGCAATTCAACCTGCATCACCCTCGACACGCTACGCCGTTCAGGAGGCGAACAACAGACTCTCGGCGAAGGGCCACTCGTGATCGAGCCATTGTGCCTCGCAGTCGAAGCCGGCCTTCGCAGCGAGCAGCGGCACTTCACAGGACGCGTACTTGTGGCAGCTCTCCGTCCAGATCGTCTCGTCCTTGTCCAGCGTAATCGTAAAGCCGGCTGCGCGCAGCGTAACGGTTTGCGTGCAGGTGGAGCGCAGGTGCATCTCGATGCTGCGCGCATCGGGGTTGTAGCGGGCGAGATGCCGGAATTGCGGCAGCGCGAAGTCGGCGTCGAGTTCACGGTTGATGCGTGCCAGCAGGTTGAGGTTGAAGGCGGCCGTGATTCCGAGGGGATCGTCATAGGCGGCGAGCAACTGCGCGACCGGCTTTTCGAGGTCGGTGCCGAGCAGCAGCGAGTCCCCCGTTCGCAGGATCCGCCGGACTTCGCGCAGGAATTCCACTGCGGCCGGGCGTTCGAAGTTGCCGATGGTGCTGCCGAGAAACAGCACCAGCAGGTGCTCGCCGGCGCGACGACGAGCGGCCACCTGAGCGAGGCCTTCCAGATATTCGGCTTCGTAGCCCACGATACTGATCGCCTCAATATCGCCCAGCTCGCGCTGACACATGGCCAGCGCACTGCGGGAGATCTCGATAGGGCAGTAACATGACGGCCGGCGCCGGGCAAGTGCCTCTAGCAGCCAGCGGGTCTTCTTGCCGCTTCCGGTGCCCAGCTCCGCCACGATCACCGGCAGTGGCAGGCGTGAGACGATTTCCGGGGAATTGCCTCGCAACAGCCGTACATCGGCGCGGGTCAGGCCGTATTCCGGCAGCACGCTGATGGCCTCGAACAGCGCCGATCCAACCTCGTCATACAGGAACTTGGAGGGCAGCTCCTTTTGTCCGGGCCGGGTCAGTCCGTCACGGATCTCGGCGATGAGGCGGTTGCCGGTTACGGCGGGCTGTGTCTGTCGCAGCATCAATCGTTCTCCTTAGCAGGCCTGGTTACTCACGCAGCGGAATCCGGCGTAGACGTAGGGGTAGTGCGGCTGGAACCAGTTGCGGAACGAGCGGCGCAGCATGCAGGCCGCTGTGCGGGCGGAGCCGCCCTTGAGGACGTAATGCCGCCCGTCGAAGAAATCGGCGGAGTAGCCGGGGTAGCAGGTGAATGGTCGGAATCCGGTGAAGGGAGCAAAGGGAGTCGAAGTCCATTCCCAGCCGTTGCCCAGCAGCCCGGCAACGCCGAAGGCGCTGCGATTTTCGGGGAAAGCGCCGACCGGGACGGGATCCCAGCCATGGAAATCGAAATTACCGATACCGGCGTGGGGAGGAGCATCTCCCCACGGGTAGGCGTTCTCGCCGCCCTGCGGCGTGCCGTAGGCCGCCCGTTGCCATTGCGCCTCAGTGGGCAGGTTCTTGCCGGCCCGGCGGGTATAGGCGCTCGCTTCCGCGTGGCTGACATAGACGGGCCACTGCAGCGGCAGTGGCAGGAGATCGAACATGCCGCGGTAATGCCAGCGGTTGCCGCGACGGATCCAGAAGGCGGGGTGGTCGATATCCTGTTCGGTACGCCACCGCCAGTCGCTTTCCGACCAGAAGGCGCGTTCCTCGTAGCCACCGGCCGCCATGAAATCGAGATATTCACCATTGCTGACCGGGTAACGGTCGATGGCAAAGGCGGGTACTTCGACCGGCTGCTCGTCGTACTCGTTGTCCCAGCCGAAGCCGTGGCTGTCGTCGCGTATGCGACCAAGGGTGGTAACGCCGGCAGGAATATCGACCAGCCCGGGCGCGACCTCCGGGGCGATAATGCGCGCTGTGTGCCGGGGTCGGAGCTTGTGTTCCGGCAGCAGGCGATTGAGCAGGTATGCCAGGGTTTCGGCGTGCATCAGGCGGTGTTCGATAGCGACGTTGAGCAGCAATTCCGCTGACTCCTCCGCAGGCGTGTCCGTACTCGCGAGTCCGTGCATGAGTGTCGCATCGAGCGTAGTGCGTACCCGCTGGTCGTAGCGCCGGATCTCCGCGACGGCAGGCCAGTCCGCGGGGCCATCGGTCGGGAGTCCATCCCCCACGGGATCGATGCCGAAGGCGAACAGGCGGTCGAATTCCGGCGCGAAGGCTTTCAGTCCGGGCAGGCGGTCGCAAAACAGGTTCCAGTCGAACGCCTCGAGGTGACCGAGGTAAAAGAGCAGACGGTGCCGCTCGGCAACCGGTCGCTCGTAGAGGGCATCGGGCCTGACCAGATCGAAGAGACTGTCGGTACGGATGCGGGCCTGCGCCAGGCGATGCAGCATTTCTTGCCGGTTTTCGCGGGCGTGATTTTTCATCGCGAGCATGCGGATCCTCCTGAAGCTACACAAGCGTTAGCGTATGAAAAGCAAGTCAATGCAGGAGCGTGGATGCCTGTAAGGTGGTTTTTGTCGAACCGCCCGTTCGCGGACATACTCAAAGGTCACAAGAGCCCGCCCCTACACGTAAGGATAATCAATTTTTTCCAGGTTGCCTCCCGAGCGCCCTGGCAGTGTGGATCATGAACCACGCTTCCGTTCACTGCCGCAGCGCCTCGCTCATCGCCGTGGTCCGACGCCGCAGCACCTGGAAGCCGAGCAGCAGCACTACGACGGGGTAGAACGTCGACAGCCGATAGAGTTGTTCCATTGCAATTGCCTCGCGTAACAGGCCGATGACGTAGGACCCGAGACCGACGCCGACCATCAGCGCGGCGATCAGCATCGAGGATACCCACGGCACGTGACGCGAGAAGCGCTGCGAGGCGAGTCCGATGCTGAGCGGGAAGAAGGCCGAGCAGGCCAGCCCTGCGAGCGCGAAGCCCGCAATGCCGCGCATGGGCGTGTCGGCATAGGGCAGCAGCAGGAACGCGAGGACCATGAGACCGGGGAGACTCAGCCAGATGTAGCGAGGCGCGAGTTTCAGCACCAGCACCGAGGTCAGCAGGCGCCCGCCGACCATGGCTGCCCAGAACACCGACAGCGCCGAGGCGGCGACCGTCTCCGGCAGGTGTTTGACGTCCTGCAGGTAGAGCACCGCCCAGTTGCCGAAGGTGCCTTCGGCGAATGCGTACAGCACGGCAATCGCCGTAAAAAGCCAGAAGGCTGCCGTGCGCACGGGATGTTCATCGTGCAGCGTTCGCGGCGTCATGGAAGGCAGGGGCATGGGGTCACACATCGCCAGTTGCCCGGATGCCGGCGCCGGCCGTTCCTCCCCGTCGCGGGGGAAGTGCTGGATGAATGTGACCACGGCCAGCAGCGTGCACAGGGCCGCGAGCAGCAACGGAAAGCCGGCCCAGCGTCCGGCCATGATGAAAGGACTGGCCACCAGCGGCCCGATTGCCAGACCCAGGCCAAGCAGGGTGTGCAGCGCCACCAGGGCGGTATCGCGCCGCTGTGGAAAAAACAGCGGTGGCAAGCCGTTCAGCGGCGCGCCGGAGACGCCGAAGCCCAGGCCGAGGCAGGCGGTGCCGAGCAGCACCAGGACGAAAGCGGCTGCCGGCGGCAGCAGCATGCTGCCCGCGAGCAGCAGTTGCGAGACGGCATTGATCAGCAGCGCCACGCCCAGCAGCGCTTTCAGTCCCAGGCGCGAGGCCAGCGCCCCGCCGCCGAGGGCGCCGATGACGGCGAGCGCCACCTGTGGCAGAAAGATCGCACCGTACTGCGCGTCGCTGAAGCCGTGCATCTGCTTCAGCACTGCGCTGCTCGCCGGGAAGCTCACCAGGGTGAGCCCCTGCAGCATGCCGGCGATATACAGACTGCCGATCGACAGCCAGGGTGTGTCGCGGTGCGATTCGATGTGGGTGACCATAATCAATCCTCGTTTATGACGCGGTTGCTCTCTCTCATCGGGAGTGTGCGGTAACGTTGAGCTTCACTTTCGTCCAGCTCAACACTGGCGAACCTGGCGTAGAAGCGAGTTTGCTCGCGAACGGGTCGTTTAAAACTCAGCAGGTACGCTGGCACGCTCGCTCCTGCATGGGAATTCCCTGTGTTCCGAGGTGACCTTATGACGTACTGTCGCCGTCCGCTGAGAAATGAGGGGTACACACTTTTTCCAGAAGATATCTTCGCGTCCTCCGCATCTCTGCGGTGATACAGGGTTCGATGCCGGGTCATCAGCGTAATCCTTACTCTGTCATCGCCTGCCCGGGCAGCGGCTCGGGCGTCGACGGCCGCGTGATCAACCGCGTACTGCTGCGGAAGGTGAAGTAGGCCCAGGCCCAGTCGAGCATCACCGAAATGCGGTTACGCATGCCGGCAAGGAAATAGACGTGCACCAGTCCCCACAGCCACCAGGCGAGTGCGCCGGAGAGGCGCACGACGCCGAAGTCCGCGACCGCCGCCTTGCGCCCGATGGTGGCGAGGCTGCCGAGGTGCTGGTAGCGGAACGGCCGGGGCGCCGTGCGTCCGGCAACACAGGCGCGTATCACCCGTGCGGCATAGTGGCCGCCCTGCTTGGCGGCCGGTCCCAGACCCGGCACGGGCCGGCCGTTCCAGGCGGTCGAGAGCGCGGTATCCCCGATGGCGAATATCCCGGGGTGGCCGGGCACACCGAGATCGGGTGCGACCTTGACGCGGCCGCTGCCATCGCGTTCGGCCGCGAGCCACTGCGCGGCGGGCGAGGCGACCACACCCGCCGCCCAGAAGACATTGCGCGCGACGATGCGATTACCCGCGACGAGCACGCCATCGGCGTCAATCGCTTCCACACGGCTGTCGGTGAGGATTTCCACGCCCAGTTTGTCGAGCGCGGCGGCGGCGCGCACCGACAGGGCCTCGGGGAAGGCAGGCAGGATGCGCGGTCCCGACTGCACCAGGATCACCCGCGCCTGCGCCGGGTCGACATGGCGGAATTCCTTCTCCATGCCGTAACGCGCCAGCTCGGCAATGGCACCTGCAAGCTCTACACCGGTGGGGCCGGCGCCGACGATCAGGAAGGTGAGCAGCGCGTTGCGTTCGGCCTCGTCCTGTGCCGCCTCGGCCTGTTCGAAGGCGAGCAGCAGCCGGCTGCGCATGTCGTTCGCATCCTCGACACGTTTCAGCCCCGGGGCGAAGGCGGCCCACTCGTCCCGGCCGAAATAGCTGTGCGAAGCGCCGGTCGCGAGCACCAGGTAATCGTAGGAGATACGCCGTGCGCCGAGGCACACGGTGCGGCTTGCCGTATCGATACCGGTGACTTCGCCGAGCAGCACCCGGGCGTTGACCTGATCGCGCAGCAGCGAGCGGATCGGCGTGGCGATATCGCCGGCGGCCAGTGCGGTGGTGGCGACCTGGTAGAGCAGCGGCTGGAACAGATGATAGTTGTGGCGGTCGATCAGTGTCACGCCGACCGGTGAATGGCGCAGGGCGTTCGCGCAGGCCAGTCCGCCGAAGCCGGCGCCGACGATGACCACTTGCGGCAGATCCTCGAAGCGTCCAGGAAGTTTGCCCTCAAGCTCCGGGTAGCGACGTCGCAACCGGATCAACAGCAGCTGATCGAGCGAGTACCGCCCGGCGCCGGCCAGGCCGAGTCCCGCGAGCAACAGGAGGAAGAGCTGGGTGGTGTCGGGATTCGCGGGGCCCATCATGGCGAGTCCCAGATACAGCACGAGCACGGCGAGTACCGAGGGACGCAGCGCCAGTCCCGCCAGCATCAGGATGGCGAAAATCAGACTGATCCCGCCGGCGAGCGGGGTGAGGGTCGTCACCGGCAGCCATGGCAAGGCCGGTCCACCGAGGAACCCGCCTGCCACCAGGATGCCCGCCACGAGCCACAACCGCACCAGCAGCCAGTACACGGGTTCGACCTGACGCGTGACCCAGCCCGCCGCGCGGACGGCCGGGCCCGCCAGCGGCAGCGCGCTGTCGCCGAGACCCGGGGCGAGCAGGTGATCGAGCGATATCGGCCCCGCACCGCGCACGACATAGCCTATCAGTAGAGCGGCCCACAGCAGGTGTGTGTCCAGCGCGAGGTAATTGAACTGGATCACCAGTGCCATCACGACGAGCGGCACAGCGGCAACGCGTGTCATTAGTCCCAGGGCGAGCAGCACCGGTGCGATGAGTTCGGTGGCAGCGCCGAGGTACGCGGCTGTGACCGGGTCCATCCAGGCGACCGGGTACTCGTAACGCGCCAGCGCCAGGGCGTTGTCCCAGTTGGCGGCCTTGAGCAGGCCGGAGACGAAAAAAACCTGGGCGAGCCATAGTCGAACAAACAGATCGAGCAGCGGGCCGATAATCCGGCTCAGCGCCGTGACCGTCCCGGCATAGGCCGCGAACGCCCGACGCAGTCCGCCCGAGGCTCGACGCGTCGTCGTTTCTTTCATGCTGATCGTATTCACCGTGGCGTCTCCACCTGCAGGTTCATGCCACCTGACCACCGGCAGATGCCGTTCCGGCCGGCGCCGCTGCTGGCTGGTGCTCGCGCCAGTAGTGCGGAATTTCCCGGCGGTAGCGTCGTGTGACCAGGTTGGCGATGAGTCCGGTCCAGCCGGTCTGGTGCGAGGCGCCCAGTCCCTGGCCGGTGTCGCCGTGGAAGTATTCGTAGAACAGATGCAGGTCACGCCAGTAGGGATCGTACTGGAAGGGACTCTCCGGCGGGTGGGCGCGAACTCGGCCGGTCTCATCGCGACGGTAAATGTCGACGAGGCGCTCGGCGATGAGGTTCGCGATTTCCTTCAGGTTCAGCTCGCGGCCGCCCAGGCAGGGCACGGCCACGGTGAACCCGTCACCGAGGAAGCGATGGTACTTCTCCAGCGCCTGCACCAGCAGGAAATTGGTCGGCATCCAGATCGGTCCGCGCCAGTTGGAATTGCCGCCGAACAGTCCCGAGTTCGACTCCCCCGGCACGTACTCGATCATCGCTTCACCCACGCCCGGCAGGTGGCCGAGTTCGCGGTGTGTGGCATGCAGTTTGCTCACGCTGCGCACACCGTAGGATGACAGGAACTCCTCCTCGTTCAGCAGCCGCTGCAGGATGCGCGGCAGCATGGTGTGATCGGCGAGCGACAGCAGGTGTTCTCCGCGCTCGTTCTCCCAGTCCGGGCAGGCGCAGACGTAATGACCCTGGAAACTGCCGCCCCGGTGTTCGTGCAGCAAGGCGGCGAACCGCGGTACCTTGCTCAGCAGTCGCCGGTCCACGACCTCGACGGCGAACAGCGGAATCAACCCCACCCAGGAGTAGACGTCGATACGGTGGATGCCCCCGTCGGGGGTGATGACCAGATCCTTGAAAAATCCCGCCTCCGGGTCCCACAGCGAGATGCCGCCGTTGGCCTGACCGGCAACCGTGTTGGCGATCGACAGGAACTGATCGTAGATCTGAATGGCGATGTCCTCGTAGTTCGGGTCATCATGGGCCAGCTCCAGCGCGATCAGCGTCATATTGAGCGCGAACATCGCCATCCAGCCGGTGGCGTCCGCCTGCTTGAGGCTGTAGCCGGGGGGCAGCGGGTGCGAGCGGTCGAACACGGAGATGTTGTCCAGTCCGAGAAAGCCGCCCTCGAACACATTGTGGCCGTCGGAGTCCTTGCGGTTGATCCACCAGGCATAGTTGAGCAGCAGCTTGTTGAACACCCGCAGCAGGAAATCGCGGTCGGCGCAGCCGCGCTGCAC
>JBAVKA010000501.1:0-6539 GCA_049688075.1 Gammaproteobacteria bacterium
GGGCGCGGGCGCAGTTACGCACGGATTCGGCACGCTTGATGTGGTCATCGGGATCGCCGTAGGAGAAGTTCAGCCTGACCACGTCCATGCCGGCCTGGATCATGTCATCCAGCACACCCTTTTCATCAGTCGCAGGACCCAGCGTAGCGACGATTTTCGTGCGCCTTGGCATAATGACCGGGGCTTGGCTATCCGGCGCGCGCTTCCAGCATGGCCACCGCCGGCAGCGTCTTGCCTTCCAGGAACTCAAGAAAAGCTCCGCCGGCCGTGGAGATATACGATATCCTGTCGTAAATGTCGTATTTCTGAATGGCGGCGATCGTGTCGCCCCCGCCGGCAAGGCTGAATCCCGGCGCATTGGCGATGGCCATGGAAACGGTTTTCGTGCCCGCGCCGAACTGGTCGAATTCAAACACTCCGACCGGACCGTTCCAGACAATGGTACCTGCCTTGGAGATAATATCCGCAAGTTGCAGCGCGGATTTTGGCCCGATATCAAAGATCATGTCGTCATCTTCAACCTCAGCCGCATCCTTGAGCACCGCCGGTTCGTTTTCATCAAACTTCTTGCCGCAAACTACATCGACAGCGATTGGAATACTCGCGCCACGGGCGGTCATCTTCTTGATGAGCGCCCTGGCGGTGTCCACGAGATCGGCTTCGCAGAGCGACTTGCCGACATTCTTTCCGGTTGCCAGCAGGAAGGTGTTGGCGATGCCGCCGCCGACGACCAGCTGATCGACCTTCTCGGACAGGGCTTCCAGCACTGTCAGCTTGGTGGAGACCTTGGAGCCGCCGACAATCGCGATCATCGGGCGGGCAGGCTTGGCCAGCGCCTTGTTCAGCGCATCCAGTTCCTCGGCCAGCAGCAGGCCGGCACAGGCAACCGGCGCATACTTGCCGGCGCCGTGGGTCGAGGCCTGGGCACGGTGCGCGGTACCGAAAGCGTCCATGACATATACATCACACAGGCTCGCGTATTTTTTTGACAGCCCTTCCTCGTCTTTATTCTCACCCTTGTTGAAGCGTACATTTTCCAGCAGAACAACCTCACCCTCGGCGACCTTCGGCGGGGTCTCGAGATAATCCTTGACCAGCGGCACCGTCTTGCCCAACTTGGCGGACAGGGTGTCGGCAATCGGCTGCATGGAATTTTCCTCGTCCACCACACCCTCTTGCGGACGGCCGCGGTGCGACATGACCATGACCCTGGCGCCGGCTTTCATGCAGTGTTCGATGGTCGGCATGGAGGCGGTGATACGGGCATCGGATGTTACCTTGCCATCCTTGACGGGCACGTTGAGGTCGGCACGGATCAGAACACGCTTGCCGGCGAGATCGAGATCGGGAAGCTTGATGAAAGACATTGTAGACACTCCATTGACGTTCAAAGACTTTTGCTAAACGCCGCGTTTACCAAAAGCCCCTGGGATCGACTGGCGGGAATGCAGGACGGGCTGGTCACCCCGGGCAACCGACCCGCCCTGCATGCCTCGTAAACGACTAGTTACTTCGACACATGCTGAACCATGCGCATCATGTTGCAGGTATAGCCGTACTCGTTGTCATACCACGAGACCACCTTGATGAAGGTGCCATCCAGTGCAATGCCGGCGCCGGCATCGAAGATGGAGGGGGTTCCGCAGCCGCGGAAATCGGTGGAAACCACCTTGTCCTCGGTATAGGCCAGCACGCCGGCCAGGTCACCCGACTGGGAGGCCGCCTTCATGGCCGCGCAGATCTCTTCATACTTCGCATCCTTGTTCAGCTCGACGGTGAGGTCGACCACGGACACATCGGAAGTCGGCACGCGGAACGCCATACCGGTCAGCTTGCCGTTGAGCTCGGGCAGCACCTTACCCACGGCCTTGGCGGCGCCGGTGGAGGACGGGATGATGTTTTCCAGAATGCCGCGACCGCCGCGCCAGTCTTTCTGCGAAGGACCGTCGACTGTCTTCTGGGTGGCAGTTGCCGCATGCACGGTGGTCATCAGGCCGCGCTTGATGCCCCAGTTGTCGTGCAGCACCTTGGCAACAGGCGCCAGGCAGTTGGTGGTGCAGGAAGCCGCGGAAATGATGGCCTGATCGGCGTAGGTCTTGTGGTTGACCCCGTAGACGAACATCGGCGTGGCGTCCTTGGAAGGCGCACTCTGGACGACCTTCCTGGCGCCCGCGTCGATGTGCTTCTGGCAGGTCTCTTCCGTCAGGAAGAACCCGGTGCATTCGATCACCAGATCGGCGCCGATGTCACTCCATTTCAGATTGGCAGGATCACGTTCAGCTGTCAGACGAATCTTCTTGCCGTTTACCATCAGATTCTTGCCTTCCACGGAAATCTTGCCGGGGAAGTTGCCATGTACCGAGTCGTACTGCAACATGTAGGCCAGGTAGCCCGGCTCCAGCAGGTCATTGATACCGACGACCTCGATGTCCTTGAAATCCTTAGCTATCGCGCGGAATGCCATGCGCCCGATGCGGCCGAAGCCATTTATTCCGACTTTAATTGCCATGTTTATCTCTCCGTGTTTTTCCTAATGTGAACTTGCTAGATCGATGGTTGCCCGTGATCGCCTAGAGCAGCGACTCCACGGCCTTGACCACGTTCTCCGCGGTAATACCGAAGTGCTTGTAGACCTGATCGGCGGGCGCGGACTCACCGAAGGTATCGAGGCCGATGACCTTGCCGTTCAGCCCCACATACTTGCGCCAGTAATCGGTAACCCCCGCCTCCACGGCAACCCGGGCCGTCACGGCTGCCGGCAGCACCGATTCCCGGTAGGACGCATCCTGGGAATCGAACGCATCGGTGGACGGCATGGAGACCACGCGGACCTTGCGTCCCTTTTTCGTGAGTGCACTTGCGGCATCCATCGTCAGGCCGATCTCCGAACCGGTGCCGATGATGACGGCCTCGGGCGTTCCCTCGCAGTCGAACAGCACGTAACCGCCGCGACGGATGTCGGCAATCTGGTCGGCCGTACGGTTCATATGCTTCAGGTTCTGACGCGAGAAGATAAGGCAACTCGGACCGCCCGTGTGGTCGATGGCTGCCTTCCAGGCGACGGCCGATTCCACCGCATCGCAGGGCCGCCACAGAGACATGCGCGGAATCATACGCAGGGTCGCTGTCTGTTCGACCGCCTGGTGCGTCGGGCCGTCTTCGCCCAGACCGATAGAGTCGTGGGTATAGACGAAAATACTGTGCACCTTCATCAGCGCGGCCATGCGCAGGGCGTTGCGGGCATACTCGGAAAACATCAGGAAGGTTGCGCCGTAAGGAATGAAGCCGCCGTGCAGCGCGATGCCGTTGGTGATGGCGGACATGCCGAATTCACGCACCCCGTAGTAAATGTAATTGCCGCCATTGCCCTTGTTGATATCCTGCGAGCCGGACCAGATGGTCAGGTTGGAACCGGCCAGATCGGCGGAACCGCCCAGCAGTTCGGGTAACAGGGGGCCATAGCCGTTCAAAGCGTTCTGCGAGGCTTTCCGCGAGGCGATAGTCTCGGCCTTTTTATCGACCGCGGCGATGAACTCCGCCGCCTTGGCGTCCCAGTTCGCCGGCAGCTTGCCCTCCATGCGGCGTTCGAATTCGGCCGCCAGATCAGGATGAGCCTTCTTGTAGGCGGCAAAACATGTAGTCCACTCCTGCTCGGCCCTGGCGCCCTTGTCCCGGGCATTCCAGCCGGCATAGATCTCGTCAGGTACGACAAAAGGAGGATATGACCAGCCGAGGTTGTCACGGGTGGCGGCGATCTCGTCATCCCCCAGCGGAGCACCATGGCAATCGTGCGTACCGGCAAGATTCGGCGCGCCGAAACCGATCACGGTTTTGCAGCAGATCAGGCTGGGCTTGTCCGTGACCGAGCGCGCTTCCTCGATCGCCTTGCGGATCGAGTCGGGATCGTGCCCGTCCACCTCGCGCACCACGTGCCAGCGATAGGCCTCGAAACGTTTGGGAGTGTCGTCGGTGAACCAGCCGGTCACGTGGCCGTCGATCGAGATGCCGTTGTCATCCCAGAAGGCGATCAGCTTGCCGAGCTTCATGGTACCTGCGAGCGAACAGGCCTCATGCGAGATACCTTCCATCAGGCAGCCGTCGCCGAGGAAGACATAGGTATGGTGATCCACGATCGTGTGACCGTCACGGTTGAACTGCGCCGCCAGGGTCTTCTCCGCCGCGGCCATGCCCACGGCATTGGTGATGCCCTGCCCGAGCGGCCCGGTGGTGGTTTCCACGCCGGGGGCATATCCGTATTCGGGATGTCCCGGCGTCCTGGAGTGCAACTGGCGGAACTGCTTGAGGTCCTCGATACCCATGTCGTAGCCGCTCAGGTGCAGCAACGAATAAATAAGCATGGAACCGTGGCCGTTTGAGAGTACGAAACGGTCGCGGTCATACCATTTCGGGTTGGCCGGGTTGTGCTTGAGATAGTCATTCCACAAGACCTCGGCGATGTCCGCCATTCCCATCGGTGCACCGGGATGGCCGGATTTTGCCTTCTGCACGGCGTCCATACTAAGTGCCCGGATGGCATTGGCAAGTTCTCTGCGCTGGGCCATGATTTCCTCCTGTCCAGATTATAAAGTCTTGGTTACGCGCCACGCCCTGCCTGTGGCGACAGTGAAATTTGTTGCCATGCCACTGCGACCGGGGCCGCTGGCACCACGTTTTGAGTGGAAAAAAAGCCAGGGCGCCTGTGTATCGCGCCTGAGTAGTTTGACCACTATGAAATTCACAGGGTTATCGCCGGGATCCCCGAATCGGCGGCCAACCAGATATTCAGCCCGCCTCGACAAAGCGACCTATTTTCACCTAGTTTGGTCTTTACAGCAATAGCAGTGACGACCCTGCCACGGCATCAAGAGGCCTGACTTGTTAGTCTATAACAATAACTTATACCAGGATTGATTCAGTCTTGGGACGCAGTCTCACGCCACTTGATAGAACAGCCGATCCCCGGAATCTGCTCCCGGGGGCCTTGCCCGGTTTCCGCCACCAGCCGCATGGCCTCGAATAATTCCCGACGCGCATCCGCCGCCGTTTCCTTGCGGCTGGCATCCAGACGGCCGCGGTATTGCAACTCCAGCCGGTTGTTATAACCGAAGAAATCCGGGGTGCAAACCGCGCCATAAGCCCGGGCAACCTCCTGTGTCTCATCCAGCAGATAGGGGAATGGAAAGGCGAATTCGCGTGCTATGTGCTGCATGTTTTCGAAGCTGTCTTCTGGCTGCACCGCCGGATCGTTGGACATGATCGCGACACTGCCGACCCCCAGTGCCTTAAGTTCCCGGGCATCGCGCACCAAGCGGGTGCGCACCGCCTTGACGTAGGGGCAGTGGTTGCAGATGAATATCACCAGTAACCCGCCGGAACCGCGGCAATCGGCCAGCGTCCAGACCTTGCCATCGGTGCCGGGCAGTGCGAAATCAACCGCCGGTTTCCCAAAATCGCACAGCGGGGTTTCCAGACTTACCATCGCATGCTTCTCATCTGCAAAGAGTGAGCCGTTACTCTAAGGACCTGAGAGACGGATGAAAATATCACCATCGTAGGGTAGACTAGTTAACTTTCCATTTTTAGCGGTAAAAGAATATGAAATCCTTTCAGACATTTACCTCAGAATCCGTTTCTGAGGGGCACCCCGACAAGGTCGCTGATCAAATTTCCGACGCGGTACTGGACGCCGTCCTGAAGGAGGATTCGCTCGCGCGCGTGGCCTGCGAGACGCTGGTCAAGACCGGCATGGTGATCATCGCAGGGGAAGTTACTACGTCCGCGTGGGTCGATCTGGAAGAAATCGTGCGCGACACGATCAGGGATATCGGCTACAACAGCTCGGAAATCGGCTTCGACGGCGCTTCCTGCGCGGTGCTCAACGCCATCGGCAAGCAGTCCCCGGACATCGCCATGGGGGTGGATGAATCTGAGGATCACGAACAGGGCGCCGGAGACCAGGGCCTGATGTTCGGCTATGCCTCCAACGAGACCGACGTCCTGATGCCCGCCCCGATAACCTATGCCCACCGTCTGGTGAGACGCCAGGCCGAGGAGCGCAAGAATGGCAACCTGACCTGGCTGCGCCCCGACGCCAAGAGCCAGGTGACCTTTCGTTACGAAAACGGCCGGCCGGCCGGCATCGATGCCGTGGTGCTCTCAACCCAGCATGGACCGGAGCTGAGTCTGAAGACTATCCGCGAGGCCGTCATGGATGAAATCATCCTGCCGGTGTTGCCGGCGGAATGGCTGCACAAGGACACCCGATTTTTCATCAACCCGACCGGGCGTTTCGTCATCGGCGGCCCGATGGGTGATTGCGGAGTGACCGGCCGCAAGATCATCGTCGACACCTATGGCGGCATGGCACGTCACGGCGGCGGCGCCTTCTCCGGCAAGGACCCGAGCAAGGTGGACCGTTCGGCCGCCTATGCAGCCCGCTACGTTGCGAAGAATATCGTGGCAGCAGGCCTGGCCGAACGCTGCGAACTGCAGATCTCCTATGCCATCGGCGTGGCGGAACCCACCTCGATCAGCATCAA
>JBAVKA010000502.1:0-4814 GCA_049688075.1 Gammaproteobacteria bacterium
GAACATGTGGGATCGTTCGACACGTCGTTGCAGGCCTGTGAGGATTACGATTACTGGTTCAGGGCCGCCAGTGGGGGATTTCGTATAGAGCCGTCGCCGGGCCATGTCTATTACCGTAAACACGCCGTAAGCATGTCGGCAAACGCAGAACGTCAATTGGTCTTCGACGTCATACTCCACGGAAAGGTACTGGCATGGCTCGAGTGTCAGGTCGATATCGAGCTGTTCCATTGGTTGAGCTACGTAGCGGGTCTTTTGTTGACGGTTGCGAAGGGTCTGCATTACGGTGTCGCTGTCGATGTCCATCCATTGGTGGATGGGGCGCTAACGCTGGGTGCGGAACATGAAGGCTTCACCCGGGGTTCCACCGTTGTGGACAACCTGGACACGTATCTGACGTTGCTTAATCAGCTCGAGAAGGTTCTGGAGGCACCCTCAACACCCCTTCGGAAACTCAGGGATAATGTATGGGACGCCATACTTTTCCACCGGCTTCCATCGAGCCGAAAGGCCTGTGTTCAGACTGCTGCTGGATTCTTCGGCGAGTCCGGGGCTTCCTGCACGTCGCCGGGAAGACTCCGGGTCGCCACGATGCTGGCAAAGCGAATCATGGCCGGCTGCAAAGTCCCGTAGCGCCCGGCCGTTGCTGTTTATGGCAGGGTGTGTTCCGACTGGCCGGGCCGTATTGACCCATTGCCACCTGGCAAGCCTGTTTTGAGGAATGTCGAGGAAATCTGATGGTCGATGGCCATTCCTGCACGCTGTCGATGCGGGCTGGTCTGTCGCATCGTTTTCCTTGCGCAATTGTTTATTATTCTAGGCTTGGGTAATCTTTATCCAAGTAATTCTCCTTAATTTGGATTGATGCCTGCGATAGCGAACAGGCATTTCACTGGTATGAAGCAATGCCTGCGGAGCCACAAAGACTTATTTTCTGCATCAACTCCGGACGAAGCGGGTCGCAGTATCTGGCCGAACTGCTTGCTACCGGAAAGGATGTCCACGCCGCGCACGAAGCGGATCCTGATATGAGCGGCCCCTATTTGAACATGGTTTGCAAGCGGGGTCTGGAGGACACGTTTTCGGCGCGATGTGTGAAGGTTCAGGCGATCCGGAAGATTATCGGTAAACGACCAGGCGGAACCGTTTATGCGGAAACCAATCACATGTTTATAAAGACGTTTCATGACGTGGTCATGCAACAGTTTGGAGACTATCCTATAAAGGTGATCGTGTTGCGTCGTCATCTCGCGTCGGCTCTCAAGAGCTTCATCACGATGGGCTACTTCAGCGACAGGAATCAGGCGTGGCCGTCCTGGATGCATCTTCCGGGAACCTGTGGTAGCGAGTTTCAGCCGCCTGTGCTGGACAGAAATCCGGATCAATACGAATTGGCGATTGGTTATCTGATTGATATAGAAGCGCGTGCCCAGCGATTCAGGCAGCGGTATCCGTTTTGCGAGGTGCACGATGTTCGCCTGGAGTCATTGCAGGATCCCTCGCAGGTCGAGAGCTTCTTCAGGGAACTGCAACTGGAACCGGGTCCGCAAACACTGAGAGTGGCCGGCTGGCCGGTAAATCAGCGAACCCGGCGCAAGGTCGAGATCGGAATCAAGACGACTCTGGAATACTGCGAGCAGCGAATTGTCGAATATCTCCGGGTATGCCGCGAGCATGGCGTTCGCGTTCCAGTGCTGCCGCAGATTTCGCCGTCCGTTCACGGCCCCGCTTAGCCCCGCCTGGAGGCGATTGACTGTTCACGGGCTGTTCCGTACTTTTCGGGTTGTCGGTTGCAGGCTTCCGGGTGGACAGAATAATGTTTGCGCATGAATCGCGATGGGAAAAATGAAGATCTCGGTTATCATGGTGGATGGCGGCTTTCGTGAGAACACTTACGGGGCTGAATACTTTTCCAGGCAGGATTTTCCTGAAAACGATTTTGAAGTGCTTTGGGTGGAATTCTATTCCAAGGTGCCCGGGAGCGTGACTGAACAGGACAAGGTCAAAGTGCTGGCCCTGAATAACCCGCCGGACAAGAAATATCACTCCTCATATTGCTTCAATAAGGGAATTGAGTCGGCGTGTGGAGAGTTGATTGTGATTCCCGACGCGGACCAGATCGTCAAACCCGATTTTCTGGGCAAACTGTGGGAAATGCATGCCCGGTTCGGGGATCTGGTGATCTACACCTATCGATATGATGAGATCCGCGCAGGCGAGTTGAAGTCGCTCGAATGGGATGAACTGGAGGGCAAGTGCTTGCTGGTGAATCCGAGAAATTATGGAGGGTGTTTGTCGGTCAGGAAGAAATGGTTGCTTGAAATTAACGGTTACGAGCAGCACAGATTCTTTTCTTCCGGTTTTCATGCCAATGGCATGGACGTATACACCCGATTCAAGAACCTGGGCCTGGCGGTAATGTGGGCACCTCATCTCAAGCTGTTTCACCCCTGGCACCCAAATACGCTTGCTTTGGCGAATCAGTATCTATTACAGCATGAGTTTATCGAATGGAGGTCGCGCAATCTGCAGTACCTGGCGCTGGATGGCCTGGACCCGCGCAGAAATTATCGACATTTCGATGAAAAATCATTTTTGGACGGCCTTAACAACAAACGGCCGAATGGATTGAGATCTTTCATGCGGCGGTTGATGAGGCTCCGGTCATGAATAACCCGTCACGGCCGCCGCTTACGGCAGTTCGGCTGACTTGCCGTGAGTGGAATCGAAGTGTATTTATCCTGCACAAGGCTAACTGGCGTTGTCAGGTGAAGGATACTCCTGTCCGTTACTCTTCTGGCTTTCGGGCTTGGACGACGTAACCGTCGCCGAGATCGGTGCGATAGAACATACGTTGTATGACACAGAACGGCCTAACGAGACTTCCGCCGAATAAGGCGACTCCCCGATCGATCACCCCCGGTCTGCGATAGCTGCTTTGGGTGCTGCGCTGTTCCATAGACAGTCCCTTATAAGCCCTCTCATTTCTCACCAGCCAGTTTGAGACATGGCGGGTGATTTCGGTGAGTGGGAAACCGTAACTGGCGAACCGAATGTCCGCATAACCACAGTGCTCCAGCATTGCTGTTAGATCGGCTTTTTCATAGCGCCTGACGTGGCCGACAATCTCATCCGATTTCCCGTACTTGCGCATACGGGCGGGTACGGAGATCAATAATCTGCCGCCTCGCTTGAGGTACCGGGTCCACTCGGCCAGGGCTGATTCGTCGTTTTCGATGTGCTCGAGCACCTCGAAGGAGAATAGATAGTCGAAACTCTCCGGCGTGAGCTCGGCGAGGTCGTCGACCACACGGATTTTGTCCCCCTCGGGCAGCAGATTCTGCCGAAGCATCTCTCGGCTGCGCCGGCCCAGCTCGTAACAGGCCCCGTGAAAGCCCCGGTCAAGAAACAACTGCGTCATCTTGCCGGTGCCCGCGCCCGTCTCCAGAAAGCTGGCCGGTTCCCAGGTTCCCGCGAGGTCGAAGATACAGCTCTCACGGAGAACCAGTTTCGGTTGCTTCTTTCCCATCGACCATCCCTTTGCCCGAAGACCAGCAGCCCGTTCCGTCGCTATCGCCGGCTGCGTTCCGGGTGTTAGCGGCGATAAAGAGAGCGGCGGTGAAGGGGATTTATTAAACCCGTTTTCCCAGCGACGCAACGTACTGCTGAACGTACAGGGTGTCAATCGCTCGCGCCCCGATACCTGCGTGTCCGTTCGCTATCGGGAAACCGGCACCTGTGTGGCAGGGACTGCAGACGACCGTAATCGATACCTTGCTGCCCCCGGGACCGACAAGCTAGTGCTTGACTGTTTTATGGCCGACCTGCAGAGTTCGCAGAGAAGGTGAATCGAGAGCAGCGCGGCTGTGCCGATCCGCTAGCGACAACCCGGCCATCACTAATCGTTTATTCCATGCCTCCAGCCACGCAACACTCATCACCCCGCCTGCGCATCGTCATGGCCCAGCTCGACTTCCTGGTCGGCGATATCCAGGGCAATGCCGACAGGATTCTTGCCGCCTGCCGGCGTGCCCGGGATGAGCTGGCCACGGATGTCGTGGTGTTTCCGGAACTCGCCCTCAGCGGCTATCCGCCGGAGGATCTGCTGTTCCGCGCACACTTTCTCGATGACGTCGACGAGGCCATGGCGCGCCTGACAGGGGAAATCGCGCAGGTGACAGCCATCATCGGGCATCCCTTGCGCCAGGACGGGCAGTTGTACAACGCCGCCTCCGTCATCGGGGACGGCAGGGTCATCGCCGCCTACCGCAAGCAGCAGCTGCCCAATTACAGCGTGTTCGACGAGAAACGCTATTTCATGCCGGGCGACTCCCCCTGCATCGTGAGTCTGGAAGGCATCCCTGCTGGTGTCACCATTTGCGAGGACATCTGGTCGGCCGGGCCGGCCCTGCAGGCATCCCGGGCCGGCGCGCGTGTGCTCATCAATCTGAACGCATCCCCCTTCCATGCGGGCAAGGGCATCGAGCGTGAGGTGCTGCTGAAGCAGCGTACCCGGGAAACGGGTATTCCCGTGGTCTATGTCAATCTGGTCGGCGGGCAGGACGAACTGGTGTTCGACGGCGGCTCGGTGGTGGCGAATGCCCGGGGCGAGGTTACCCACCGGGCGCCGGCCTGCGAGGAGGTCCTGTTACCGGCCGATTTCGAGGAGTGTCCCGACGGCGTGCGGCCGGTACCCGGCGAGCGTGTCCCCCACCGGGAGAGCACCGAAGCCGTCTACAAGGCGCTGTTGCTGGGTGTGCGGGACTACATTCACAAGAACCGCTTCGAGGGCGCGGTGATCGGCCTTTCCGGCG
>JBAVKA010000503.1:0-1738 GCA_049688075.1 Gammaproteobacteria bacterium
ATAATTTGCAACTTCTGTGCTTCGGATGGTCAGGAAGCCCGAATCTTTAGTCACATGTCCTATGATATTCATTGGAATAACCAGCAATTGCTCTGCCGATTGACCGCCATTAAAATTCGAATATGTGAGAATCCGCCGTGATTTATCGAACTGTCCTTGAATAGTTATAGCTACTACTCGCCGGTTGTCCGGATTGATCACCACCTGCCTCACTATTCCAATGATGCCATCCAGGAAATACATTTTCTTGCCGATGGGCGGTTGCACAAGAAGCTGGTCTTGTTTACCCAGGTCAACCCCGGGAATCCGTATGGAATTGATGACGCCGCGGACTTTGGGGTGACTGGCGGCGCATTGTTCTGCACTCAAGCGCACAGCCGCATTGCTCACTTCGCCATTTAGCACAACCACTCCGTACGATACGCCTGTAAAAAACTTGCAATTAAAAGTATGCTCCAATTTTCCCAGCGATCCAGCAACCTCGAGTGTAAGCCTGTTGTCTAATACAAGGTTATTTTTTATTTCCAAGATACCCGGAATAGCCCGTATAGCGTTTTCGATCCGGCTCTGGCTGGTTGAGCCCGCGATGTGACCGTTCAAGAAGACGGTCCCGTTTTTCACAAAGACATCAACTTCGTAATAATCCAGCGCTCGGAGAACATCATCTTTCCATAGGGCGTTGTTTATTTTTTCTTTTATGGCCGCATCCGTTTTTTGGATTGGGCTAAGGCTCATTCCGTGGTTTATTTTGAGGCTTCGTTCTTCACACCTTGAATTTTCATCGAGATTTGTGTGTGCTACCTGTTCTTTATACATGTGCGCTCCTGATAAGGCTGTCTGGTGTCAGTTTATCCATATGTTCTCCAGTCAGGATTTTGCGATTGTCGAAATGAGACAGCGTCATCAGATCGTCATAGATGTCAGTAGCCCGGTTTTTCAATACGATACTTTTTTCCTCAATCTGGATACGGGTCCTTTTTCCTGATTGCGGTGCAAACAACATCATGGTCCCGAATCCGGCCAGCGCACCAAATAACAAACCTATCAAAAAGCCTGCCGAATTCGGTTTATCTGTATCGTCGATGTGAGCAGCATTATCCATATTACGATCTCCTGAAAGCCACGGTCTGCCACCAAATCATGCAGGCGTGACGCTGCTCTCTAAGGCAGCTTCGAACTCTGCCACGCGCTTATCGATCTCCGTTTTCGCCTCTTGACGGGTATAGCCATACTTTACCTGAAGCATGGTGACATATTTATCGAACTTAACTTCGGCCTTGTCCACCTTGTTCAGATCGTATTCGCCCATTAGAGCCCACCACGCAGTCGTGTGACTTCGGATCTGTTTCCACTTGCTTTCGAACAACTTTTTATTCAAAGTGAGATTCTCCTGGTTTAGTGTGTATTGTCTGGTAACGGATAGACTATTCTGATACCGATACTACGAAGTGCCATCCTGGAATAGACTTCCGCTCCATCATTCAGGCGTTTGGCCATGCGGTTGGAAGGACTGATTAAGGTGCCCGCGCTGGAAGCGGGAAAGAACAATACCTCCTTCGAGGGCACCCAGATTGTGGTTCACAGTCTTCAGGCTAATCTAGCGACCCAGCAAAATGAATACGCCAGCCGCAATAGCGAGGATCGCCAGGATAACTGCCAGGCCACCCAGCGATATAAACGCCGACAGGCCCGTGAGAATGAGCCAGATGGCTAACAATAAAAAGCCTATGTTTTTAGT
>JBAVKA010000504.1:0-17556 GCA_049688075.1 Gammaproteobacteria bacterium
TGACAAAGCGGCCAAAGTGCCAGGCATCGGCAGGGTACTGGTGGCGGATCATCCGCAGTATGAGCACGCGCTTGCCGAGGAGCTCTCGCTGCTGGTGACGGGGTTGGCGGAGGGTTACACCCACGTAATGGCACCGGCCACTACCTTCGGAAAGAATTTCATGCCGCGGGTGGCCGCACGGCTCGACGTGGCCCAGATCTCGGATGTGGTCAGTGTTGAGTCCGCCGATACATTTGTGAGGCCGATATACGCGGGTAACGCCATGGCTACGGTGCAGAGCAAAGACCCGATCAAACTGGTCACTGTGAGGAGCACGGCCTTCGACGCGGTGAGTGCCGAAGGCGGCAATGCCAAGATAGAGCCAGTCGCGACGTCCGCACCTTTTGGAAGGTCTTCTTTTATCGGACAGGAGCTGACGGTCTCCGAAAGACCCGAGCTGACCAGTGCCAGGGTGGTGATATCCGGGGGGCGGGGTATGGGTAGCGGTGAGAATTTCACTTTGCTCAAGGCAGTAGCCGACAAGCTCAACGCTGCCATCGGCGCCTCCAGGGCGGCGGTAGATGCCGGATTCGCGCCCAATGATTATCAGGTCGGACAGACCGGTAAGATCGTGGCGCCCGAACTCTATATCGCCGTCGGGATATCCGGTGCGATTCAGCACCTGGCCGGAATGAAAGAGAGTAAGGTGATCGTGGCCATCAACAAGGACGAAGAGGCTCCCATCTTTCAAGTGGCAGACTACGGGCTGGTCGCGGACCTGTTCACAGCGCTCCCGGAACTAGCCGAGGCGTTGTAGGATCAACAGAAACCGCTAGCTCTGCCGGTCAGCAATCCCGTTGGCGGGCAGCTTGGCAAAAATGGACATTGGAGAAGATGAAAGAGATAACCCCGGACCACTACATCAATGAAGACGAGAAAACAAGACAGTTCTTCTTGAAAAGAAAGGTGTTGGACCAGAAATACTTCATGGGTTCCGAGAATCCCAATGAGCCGGTGTTGCGCCGAATCGACGAGATCGAGCCCGGGAACTGGGCAGTGATAAAGGGTCGGCACATCGCGCACAACGATGTGCTGCTTTACGCGTCCTGTGGCGACCGGAACAGGGTCCACCTGAGTCCGGAATTTGCGAAAGAGTCTCCGTTCCGGGAAATCATAGCCCATGGGCAGATAGCCGTGTTCAAGCAGAGGCTGCTGGGAAGAAGGATCCTGCCAGGATCGAATTTCGTCCTTGCGCAACAGGAAAGGACGTTTACTGCGCCGGTCTATGTCGAGACTTCGGTGCTGGACTTCTACGAGATCGTGGTCGATGTCGACCGACAGAACAACCGGGTGACTACGCTAGGGTTGTCCGTGTTGAGCAATGACTACGACAAGATCGTCCTGAAGACCATGAGCACGTATGTTCCATCGGCGATATTCAGCATCGACGAGGAGGTGCAGGAAACGGAAATTCTGGCGGCCATGGAAAGCGCAGACCCTGCGCTGGAGGCCACCTTTGTGGAACCCGGCGTGCCCAATCATTTTCCCTACACCTACTTTAAAACGGGACAGTGGGCGAGGATGCGACCGGACCTGAGGAAGAATCATCTCTACTCCCTGGCCGGTATCGGCCACATGGAAGGAGTACTGCATCTGACTGACGAATTGTCTGGCAGCGCCGAGTTCCTGTTTTCCTGTGTCGATGACGCGTTTCGCTCAGCGGTGTTGGGGACTCTCCAGCCTGCGATGGGCTCGATCTATCAGAGCGAGAAGACCAAGTTTCTACGACCCCTGAAACTGGGCGTGTTGGAGTCCCGGGTTGTGATCGACGAGTTGCGTGATAGCTCTCGGGCGGTGAGCCTGGGGCTGAATGCCAACACGACGCAGAACGGCAAGTTGATCTCGTCTTCTAAAGTCCGAATTTTCTTCCCGAAGCCTGCAGAGCAGAGCTGACAGGTTTCTCTCATCAACAAATCCCGCGCTGATTGACGCAAGAAGTCCTCGCCGGCCCCAGAGCCGGCGAGGACTCTTCTTAGCGTCGTTTCCGCCTCGTCGTCATGCTTCGGCGACGTCGATGAGCTTGCGCACCACGTCGGTCATTGAAAGCACCCCAAGCGGTACGTTGCGACCCGACTGTTGCTTGGTGACGACGAGCCGGTGGATACCCATCCGCGTCATGGCCGTGACGACGTCGGAGAGCGAGGTTTCCAGATCGCAGGTCACGCAACCCTCGCTCATGATCTCTCTGGCGGTGACCTTGCGCGCTTCCTCCGCTGTCCGGCTCTGACGGGCGAGCACCACGTCTGTCTGCGAAACAACACCGACGGCCTCTTCGGCCTCCTGAACCACCACGGCGTGCACGTCGTTTTCGATCATAATGCGAACCACGGTCTCCACGTCCTCTTCGGGTTTGCAGGAGACCAAGCCGTAGAACATCACGTCCTTGACCCTGGTACCGTCGTCGACCATGACAGGTTCGAGGCTTTCTGCGGGATCGGGCGCGATCCCGGGCAGCGGCACGGACATGGGGTAGGGATGGGGACTGATGCGGAAGTCCTTCTTGGGCAGGCTAATGCGTGCGGCCGGAATTGGTTCCTTCGCGGTGGCGCCCATTCCGAAGTCCTTTGCTCCGATCAGTATCGACATATTGCCATGGGGGTGTTCGTTTTTATACATCAGCTGATGCGCTATCGGTAGTTCTTCGTAGGAGAACGCCCTGGACATGCAAGGGTCGAGATGGCCTTCCAGCGCCAGCTGGTTCATCGCGTAGCACTGATCGTCGTTGGCGAAGTGGGAACCTTGCACCCGCTTCTGGCGCATCCACAGGTAGCGCAGGTCGACCGTGGCGTTGTAGCCGCTGGTGCCCGCGCAGATGACCACCATGCCGCCCGTGTCGCACACGAACATGGAGGTGGGTATGGTGGATTCGCCGGGATGCTCGAACACGAGCCTCGGGCTGCGCTTTTCTCCCAGCACCTCCCAGAAAGCGCTGCCAAATGCCCGTACGCCCTTCAGCCATTTGCCATAGCCCGCATCGTCCTTCCAGTGAGGAAGCATCCCCCAGTGGTCGAAATTGCGTCGGTTGAGGCAGCCTTTGGCGCCCAGGCTCTTGCAGTAATCGATCTTGTCGTCGCTGGAAATGACTGCCACAGGGATGGCGCCTGCTGCCTTGCAGATCTGGATGGCCATTGAACCCAGGCCCCCGGCACCTCCCCATACCAGCACCACGTCGTCCTTCCTGATGGCGTGTTCCTCCCAGCGGTGCAGCATGCGATAGGCGGTGGCTCCCACCAGCACATAGGCCGCCGCGGCCTCCCAGGTCATGTGTTTGGGCTTGGGCATGCACTGGTGCGCCTGTACCCTGGTGAACTGGGCGAAACTCCCGTAGTTCGTTTCATAGCCCCAAATCCGAAAGGTCGGCGAAAACATCGGGTCGTTGCCCGCCTTGACCCAGGGGCAGTTTCTGTCCCAGGTTGCGCAGTGAATGACGACCTCATCGCCCACCTTGACGTTGGTCACGTCCTTGCCCGTCTTGTACACGATGCCGGAGGCATCGCTGCCGCCGATGTGGAATTCTTCCGGCTCACCCAGCTTGTTGCGCACCTTGATGACGTTGACGGGAATGCCCAGGGCCGCCCAGACGTTGTTGTAGTTGACGCCAGCGGCCATGACGTATACCAGGACTTCGTCGTCGGCAATCTCGGGAACCTCGACCACCTCCTGCTGGAATGAATCCTTCGGTTCGCCGAACCGCTCTGGGCGGATCAGCCAAGCGTGCATTTTAGCGGGAACTTCCCCTACCGGTGGCGCCTCAGCGACGCCATATAGCTCCTTTGTCATTGGTTTGCTCCTCTTTAAGCAGTTGCTGGAAAGTGCAATGGCAAGCTTGCTGAGAACATCCGCCGGTCACCCCGACCTGCGTATACGCTCTGCATTTCTTGCCAGGCGAATGATCAGTTGAAAAGCCTGTGAATCTTGAATTCCCCGATGAGGATTGCTCTCCTATGTTAACCCCTTATTCGCGCCAGCGTCCAAGAAGGCGATGCCGCAGGGCATCGTACTGCTCGAAGGGTGGGCCCTGTGCCTCTACCAGGCTGCTCAGCAACCTTGATTGGCCACCCAGCGTCTCGATTCCGAAGCGGCCGAACTCCTCAAGCAATCGCTTGATGATCCACTCTGCCTGAAAGCGTTGGCGAACGGGGGCTAGCAAACCGTGTGCCACCAGCCAGGTGCGGTGTGCCTCCAGGCTGTCCGCCAGTGCCTCGATGCCGGTACCCATGGTGGCGCTTGCGGCAAGTGCGGGTACCCGCCAGTCTTCGGCGTTAGAGGGTGGCTGCAGGGTGGCACGCAGCTCGGAGAGCGTCTTGCGTGCGGCGATGCCCACGTCTGCTTTGTTCACGACCAGCACGTGGGGTATCTCCATGATGCCGGCCTTCAGGAATTGTATGCTGTCTCCGGAGGCCGGCTGGGCTACGAAGCAGGTGGTATCGGTGAGCTTCGAGACATCGATCTCCTTCTGGCCTACACCGACCGTTTCGACGAGCACGATGTCGAATGCTGCCAGCATCACCAGACTCATGGGCCAGACTTCGGCGCTCAGCCCCCCGAACTCGCCCCGGCAGGCCAGCGACCGGATAAACACACTGACGTCGAGACCCCCGGAAAGTATGCGCAGGCGGTCTCCCAGCAGAGCGCCTCCACTGATGGGACTCGAGGGATCGACGGCCAGTATTCCCACGGTCAGCCCACGCTTGCGCCATACTTGGACCAATGCGGCCGTCAGCGAGGATTTGCCGACTCCCGGGGGGCCGGTGAGACCGACCAGATGCCCGGAGTTGTGAAGCCGTTGTTTCGGCAGCGCCGCAAGAAGACGGGCGGCACGCTGACGTGCATCCGGGCGTTTGTCGTCTAGGAGATTGAGCGCCTTCGCCACGGCCGAGCAGTCCCGGTCCGAGACGGACTGGGCCAGCGCCTCGGGGTCAGGAAGTGCGCGCAGCGCCCGCATCAGGCAGTGTCTTCAAAGCACTTCAGGCCGTTGTTTTGGCGGATGATGTTCAACAGGTCCGCCATGATCTTGTTCATATCGCTGTCTTTCGGGGTGTAGATCGCGGCAACTCCCTGCGCCAGAAGATCCTGCTCGTCTTCCAAGGGCACGATACCGCCGACGACGACCGGCACCTCCGAGAGGCCCAGGCCGGCAAGCCTTCTGAGGGCGTCTTCCACCAGTTCCAGGTGACTTCCCGAGAGCACCGACAGACCGATCAGGTGCACGCCCTCCTCTTCGGCGGCCTTGACGATCTGCTCGGGGGTCAGGCGAATGCCTTCGTACACGACCTCAAACCCGACATCCCGTGCCTTGATCGCGATCTGTTCGGCACCGTTGCTGTGGCCATCGAGACCCGGCTTACCGACCAAGATCCTCAGCGGCCTGCCCAGTTCCTCCCCGGTCTTGCGGGTGCGCTGTCGCAGTGTTTCCACGATATCGGAACGGCCCGGGCTGTGAGTGGAGATGTCGATGCCGGTGGGGGCACGGTACTCGCCGAATATCGTCCGCAGTTCGTTGCTCCACTCGCCGGTGGTCACCCCGGCATGGGCGCAGCGAATGGACGCGGCCATGATGTTTTCGCCGTTTCTGGCCGCTTCCCCGAGCTGGTCCAGCGCCGCTTTCGCCTCCGCCGGGTTTCGGCTGTCCCGGAACGCCCTGAGGCATTCGATCTGGTCGAGTTCGGCTGCTGCGTCGACTTTCATGATGCCGCTGTCAGTACCTGAGGTCAGGGGTGACTCGGCGGTCTCCGTGTAGCAGTTGACGCCGATGATCTTCAGATCGCCAGCCTCGATGGCGCGTATGCGGGCAGTGTGGCTGGCGACCAGCTGACGCTTGACGTACCCCGTTTCCACCGCGTGCACCATGCCGCCTTCTTCCTGCACGCGCTGCATCTCCGCTTCGGCACCCAGCACCAGTTCGCGAACCTTGGAGTCGATGATCGGTGAACCGTCGAGAATATCGCCGTACTCGAGGATGTCGGTTTCCAGTGCCAGCACCTGCTGCATACGCAATGCCCACTGCTGGTCACAGGGCCTTGGCAGGCCGAGTGCTTCGTTCCATGCCGGCAGTTGGACCGCCCTGGCACGGGCCTTCCTGGACAGCGTCACCGCGAGCATTTCGAGGACGATGCGCTGGACGTTGTTTTCCGGTTGGGCTTCAGTGAGGCCCAGTGAGTTGACCTGCACACCGTAGCGGAAACGGCGGAGTTTCGGGTCCTCCACCCCGTATCTTTCCCTTGCGATACGGTCCCACATCTCGACGAATGCGCGCATCTTGCAGCACTCCTCGACGAAACGGATACCCGCATTGACGAAGAAGGAGGTGCGGCCCACGACATTCGCAAATGCGTCGCCGTCGAGCCGGCGGGCATCACGGATGGCGTCGAGGATCGCAATCGCCGTGGACAGCGCGTAGGCCAGTTCCTGGGTCGGCGTGGCACCCGCTTCCTGCAGGTGATAACTGCATATGTTGGTGGGGTTCCACTTGGGAATGTGATGCACCGTGTAGCTTATTACATCGGTGGTCAGGCGCACCGACGGTTCGGGCGGGAAGATGTAGGTCCCCCGGGAGAGATACTCCTTGATGATATCGTTCTGGGTCGTCCCCTGAAGCCGGGCCGGCGCAACACCCTGCCTTTCCGCCACTGCGATGTACAGCGACAGCAGCCAGGCTGCCGTGGCATTGATGGTCATGGAGGTGTTCATCTTGTCCAGGGGGATCTGGTCGAACAGGGTCTCCATGTCCCCGATGTGACCGATAGGTACGCCCACCTTTCCTACCTCCCCTCGGGCCAGTGGATGGTCTGCGTCGTAACCGGTCTGGGTTGGCAGATCGAAGGCTACGGACAGGCCTGTCTGGCCCTTTGACAGATTGGTGCGATACAGGTTGTTGGACGCCCTGGCCGATGTGTGACCTGAGTATGTGCGCATCAGCCACGGTCGGTCGCGTTTCTCCGATTTGCTGTCGCTGTTCATCGTAGTAAGGGTCTCTCGCTGTTTCGATGGGGCCGCGCGAATAATGTAACCTCAGGTAATGATTAATCAGCTTCCCGCGGCCTGTTCGATCAGGGAGCGTGTGATGACCTTGAGGGCCAGGATCTCCTCCACACCCTCGAAGATCGACAGCACTCTGGCGTCCAGAAAGTAGCGGCTCACAGCCGTTTCCTCGGCGTAGCCCATGCCGCCATGAATCTGCTGGGCCTCTCGAGTGACCCATTCCGCGGTCTTGCAGGTAAAGAACTTTACCATGCTGGCTTCCATCTCACCCTTGCCCTTATCCATCAGACGACCCACGGCATAGGTAAACTGGCGACTTGCAAGCAGATAGGAGGCCATGCGCGCTAGCTTGACCTGTGTCAGTTGGTACTGGGCGATGGGTTTGCCGAAGACCACCCGCTCGTTGGCGTAGGAGACCGCCTTTTCGAAGGCGGCCTGCATGAGTCCCACGGCGCGTGCCGCGGTTTGAATGCGCCCACCGGCAAAGCCGGCCATGGTGAAATAGAAACCTCTGCCTTCGCCGCCGGAACCGCCGAGCAGACTCTCGTCGGGCACGAAATAGTTGTCGAAGAATACGTCGTAGGAGTGCATACCCCGGTAGCCGATAGTGGCGATCGCCTTGCCAGTGATGACGCCGCCTTGTTCCTGCTCGTGTCTGAACTCGTGCCCGTCGAAGGAGGGCTTTTCAACCAGGAACATGGAGAGACCCCGGTGCCCTTTGGATAAATCGGGGTCGGTGCGGGCGAGTAACAGCAGTACCCCTGCCTTGCCGCCGAAGGTACACCAGGTCTTGGCGCCGTCGATGAGCCAGCCGCCTTCGGTGCGAACCGCTTTGCAGCGCATGCCGGCGACATCGGAGCCATAGTTGGGCTCGGTCACCGCGACCGCACAAAGCGGATCGGCGGATGCCAGTTTGGGCAGCCATTTCTGCTTCTGCTCTTCGGTCCCACCCTTCAGCAGCGCCCGCGAGAGAATCTCGGGACGGGTGATCAGGCTTCCCGCGGCACCGAGTGATCCCCGGGACAGTTCCTCGGTGACCACTATCATGCCCATGTTGTCCTCACGATCGTCCGGCTGCAGACCCTCGTAACGTTCGGGTATCGAAAGGCCGAAACAGCCAAGCTCGGTCAGTCCGCCCAGAATCTCTTCGGGAATAAGCAGGTCTTGTCGATGGATCTCCTCGGCCAGGGGCATCACCACCTCCGTGGCAAACTTGCGGAAGGTGTCACGCATCATCTCGTGATCTTCGTCGAGCAGATAGGCCCCGATCCGCCCGTCCATCTTGGCGATGTCCTTACCCAGTTCAGCCATCCGTTCGACCGCGAGCTGTTCGGCGCAGAAACGCTGCAGCACCTCACCGTCGAGGGTCTTGGCGAGGTCTTCGCGGCTCAGGCCGTAATCCCCGGGGCGCAATTCCAGGCGGGTGCGGATGGACTCGATGGCCTCGGCAGTAAAGATCAGCGCGCAACGATCCTCCAGCGTCAAGCTGTCTCCTCCCGCACGGACGCGGTCTGCATAATCCAGTACGAACCTGGCTCCCGAGGCCTCGGCGGCCGACAGCGCCGTTTCGTAGGACACCAGCTGGAATTCGTCCAGCTTAGCAGACGATATGCGACCACCCTCGACCGTCTTGTCCCTAAGGCTCCTTACCGCGGTCTTGAGTGCCTGGTCGGCGGTGGCAAGTGAGCGACGTGCCCGTTGCATGAGTGCTTCCGCATGGCTTACCTGCTCTGACATTGTGACGCCTCCTGGGAAGTCGGAATCTTGTGCATGTATAACATGAGACATAGGCCATGTCCGAATCTCTCAAAGGCTGAAGGGCCGCCAAGAGGCCAGAAAGCAGTACTATGACCCTACCGGAGCATACAGCCGTAAGTGATTTAGGATCTGGATAGTTTTTGCGCAGGCGTAACCGCGTCGCACGTATCCATGGGTTCAGCGGCCGGAATGCGTGAGGACAGCCCATGGACAGCCGTGCGGAGTTGGCAGGGCCCATCACGGACAGGGCTGAGTTTGCCCACCGACCGGACCACACTCCACCGGGGATGGATCGAGGGAGTATGCATGCGGACCAACAAGAACAACTCACTGAATTTCTTGCGCATTTGACTTGAGAGATCCGAACAGCCCCAAGAATTAGAAGAATTGTGCATGTGCAGCATAAGAATTGCAAGAACAGGGAATCCGACGCCCTTTTCCAATGAAATTCAGCCTCTAACTTTGGTCATCAGTTGAGAAAGAGTTGATTGACAGCATTTTTCATGCTGCGGGGTGGTGAGTCAATCGCCATGAGCGTTAGGTGTGGAAAGAGACCTAAGGAGTTCGGCGACACGAAACAGGCCTGGTTGCGACAGTACCGGGAATTTGCCCACGGTATCCCGGTCGATGACACCAATGCCCGGGTCATCATGCGCTGCCAGAAGAGGACGGCCGCACCGACTCGCAAGGGCCGGCCGCGATCCGTTTCCGTTGGGAGGTGGAGGACAGGGTGCACTGCGTGCTGGATGTCACAGGAAGACAAACTCCGGAACCGGCGTGGCGATGGTGCCCAGAACATCCGCCTGGTGCGCCGTTTCTGCCTAAATCTGTCTCGGTTACACCCGAAGAAGGACTCCATGAGGGGCAAACTCAAGTCCGCCGGTCGGAATGACCAGTTCCGGGCCGAGTTGCTCTTCGGGGTCCAGATGTCAAAGTATGTGTTTGCCCTGACAGCTGAGGATCGTACGTTCCCTATCGTATTCTCCTTCGTTTAGACTGGATGGATTTCTGAGGCGGCAGACTTTAACTCAAACGTCATAAACAGTGGGACTAAGAAACCAAACCCGGAGGTACATATGAGCGATCGACCTTTCAAAGTGCTCGGTATTCAGCAGATCGCGGTGGGTGGTCTGGACAAGAACCGCTTGCGCACACTATGGGTGGACACCCTCGGTCTAGACCTGAGTGGTAACTACCAGAATGCGTCGGAAAATGTCGACGAAGACATCGCGGTCGCCGGCTGCGGGCCCCTCAAGGTGGAAGTCGATCTGATGCAGCCGATCGATCCCGATAAGAAACCCAAGGTTCAGGATCCGCCACTCAATCACGTGGGGTTGTGGATCGACGATCTGGCCGTGGCAGTGCCTTGGCTACAGGCTCGTGGTGTGCGTTTTGCACCAGGCGGTATTCGCAAGGGAGCGTCCGGCTACGATGTCTGTTTCATCCATCCGAAAGGTAACGAAGAATCTCCCATCGGGGGGGAAGGTGTGTTGATCGAACTGGTCCAGGCGCCGCCGGAAGTACGTGAGGCGTTTGACCGATTAGAGTAAGTCAGGATCGCCACGATCCGAGGTGCAGGTTATCGCTCGGGCCCCGCCGTTCCCTGGTCTTTGGCATCGTCCTAGGACTTGAGTCGCGCACGCCAGGCGCCAGATGGAATGCCTGTCGCTACGAGCGTGACGCGTTACTGTACGTTTGTCCCCGAGCACGCATCTCGCACCGTGTAAGATTTCCGGGATCTCAGCTTTCCGGGGTGGGGAATATAAGCCGGCAGGTTGCTCTGTCGGTGTGTTTTCAACCGAATCGATAAGCCGCATATCTCCCGCAACTCGACCGCTGGATTTCGTATTGTCGAGATGACTGCTTTCAATTCCCAGCGTGCCTTGCCCCGTTGCCGGTACGTCGTGATGAAGCGCTCGACGGTCTCGGTATCCGGCAGGACACACAGCGACGAACTCATCCTGCACCGGCTTACGACTTCGAATGTCAGGGGCAGGCCCAATGCCACCAGGCCGGCGAGGTCAGTCCTGGAGATTACGGAAGCATCGTGCGCATCCCTATCACCCAGGAGGACCGGCGCATCTTCGTACCCACCCCCTGCGCCGGTCCCTCCTGGCGGTGTGGATATCATCGGCGCAGCGCCCTGGAACGTATCAACAACCGCATTGACCACAGCTTTGGTCTTGAGCATCATTTCATCCTTGGCCAGGCCAAAATGCAGACCCGCGTCGGTCTTGCGCTGACCGTGATGATGGCCAGGGCTCCCGGGCAGGTGAAGGCGGGTCGCACCAAGCAGATGCGCTCACTGGTCAGGCCCCTCCCGGCCACCGGCTGAGACCGCCTCTCGCGCCAGAAGCCGGCCGGGCTACCTCAGCCCGAGGGGCAGCTCTGCCCAGGCCCGCCATTATTAAAAATCGTTCTCAACAATTTCCCAACAATCCTCTCTTCCTTCGCTGAGCCTGCCAGCTCCGGACTTCACCACTGGATCCCCCCTGGCGCTTCGCAAAAAAAATCGCCACACTGCAAACGCCGCTCCTGTCCCTTGCTTTAGTGCGTCTTGCTGGTTAATCTAACAAGTTTCGAGGACTACTGGTGCGAGAGCGATGCTCGCTTGCGAACAACACATCTTGTATGTCTTCCCCGGGCAGGGGTCACAGTACAGGGGTATGGGTGGCGACCTCTTTCGCGAATATGCTACCGCCAGAAGAGTCTATGAGAAGGCTAGCGGCGTCCTTGGTTACGATGTTGCGGAGCTTTCCTTTATTGGCCCAGAGGAACAGCTCAATCAGACTCGGTTTACCCAACCTGCCCTGCTCACTCATTCCATCGCTTGCCTGGAGGTCTTCAGGGATTTGACCGATGATCGCCTGAGGCCGGCTATGTCCGCTGGACACAGTCTCGGCGAGTACTCAGCACTTGTTGCGGCAAAGGTCCTCAGTTTCGAAAGCGCTCTAAGACTTGTGCAGAAGCGGGGGGAGTTCATGGGCACCTATGGCGAAGGTGAGATGACGGCTTTCCCCTTGGATCGCGATACCATTCGACCTGTTGCTGAGCGTTACCACTGCGCGGTTGCCGCCTGCAATCTGCTCGATCAGACCGTCATTGGCGGTCGGGGCGAAGATCTGGCATCGGTGGAGCAGGAGGTTCAAGATCGTTTTGCGCGGAAGCGTCCAGTGCGTTTGAAGACCGAAGGTGCCTTCCACACCTATTATATGGTCAAGGCCGCGCAACATTTTCGGTCTGTCCTGGAAACGGCCGAGTTTAGTCTATCTGAAGTGCGGGTTTTGTCCAATTTCACAGGCGGCTATCACGAATCCGATCCGGTAGACATCAGGGCACGTTTGTTCTTTCAGTTATTCCATCCAGTGCTATGGAATTCGAACCTTCAAATGGCATTCGGTGATGGCATCAAAATGATCATTGAGTTCGGTGGCGGGATCGGTGCCGCCATTGATCCCGACGGTAAGCGGCCGAACCTGGAAGGCATGACCAAAAAGACCCTGCGTACCTCAAAGCGCGAAGCGCTTTATCTGGCAGCGATTAACAGCCAATCCCTCAGAAAGGTGGCGGGCTTCGTGCGGGGTATTAATAACCTCCTGGAGGAGGCACACGATGACATGCCCAATCCAGCCAGCTTGGGGACTCACGGCACGGCCGTGGATGAAAATTGGTTTCATTTGTTTGTCCCAACTCAGGATGGAGTCGTAAACGAGACTACAGCAAATGCGGTCAGCCGTGTCAATGAACTGGGCCTAAGCTCTGCCGTACAGATCATTCAACAACCGAGCGATGAGAACTTGGAATGCCTGGAACATCTCGTGGGTGAGAAATGCCAAACTCCGACTCCTTATCTGGAAAAGGTGATAGGGGGTGAAACGGGCGCAGTCCTCTACTACACAGGTGAGGAAATGGAGGCGGAACTTGCAGAGTTGCGACAAAGGCTACGGGCGCCAGGTTATAGGTTTCGTGAGGAGTTCTGATTGAGATTGACCACTCGCTCCCGGACCGGCAAGCCCCAAATTGAAAGGACAGGGTCACCCACTAGCTTCCTTTTGTAAAGTGCGCAAACGTCGTGTCCGGTTGATCTCACAGGGCGGCCACCAAGACGCCGGGTTGCCTTGTATACGCACACTGCGGACCAGGCTCAACGAACTCGGTTATCGGTTGCGCAAGGTCCGGAAGCGTCGGCGGCTGAAGAAGATCCCAGAGACGGACGCCATCTTCGAAGAGGTCCACCGGGTCAACCAGAGGGCCGATGTGGAGGAAGGGGTGTCACGGAGTTCCCTGGATACCAGGGCGACGGTGCAGGTCGGGCCGTCTCCCCGTTGCGGCGACAGCCGACAAGGGGAAAAGGCCTGTGATCCCGACTTCCAGTCCGAGACGACGCTCACCCCGCTCGGCATCCTGTTGCCGCAAATCGGAAACAACTTCTGGTGATTCGGCGAAGGCAAGGTAACCGCCGGTTACATCCCAGCTTTACCATGTCCGTGGCGAATTATGACTTCTCATGTTATGTGACGGCGCTATCGCAGCGGTTGATGGCCCGTGCGGTGGCTTCTCATGCCGCCGCCGCGGCGCTTGTCGCAAGATTTCGATAGCAGAGAGGATAGAAGGATGGATCTACAACTCACTGAAGAGCACAAGATGATCCAGGAAGCGGCCCGCATTTTCGCGCAAAATGAGATCGCTCCGATTGCCGCCGAGCTTGATGAGCGGGGCGACTTTCCCTATGAGACCATCAAAAAGATGGGGCACCTCGGCTTTATGGGGATAGAGGTGCCGGAAAGCTATGGGGGGGCCGGTATGGATGCGATCGCCTATGTGCTGGCCATGGAGGAGATCAACAAGGTTGATGCCTCGCACGGCATAATCATGTCGGTCAACAACTCCCTCTTTTGCCACGGTATCTTGGCGCATGGAACGGAGGAGCAGAAGCAGAAATTTGTCGTTCCGATTGCAAGCGGCGTGAAAATCGGGGCTTACTCCTTAACCGAACCGATGTCCGGCTCCGATGCGGCCACCATGCGTAGCCGCGCTGTGCGCGCCGGTGATCACTACGTCATCAACGGCACCAAGAGTTGGGTGACCAGCGGCCCGGCAGCGGACTATATCGTCCTCTTCACCATGACCGATGCTGGGGCCGGTCATCGAGGTATTACGGCCTTTCTGATTGAAACCGATAAACCCGGTTTCAAGGCCGGTCGCAAAGAGGACAAGCTCGGTATTCGGGCCAGCGCTACCTGCGAGTGCCACTATCAGGATTATCGCTGCCGCGTCGAGAATCGACTTGGCGAAGAGGGAGAGGGCTTTAAGATTGCCATGTCCGTACTCGATACCGGCCGCATCGGCGTTGCTGCGCAGGCCCTTGGTATCGCCGAAGGGGCCTACGAGGCCAGCTTGCGCTACGCCAAAGAGCGCGAGGCCTTTGGTGGGCCAATTTCCCAATTCCAGGGCATCCAATTCAAGATTGCCGATATGAAGACCAGGATCGAAGCCAGCCGCATGCTGATCTACCAGGCCGCCATGGCCAAGGAAGCCAAGAAAGCGACCGGCGAACGGTATACAACCGAAGCCTCAATGGCCAAACTGTTCGCCAGTGAAACGGCGATGTTCTGCACCCATCAGGCGGTGCAGATCCACGCTGGAATTGGCTACAGCAAGGAGATACCCATCGAGCGTTTCTTCCGCGACGCAAAAATCACTGAGATCTACGAAGGCACTAGCGAAATCCAGCGGGTGGTCATCGCCCGCAATGAACTTGAACGCCACTAAGGGGCAGGATGAAAACGAACCAGAAAGAAACCAAAACCCAAGGGATTTAAATCACCAGCTGTTCTTGAGCGAGACAAACCATGAGTGAAACGTTTAGGGCCCTAATGGTCGATCAGCAGGATGGGGAAACGACGGCGACGGTGCAGAATCTTGGCCTAGACGCCTTACCCGAAGGCGATGTGCTACTGTCGGTGGCTTACTCGAGCCTCAACTATAAAGATGGCCTTGCGATTACCGGTAAGGCGAAAGTGCTGCGCCGCTATCCGATGGTGCCGGGTGTCGATATGGCTGGTACCGTGCTCGAGTCCGACTCGCCTGGTTTTAAGGTCGGAGATCAAGTGCTTCTGACCGGCTTTGACCACGGGGCGAAATATTGGGGCGGCTTCACCGAGCGAAATCGGGTTAGCTCGGCCGGAATGATCCACCTGCCGCCGGGCCTAACCCTGCGCCAATCGATGGCTATCGGCACGGCCGGTCTCACCGCCATGTTATCGGTGATGGCCCTCGAGGCGCACGGCCTGACAGCGGAGGATCAACGGGAGGTTGTGGTTACCGGAGCCGCCGGTGGGGTTGGCAGTACGGCCGTGGCGATTCTGGCCGGTCTTGGCTACAACGTTGTAGCCTCAACCGGTCGCGAATCAACCCACGACTATTTGCGTCGACTTGGGGCCAAGAGCTTTATCGGCCGCGACGTGCTTAGTGCCCACTCCCAACGCCCCTTGCAATCGGAACGCTGGGCCGCAGCGGTGGATGCCGTTGGCGGCGATACTTTAGCCGGTTTGTTACGATCGATGGTACGGGGTGGCAGTATTGCGCTCAGTGGCAATGCCGGCGGGGTTTTCTTTAGCTCAAGTGTGTTGCCCTTTATTTTGCGGGGAATCAACCTGCTCGGCATCGACTCGAACCTCGGGCCGGTTTCCTTGCGTCGTACTGCCTGGGAGCGACTGGCTAAAGACATCCCCTTGGATCAACTTGACCTGATGACCGAGGAGGCCGAGCTGGAAGATTTACCCACCCTAGGCCGAGAGATTGTCAAGGGCAACGTTCGGGGCCGAACCGTCATTCGGGTCGCCGGGGACTAAGCCCGGTACCCCGTGTCATGGGTGGGAGTTATCTCACGATTCAGATAACAAGTTTGAATCGAGACATTTATGAACCAGTTGACCCTTCTCGGCATTATTCTGCTAATTGCAACTGCCTGCCAGCTAAACCAAGACCGGCTGAGCGATCGGTACTGGCGGTGGTGTGAAAATGCGCGAATGGTGCAAAAAATGGAACGCGTACATTCAAGCTGCTTCACGATAGAAGAAATTGAGCATACCGCCAAGCCGTTCGCGGCACTTAATTGGATCATTGATTGAGCATTGGATCATTGATTGAGCTGACCGTGGCAAGTGACTCCAGCAATCTATTCCCTACCCCCTGATGATTACGTTCGGCGTGGTAATGTGCAGCATATTCTCTGAGTGCCCGGCGAAGGGATGATGCGCCGAAAAGAATCATCCGCCCCAGGCATTCGTCTTTTATAGAACGCGCAAATCGCTCTGCGAATGCGTTACAGTTGGGCGCTCGTGCTGGGCACCGAACAGGCTTCACGCCCACTCGATCCAGATGCCCTCTGAAATCCTCTGTGTATTTTGTATCGAGATCCATGATGAGGTAACGACTGTTTGAAAGGAAACCCTCACTCACATCTGTCAGATTACGGACCACTTGCGCCATGAATGCACTATTGGGGGCCATGGTCACACCGGCAATGTGCACGGAACGCGTTGAAAGATGGATGATAAACAACACGTAATAGGTCACCAGTCCGCGCGGCATCCAGACCTCAACCGTGAAGAAGTCCGTGGCAGCCATCACGTCCAAATGCGCTTTCAAGAACGTCTTCCACGAAGTACGTTTCCCCCGCTCCGGCGCCGGTTCTATGCCATACCTTTTCAATATATTCTTAACTGTGTTCGGTGCAATGACGTGGCCGGGATTGGCGAGCTCACTTTGGATTCGATCGAAGCCCCAGGAGAGATTCTCCCGCGCCATGTGTAATACCAAATCGGTGATCTCTTGCGTGACGCGCGGTCGACCCGGCCCTTTCCTTGACATATGTCCACTTCTTCGCGATGAGCTTACGGTGCCAGGCAAGCAGCGTATCGGGTATCACAAGCGTCTCGAGCTCATCAAGCCACCGACGACCAAGAACCTTGGCTTTCGCGGCCAGTCGCATTCGCTGTTCATCGGTGAACCGAAGCCGCTGTCCTTCGAACTGCTCTTTGAGAACACGGTTCTCTTCGATCAGATAGTCGATGACCACCAGTTGGTGGTGGTTAAGCCAACCGGACAGGGCGATTACAAGAAGGTGGAAGGGTTGTGGTACAGGGGTCATTGAGGGGTCATTGCACGAAGAGGTGTTCCGTAATATTGTCTGTTAACAATATCATACGGCTCGTTCGTATATTTGCACCATACGGCCGCAGGTTCAACAAAGCTATTTCGATCCAGGGTGTTCCGCACTATCCCAGTTCTGACAATGCCCCGCTATTCCGGTATCAACGCTGGCAGACGAATCTTCGCATCCTGGACATCAAGGAGATTAAATCCGTTCCTTACGTACCGTTATCGCATCCCTTTGTCGAACGGCTGATTGGAACCATTCGTGGAGAATTTCTTGACCAGGTGTTCTTCTGGATTGTCAGTGACCTGGAGCGAAAGCTGGCTGATTTCCGCCATTATTACAATTTGCACCGTGTGCACACTTCGCTCGACGGGGATACACCCTTGGAAATCGCCGGCGAAACCATCATCCGCCATGCCGATCTCAACCAATACCGGTGGAAATCTCATTGCCGCGGGCTTTACCAGTTGTCCGTTGCCGCCTGAGCAACAATTCGTGTATGGACTCCCCTGTCAAATTTAATCAGATAATTGCCTTACACCTTCCACTTATACACAGGTATACCATTGTGACGGAATCGGCTGCATTCGTGTATTCGGCCTTTGCTTGTGGTG
>JBAVKA010000505.1:0-5765 GCA_049688075.1 Gammaproteobacteria bacterium
ACGGTCGAGTCTGAAGTCGATCGTCTCAAGAAACTCTATCATCCGGTAGTGACGTCGATGTTATGGAAAGCCAGCATGCGACGTGTTGTAGCGATTCGCAGTATGATATCCAGTGATCGGCTGATCGAGGTCCGTTATGAGGATCTGGCCTCAACGCCGGAAAAGATCATACCCAGGGTATGTGCTTTTCTGGGTGAGGGTTTTGAGCCGGAGATGTTGAATGTCAGATTCAGCAACAGTTCGGATCAAAACGGGCAGACTGGTATCTACACGGCGGCCATCGGAAGCTGGAAAGCACAGTTGAGCCCGGAGGAAGTGTGGGTAGCACAAAAGATTGCGGGCCCGGAAATGGCAATGTTTGGTTATCAGACTGACGCAGTACGTGTGAATCCGTTGCGATTATCTGCCATGTTGCTGTCAACCCCCTGGGCACTCTGGCGTGCCCTGCGAGCCAACCGGGCCAATACCGGCCCTATCGTTCCCTATCTAATCCGGCGGTTGAGCGGCCTGCTCGGGCATTAATAATCTGAATAAATTACCGTTACTCACTCTGTCTCGCTTTTTGGATCAATTGTACAAAAATTAACCAGCACGTTAATGCCAATAAATGAAATCATAGCCCGCGGTGGTGATCCGTCCGGACGACGTTTGGCATCACTCCGCTGGAAGCTGAACCGTCTTCAGGTCATGGGGGGCCTGGAGATTTTCTGGCGTGTACGGCAATCTGCTCATTTGTTACTCGAGCGGTTCGGTATTGACCTGGCAACCCGAATACACGCGCCACAGGGCAGGTGTGGAAATTGCTGGCTGACTGAACTTCCGACTGGTATTGAGCCGGGCGCCTATTGTCATGCGGCAGAAAGAATACTTTCCGGCCGTTTCGATATCTTTTCCCTTCGTGATGTGCAGCTTGGATTCCCGCCCAACTGGAACCGTGATCCGCGTACTGGCACCGAAGCACCTATGTGCTTCGGGAAGACACTGAATTACAGACAGGAGACTCTGATCGGGGACATTAAATATCTTTGGGAACCCAATCGGCACCTGGAGATAATAACCCTGGCCCAGGCATTTTCGCTTACTGGGGATGAACGTTTTGCCGAAGGAACCAGGGCCTTGCTTGAATCATGGTTCGAACAATGTCCCTATCCGATGGGACCAAACTGGACCAGTTCCCTGGAGCATGCAGTACGGCTTGTAAACTGGTCTTATGCCTGGCACCTGCTGGGCGGTGAAGAATCGCTTATGTTCCTCGGTGAGAAGGGTGCGCAGTTCAAGCGCAACTGGCTGGATTGTGTATTCCGTCATCTTCACTTCATACATGGGCATTTCTCCCGCTACTCCTCTGCGAATAATCACCTGCTCGGAGAGTATATGGGGCTTTTCGTTGGATCCGTGACCTGGCCGCTCTGGACCGTATGTACTCAATGGCGTGATCTTGCCAGGCACGGGTTCGAACAAGAGGCTCTCAGACAGAACTATTCGGATGGCGTAAACCGTGAGCAGGCCGTCTGGTACCACCATGAAGTGGCGGACATGATGCTGCATTGCGGACTTGTCGGTCGCGCCAATGGGATTGAATTCAGCACGACATATTGGGAACGTCTGGATTCCATGCTGGAATTCGTGGCATCCATCATGGATGTTGCAGGACATATGCCCATGTTCGGGGATTCGGACGACGCTGTAATGGTCCGTTTTAGTCAGGAGAAGAATTTCGATGTCTACCGTTCCCTGCTTGCAACAGGTGCTGTTTTATTCAATCGCGGTGATTTTAAAGTCAAGGCAATGCGGTTTGATGACAAGAGCCGCTGGTTACTGGGTGACGCTGCCGAGAAACAATTCGATGCATTGCCAGGCGAAGGTGCAAGATTACCCGTCAGACAGAATTTCCCAGAGGGTGGCTATTGGATACTGGGCGATAATTTCGAGACAACCCAGGAAGTCCGTCTGGTTGCAGATGCAGGTTCCTTGGGATATCTCTCAATAGCGGCTCATGGGCATGCGGACGCCCTGTCCTTTACATTGTCTGTCAATGGACATGAGATACTGGCAGATCAGGGTACCTACGCCTACCACACTAAAAAGGCGTGGCGTGATTATTTCCGCGGCACCTCGGCCCATAATACCGTCCGCATCGACGGAGTGGACCAGTCCGTGCCGGGAGGCAGCTTCCTATGGCTGAGGCATGCCAACGCGCGCTGCACGGTATTCGAAACCGGCGGTGCGGTCGAGCGCTGGGCCGGCGAGCACGACGGCTACTTGCGATTGGATGACCCGGTGATCCACCATCGGGCGATCACCTTTGACCGGTCACAGAGGGTAATTAAGGTGCGAGACCTTATTAAATGCAATAAAAAACATAAGGTTGAAGTCATTTGGCACTTTGCCGAAACCTGTGCTGTGGCGGTGGTAGGTAATGGTGTTACTGCTGTGGGCGGTCGGTCTAAGGTACAGATGCGCTTAGAGGGTCAAGAGTGGGTGCCACAATATATGGAAGGCTCTGAAAATCCGCTGCAAGGCTGGATCTCGCGTCGTTATGATGAAAAACAACCTGCGCCCTGCGTGGTTTGGTCCGGGAATATCTCGGGTACCACGGAACTGGTGACCGAGTTACAGATTCAGACAGACGATTAGCGGCTGGTAGGTCATGGGTTGCCAATCATCGAGGGGTTGGCGTCCAACTGCACTGTCTGAATTTTATGGTGGTATTCTACGACACCGCTTGTCTGGCTTCGAACATGCCGTGGTCGCTAGTATTAAAATAGATAGTTAAGGTGTGGGAATGAAAATAAGTATTTTCGGGCTGGGCTATGTGGGTGCGGTATCCGCCGGGTGCCTGGCAAGGGACGGTCACACCGTAACTGGCGTCGATCCCAACCAACCAAAAGTCGATCTGATCAATAGCGGTCAAACACCGGTCATTGAGAAGGATATCGGAGAGATCATCGAAAGGGCGGTGTCCGATGGCCTGCTCTGCGCCACACAAGATATTCAGCAGGCGGTGTTTGACACTGAGATCTCACTGATCTGTGTTGGTACGCCAAGCCAGACCAATGGCAGTCTCGACCTGAAGTATGTGCGCAAGGTCTGTGCCGAGATCGGCGCTGCCCTCGGGGAGAAAAAGGACTATCACGTGGTGGTGGCGCGCAGCACCATGCTGCCGGGCAGTATGCGCTCGATCGTCATCCCGATGCTGGAAGAAGCCTCGGGCAAACAGGCCGGCGTGGATTTCGGTGTTTGCAACAATCCCGAGTTCCTGCGCGAAAGTACGGCGGTCTATGACTATTACAATCCGCCCAAGACCGTGATCGGTGAAACCGATACTGCCGCCGGTGACAGCCTGGCGAGTATCTATGCTCATCTCGATGCACCGCTGGTGCGCACCTCGGTTGAGACAGCCGAGATGGTCAAGTACACCGATAATGTATGGCATGCACTCAAGGTCGGGTTCGCCAACGAGATCGGCAATATCTGCAAGGTTGTCGGTATCGATGGCCATGAAGTGATGGAGATATTCTGCAAGGATACCAAGCTCAATTTGTCACCTTATTATATGAAGCCCGGTTTCGCCTTTGGCGGATCCTGTCTGCCCAAGGATGTGCGCGCACTGACCTACAAGGCACGTGCTTCCGACATCGATGTGCCGATCCTGAACGCCATCATCCCGAGCAATCAGAGACAGATCGAAAAGGGTCTCGCAATGATCATCGCCAAGGGGAGCAAGAAGGTCGGCATTCTGGGTTTCAGCTTCAAGGCGGGTACCGATGACCTGCGAGAAAGTCCGCTGGTCGAGGTTATCGAGCGCCTGATCGGCAAGGGCTACGACATCAGGCTGTATGATAAAAATGTGAAGATCGCCAGCCTGGTTGGCGCCAACAGGGACTATATCCTCAATCATATCCCGCACATCTCGAAGTTGATGGTGGACAGTATCGACGAGGTGCTGAAACATGCCGACACCATCGTGATCGGAAACGGCGCAGAGGAATTCCGTGCAGTTGCTGAACAGATTCCCACGGGCAAGCGAATTGTCGACCTGGTAAGGATTGCCAAACGACGTTCATCGCTTGAAGCCGGCTACGACGGAATCTGCTGGTAACAGCCTCCTGTGTCATGGTAACGGGTACTCGCACACCAGGGCGTGTTTTGATAATTGTAGAGAACCTGCCGTCGCCCTTTGACCGACGGGTCTGGCAGGAAGCAACCACCCTCAGGCAGAATGGTTATGGAGTCTCAATTATCTGTCCGACCGGCAAGGGCTACGAGAATAAATACGAGGAGATCGACGGTATCCATATCTACCGTCACAGTCTCCCGCTGGAGGCTGAAGGTGCGTCGGGTTATTTACTGGAATATTCAACTGCGCTGTTCTGGGAATTTGTACTGGCTTGGAAAGTGCTTTTCAGGCATGGATTTGATGCAATCCATGCCTGCAACCCACCGGATAACATCTTTCTTGTCGGGGGCTTTTTCAAACTGCTGGGAAAAAAGTTCCTGTTCGACCATCACGACATCAATCCCGAGTTGTACGAAGCCAAGTTTGGCAGGCGGGATTTCTTCTACAAGGTGATGCTGGCCTGGGAACGTTGGACATTCCGTCTTGCGGATGTTTCCATCGCCACCAATGAATCCTACAAGCGGATCGCGATCGAGCGCGGTGGAATGGACCCGGAGAAGGTATTCGTGGTTCGAAGTGGGCCGAAACTGGATCGTTTGAGAATCCTGCCACCGGTTGATCCGTTGAAAAAAGGCAGGAAGTACCTTGTTGGTTATGTTGGTGTAATGGGCAGGCAGGAAGGGATCGATTACCTGTTATACGCTCTGAAATACATCGTTTATAACAAACAGCGGACGGACGTCCATTTCGGACTGGTGGGTGGCGGTACTTCCCTGGACGAGATGAAGACACTTGCCACCAACTTGAGTGTCGCTGATTATGTGACATTCACCGGCCGGGTCCCGGACGACGAGATGCTGGCCATGCTGAATACCGCCGATGTCTGTGTGAACCCGGATGTTGCGAATGAAATGAACGATAAGTCCACCATGAACAAGATCATGGAATATATGGCTCTGGGCAAGCCTGTCGTGCAGTTTGACTTGACTGAAGGGCGCTTTTCCGCAAGGGAAGCATCTGTGTATGCACGCAGGAATGATGTGGAAGACTTCGCCGAAAAAATTCTCTACCTCTTGGACAGGCCGGAAGAACGTGCCAAGATGGGTAAATACGGGAAGCAACGCATAGAAGACATACTGGAGTGGCGACACGAAGAACCCAAATTGTTGGCAGCCTATCGTGCATTGTTTGCCAGCTAGGCTGGAGTATTAAATAATGGTAGCGAGTATCAGGCCATCCTGTATATGGAAACATCCCCCGATATTCTGGGTGTTGCTCGCGGTCGTTACAGTACTGGCAGGGTTTGCTTTTCAGTACACCATTATTGACATGGTGTATCGCTGGAATACCAAGGAGGAGTACGGGTATGGTTATCTGATACCGGTTATTACATTATTTCTCATCTGGCAGCGTAAAAACCAGCTTGTTGAAATCGAATACAAACCGTCTTGGGTGGGTATACTCCTGATGGTTCTAGGCGGGTTGCTGTTTTTCCTGGGGGCGGTATCAACGACGCATACCCTGTCACAGTACGGCCTGGTCGTCACAATACTTGGTGTGGCCCTGGCGCTGCTCGGCTGGCGCGCCTTCAGGATCGTGATGGCTCCGCTGGCATTGCTGTTCTTCATGGTGCCGTTGCCGCCTT
>JBAVKA010000506.1:0-3351 GCA_049688075.1 Gammaproteobacteria bacterium
AATTTATGGGATCTTTACATCTGAGATAGAAGTAATTCGATGGATACGGAATTCCTCGAGCAAATAAAAACCTTCCTGCCTTCCTACCTAACGCCTGAGAATAAGGCACAACTCTTTCAGGAATTAAATAGCTTCCCAGATAACTATGATTATTACCTTTCCCATAGCGTAGAAAACACACTTCAAGGGGACATGTGGGAAGGATTTCCAATTTGCGATATAGGCAAAATGGCGAGCAAGGAAGTTTCCGGAATCATTCTTTCTAACTCATGCGATATCGACTTATCTAATAAGTCCGATAGACAACGGAAAGTTGTATTTTGTCCAGTAATCAGTCTTGAAAAATATCAACAACAGCTCGGCGTTAAAAAGCGTGCTGAGGATGTAGAGAACATTGTTAAGGATATTAAAAATCAGAAGATAACATATCTGTTTTATTTGCCAGCAGGAGGATCTCTGAAAGAAGACTGCATCATCTTTCTCGATGATGTTCACTCGGTTTTCCTAGATTCATTTTCAAGAAGAAAAGGAAAGAAAATTTTTACATTGGGCCAATATGGTTTCTATCTCTTCCTTCTGAAATTGTCGATACATTTCACTAGATTCCAAGAAGGAATAGAGCGGTTCTCATAGTCTCTAAAAGTCAAATTTTCAATTCGATATGCCCCGGTGGCCAGGGGCAGAGTCAGTGGGTTTATTTCAACCGGGTTAGCGCAGGTGCTCCAGCATTTCCTGCAGCTTAGCAATTTCAGGTTTCACCCCGACCTGGATGCAACTCTGACAAGTGAATGGCGCACATTGATTAACGCCGGTAATACGCTGCAGACACACTGGCGACATGGCCCGATGATTCCGGTACACCCTCTAGTGACTTCGCCCTGGACGCGTGCCGAGTCTTCGGGTCATTTTTCAATGCAGCCGATTTCCTACACTCCCCACTGATAGCATCCTACAGACCCGCCAGGCGCATCAGGTTATGCACCCCTGTAGTGGTAACGCTACAGCACCTTCGCACCCGTGCCGGCACAGGGAAGTCCAGGGCGTGCGTAGTCGCCCGGTCGGCTGGTATGCTGGCCGGGTGGCTTCGCCTTCGTTTAGGTAGCAGCAGAAATGTTCAGCGACAGGCGTCATGGGCCTTGTGTCTATAATCTTCGCGGCGTTGCTTGTAATAATCGCAGGAGCCACCGTCGCAACCAGTGCGTAATTTATCGGCGTAGTAGCTTTCCTGATCTCTGGCGGATTCACAGGCGCGACGTTTGCTATCCTCCTGGGCCTTTGTTCTGCGCATGTATTCCTGTTGAGTACGCTGCTTTTCCTGCGCTTCTATGCGGTCCTGTTGTTGGACCTGGTTCAGTCGCTGTAGCTCGCCTCGACGCAGGCCAGAACTGCCGGCATCGTCAACCGGAGCATCGCCTGATGCTGGCCTGACATCCTTCGTCTGCGCCTGTTTACCGATGGGCGGCTTATCGGTGAAGTGGAGTTGTCCGTTTTCGTCTGTCCATTTGTAGACGCCGCCGGCATGTAAAGCAACAGCGGCAAGTCCCAATAAAAATGCGGCTATCACTCGTGTCATAACCTTCTCCCCGAATCGCCCATGTTTTCGTGTTGTACCCCATCACGGCAGGAAAAAAGGTATCACAGGCCATCAGCAATGAGTTGACTCAAATCAACACGAAATTGCTGATTCGAGTTTTATACGTAGTTTCCACAATAGACGTTCCTTGCGTTATGACATATAGCCCAACAGAAAAAACCACCACAAGGGCGGGGTCTGTTTAATGAAACCACTTTCCTGCATTCCTCGCTGCCAGCGTCCTAAAGACCCGCCTTCCCTGTCCTGCCATGCTCCTTGCATGGGCACACGCCGCGAACTACAGCAGGCCCTATGGGAAGCGATTGCCGAAATGGAACGCGCCCGCCTCCAGGGTGATGATGATTAAGCGCAGCGGTTGGAGCGGATCGCGTGGCGACTGTGTGGAGTGCTTGCGTTAGTGCTTCAGGCGTTTCCTCCCGATCACCACGCCGACTAATCCGATGCCTAACAGAGCAAGTGTGGGGGGTTCAGGGACTATCTGCAAGGTCACATTACCTTTGGCGGTGGCAGCAACGAACGTTTCACTCTGCCTTGCTAGAGCTTGAATATATGAGTTAAAAGAAAACCCGAACTCGTGTCCAGCGATCAGATCGCCGGTGAGCGACCCGAGGTTAAGATTATATAAATCACCATCCCCCGCCACACCCAACAGGAAGGTTTCGTTCGGCGTGTTCTCGGAAATTGACTAGTCGCGAAACAGAAAGGAACTGGCGGTAATGTCGTACAAATCGACAGACAAATAGGTACGCGTTCCCGCCGGGCCCAGCATGTCATAGAAGCCGCTGATTGAATAGGTGCTGTTGACCGCTGCGGTAAAGCGTAGAGGGTCGAAGTCGGATGTCTGCGCAAAGTCAGCGAAGTCGACCCCACCCGGTCCCCCCGTGTTGTCGATGCTGTGCGCCATGCTCGTCGAGAAGGTCGCACTGGTCGTGCTACCCGAATAGTTGAGGGTCGTGGTACTACTGCTTTTGCCAGTCGTGTCAGGGAGGGTCACCGTGGCAGGAACCACGGTGCCGCTATAGGTAGAATAAGAATTCCCTGTGGCCTCGTCGTACGCACGTTCAACGACATCGTTGGACGTGACCGTAATAGGTAGTGCCAGAGCGCTGGGCGCAGCGAGGACTCCACTGAGTAATACGAAAAAGGTGGCGAGTGCTGTTTTCATATCAATTACCCTAGGGCGTGTTAACACTATTTAGGGCGTCGATGATGAGTGCGAAGTGAATGAAAAACGCAAACACCACATCCAGCTTGTCGAAACGCGAGAATATCCGCCGGAATCCCTTGAGTCGACGGAATAGTCGTTCAACTTCGTTGCGTTTCTTGTACATCTGTCGGTCATACTCCCAAGGGTCTATTCGATTACTTTTGGGCGGCACCACTGGCGTTAAGCCCAGATCAAACACCAGTTGGCGTGTTTCATCGCCTTCATAGGCCCTGTCCATGACAACATACTTTGCCAACAACGTTGCTTGTTTCAGTAACGCACGTCCTTCTGGTGCATCACCGGCGTTACCCGTCGATAATGAAAAGCTCACCGCCGTGCGAGCATCTGCGGCAACCATATGAATCTTGGTTGTCCATCCGGCCCTAGATTTGCCGATGGCTTGTGGGCCGTTTTTTTTAGAGCGCCAGTACCGTCAGGGTGCACTTTTACTGCCGTACTATCCAGAGATACTGCTTCAACCCGGATGCGAATGATCTGCTGGTGTTGCAGCTCACTAAATACCTGGTCCAATACACCGCTCTTTGCCCAC
>JBAVKA010000507.1:0-5274 GCA_049688075.1 Gammaproteobacteria bacterium
TATCCAGGCAATGGCGAAGTGTCCCAGCGGAGTCTTGTGGTCGCCTTTCTTTTTATAATACGTCTTGCCATAGCGACCGATGGCAATATTGCTGAAAATCTCCAGTGGCTTGTCACCCTTCATGACCGCCAGGGTGGCATCCCGGGTATCCACCCGCAGCCATATCCCGTTCCTCTCCGAGCAAAGGCCAGCCAGCGGCAGCGCCAGTGCGTACACCAGAAAGAGCGCCCCGAATAACCGTATCAGCCTCGTAGGCGACAATCGCATCACCCGTCGGGACAGACTCGGCATCAGAAGCCGGGGCAACGCTAATATGGATTCTATGTATATAGAGTATCTGACTGAAAGTATTAAGCTGTTAAGATTCATGCACGCAGGGGATATGATCAGGTTCCCGTGAAAACACGGAATAGTCGGTATCGGTCGGCCTTTGACGCCGGCGTATGATACCCGTAACGGATTGGTATTTGTGATTAATCAAGAGGCGTATGCATCATGCTCACCGCCGAATTTATTCTCGACGAGTCGATCATTTACCTGAACCATGCCGCGGTCTCTCCCTGGCCGCGCCGAACCGCCGAGGCGGTCACGTCCTTTGCCGGGGAAAATGCATCGACCGGAGCCCGTAATTACGGCACCTGGATCGAAACGGAACACGCTCTCAAGGCGCAGCTCTGCCGCCTGATCAACGCCGCATCCACCAACGAGATCGCCCTGCTCAAGAACACCTCCGAAGCATTGTCGGTAGTCGCCTACGGGTTGACCTGGCTGCCGGGCGATAATGTGGTAATCACCGACCAGGAGTTCCCGTCCAACCGCATCGTCTGGGAGTCGCTGGCAAAATTCGGGGTCGAGACGCGTGCCGCCGGGCTCACCGGAGATGCTTCACCCGAAGACGCCATCCTCTCCTGTATCGACCATCACACCCGGGTTGTTTCAGTCAGCTCGGTGCAGTATGCGACGGGATTGAGGCTAGACCTGGTGAAAATCGGCGCTGCCTGCCAGGAGCGTGACGTTCTGTTCTGCGTGGACGCGATCCAGAGTCTCGGCGCCGTCGGCATCGACGTTCAGTCCTGTCAGGCCGATTTCGTCATGGCCGACGGCCACAAATGGATGATGGGACCCGAAGGCGTGGCGCTGTTTTACTGCCGCGCCGGCGTCATGGAACGGCTGGAGCTGCAACAGTACGGCTGGCATATGGTTGAGGATCACGGCGACTATGACAACCCGGCGTGGCGTCTGGCCTCCTCGGCCCGGCGATTCGAATGCGGCAGTCCGAACATGACGGGCATACACGCCATGAATGCCAGTCTCTCGCTCATTCATGAGATCGGGATACCGGCAATCGAGAAACGGGTCACGGAAAACAGCCGCTACCTGATCGACTATTTCAGCGCACTGGCAGATGAATTCCAGTTGATCACCCCTCTGGAAGATCAACGGCATGCCGGCATCGTCACCTTCCGGCCACGACGAGAGTCCACTGCGGAACTTCATGAACGACTGCGGAATGAGAATGTCATTTGCGCCACACGCGGGGGCGGAATCCGGTTCTCGCCGCATTTTTACACCCCGCATGAACAGCTGGAACGGGCGTTGCAGCTGCTGCAATCCTGAATCCCCTCTTCTTCCGCGGTGGCGGATGAATCCTTCACAAGGCCGTGCGACTCGTAGCATACTTCACGCACCGCGGACGCTGCGGACTACATACTCTTTCCCATCCAGGAGCACACATGAACAAAGACACCACCACTTGTACCAGCGCGACCACAGTGAGACCCGACGGCAAACGTCTGCTGGCCATGGTTCTCGTCCTGACGCTGGCCGCCACGGCCTGTACCACCAATCCCTACACCGGAGAAAAGCAGGCAAGCAAAACCGGCATCGGGGCCGGCGTCGGCGCGGCCGGGGGGGCGATAATCGGGGCGATTGCCGGCGGTGGTAAACGCAAAAACGTGCTGATCGGGGCCGGCATCGGCGCACTGGCCGGCGGCGGCGTGGGATACTACATGGACAAGCAGGATAACGAACTGCGCGCGCAACTCCAGAACACCGGGGTGAGCATCACCCGCAGCGGGGACAACATCATCCTGAACATGCCGGGCAACATCACCTTCGCGACCGGCTCAAGCGATATCAACGCGGATTTCTTCCCGGTGCTGAACTCCGTCGCCCTGGTGGTCAACAAATACGAAAAAACCTACATCGACATTATCGGTCATACCGACAATGTCGGCGGGGCGGAGATGAACCAGCGCCTGTCTGAAGCGCGCGCGAACAGCGTTGCGCGCTACCTGGAGAGCCAGAAGGTCCTGCCGGCGCGCATCGTCACCAGCGGAATGGGTATGAATAATCCCGTTGCGGACAACAGCACGCCGGAAGGTCGCGCCCAGAACCGTCGCGTGGAAATCGTCCTGACGCCGCTGACCTGATCACGCCCGGCGCGAACCGGATATCCACGGGGGCTGCCGTCAGGCGGCCCTTTTTTTATGTGCGTAAGTATTACTACGCATAGACACACCGTGATTCATGAGCTAAATATTAATGCGTTATCACGCTGGAACTCTGAAATTCAGAGGGTTATTCATTAGATCTGTCATTGGAAAGAGCGACACGGGCAGCGGTTAATAAGGGAAGCAGCAGCTGTCCCCACTAATTATAAAGGAGGCTCAATGATAAAAAAATCAAGCTTAAGGGGTGCGTTACTTGCTGCTATTCTTGCGATCATCGCATCATCGGTGAATGCCCGTGAAGTTATCACGAACAATACTGACCCGTACGTGCTCCAGAATAGCACGCATCACCCGTTCACAACTCAGGCTCATGGCACCGACCGCAGCAGCCAGCGAGTGACCGCACCAGGTACTCTGGACATCGTGTTTGTATTAGGTACCGGATTGCTTGGATTTTTACTGCTGCGCAAGGTTAATAACAGCTGATACAGGCAAGTCATGCGGGGTCTTGTCTTGTCAGTGTTGAAACCATGCCTGTGAGGATAGGGTGCTGCTTGCGTACGATGACCGCCAGATCGTACGTAGCGTGGCCGGCATCCTGGGGCAATGTTGCGCCAGTTGCCTCTGGTTTACACCATCCGCGGTTTTGAACTCTGGCGCGCTCCGATTATCAGACCCGATTACCAATTGGGATCGTAATGACTCTTCCGTCGGTCAGGGAAATAGCGACGTTCCAGGATAACACTGACGCCCTCGGCATCTCTCACCGGTAGTTTCTCAGTGCGTTGGCGACGATCGGTTTTGTTAATTCTTCTTTCTTTCATCATATCCCTCCGAAATACCGAATAATTTTTACGATTTTCCCTATCCAAGTCTATATATATGCTGTTGAATAAAATATGTAAACAACAAAAATATGACGCTAAGCGCATCCCGTGTGAGGCGTATCCTGGGAGCCTGTCGGATTTAGGTGTTCGTAGCGAGGCGACTGGGAGAGCGAGAACAAATCGTCATGATTTCGAGGCGCATAATCATTCTACGCAACGAGAATCGGGGGAGAGCGCAGCGAGGGGGCCATGGGCCGCTCTCCCACCGCCGCAGTAGAATCATCCTAAGTCCGACAGGCTCCTAGTGTCTACCGGGTATTCACCCGTCAGCCCGTCAGGTCGGCTTGTGCCATCCCCCGACACAGCCCTCGAAAAGGCGGTCCACCTCCGGAACATTCCAGCTGCCGGCGCGATAGCGGTCGATGGAGATGCGCTTGTTCCAGGTCTCCAGGATCGGGCCGAGGATTTTCCAGGCCGTTTCGATCTCGTCGGCGCGGGAAAACAGCGTGGCATCGCCCTGCAGCACATCGTGCAGCAACGTCTCATAGGCCTCGACCAGTGCTTCGGTACCGGAGGCGTAGGGACCGCGCATCACCAGGCGGCGCATTCTGGTGGTAAGGCCCGGCACCTTGGCGTTCATGCGCAGGAACATGCCCTCGTCGGGCTGCAGGCGGAACACCAGCGCATCGGCGACCGGCGAATCGCCTTCCGGGTCGAACATGTTGTGCGGCGGCTGGCGGAAGCGGATCACGATTTCCGAAGCCCGCTTCTGCAGCCTTTTCCCGTACCACAGCACGAACGGCACACCCTGCCAGCGCCAGTTGTCGATATAGAAACGCACCGCGGCAAAGGTCTCCTTCACGGAGTCCGGCGCGACGCCCGGTTCCTTGACATAGGCCGGCACCGGCTGGCCATCGATTGTGCCCGCACCGTACTGGGCACCCACCGCGACCTGATCGACACTGTCGCTCCGGATCGCCCGGATGGAGCGCAGGACCTTCACCTTTTCATCGCGCACCGCATCGGCGGTGTATTCGACGGGCGGCTCCATCGCCACCAGGGTCATTACCTGCATCATGTGGCTCTGGATCATGTCACGCAGCGCGCCGGCCTCTTCATAGTAGGCGGCCCGGTACTCGATGCCGATGGTCTCGGCCACGGAGATCTGCACATGATCGATGTAATTGCGGTTCCACAGCGGTTCGAGGATGCTGTTGCCGAAACGGAACACAAACAGGTTCTGAACGCTCTCCTTGCCGAGGTAATGATCGATACGGTAGATCTGCGACTCCCTGAAGATTCCCTGCAGCGACCGGTTCAGTTCGACCGCCGAGACCCAGTCGAGACCGAAGGGTTTTTCGATGACGATGCGCCGGTAGCCGTCGGATTCGTCGGCAAGATTCGCGCGCCCCAGCGCCTGTGCGACACGGGCATACCAGTCCGGTGGAATGGCCAGGTAGAACATGACATTGACGCGGTTATCCAGAACGGTAAGGGATTCGGCAATCCGCGCATAGGTCGCCTCCTCGGCCAGGTCGCCGCGAACCAGGTGCAGGCGTCCGGCAAAACCCTCCCACTCCTCGCTCGTGAACACCAGGTCGGCCGCGAAAGTTTCCAGCGCCGTGCGCACCAGGGAAAACCACGCTTCCTCTTCCATATTGTGGGCAACCCCGATGATGCGGCTCAGCGGATGTATCAGCCGGGCGCGGTACATACGGGCCAAAGCCGGTACCAGCTTGCGTTTTGTGAGATCGCCGGTGGCGCCGAAGATAACGATATTGGCGGGATCCGGCTGTTCGTTCTCCAGCGTTTGTTCCGGTGTCTCGTTGGTCATGATTTCGCCTTACCTTTCGCATCCCCGGTTTGGGCCAAGATTAGACATAAAGGGCAGACCATCGGCAAGCGTTTTTTTACGCGAATACAATCACACAGAATCGAAGTGTACCCGTACGCCCATCTATCGCATTCGCCGGTTTGCGGTTTACCATGTATCC
>JBAVKA010000508.1:0-7885 GCA_049688075.1 Gammaproteobacteria bacterium
GCGCGGGTTCGCACCGGGCGCTGCCAGGGGACCGGGCGGATGAGCGACAGACATCCCGACGGCTTCCTGCGCCATCCGCGCCGGCCGCTCGACTACCGCGATCCGGCCGAGCGCATTCAGGATTATCGTGAGGTGTACGCCGCCGACTGGGACCCCGACCCGCTGCGCGCCCAGGGGGAGCGCTGCATGGATTGCGGAACACCGACCTGCATGGCCGGCTGTCCAATCGGCAATCTCATCCCCGAGTGGAATGATCTCGTTTCCAGCGGGTGCTGGCGCGAGGCGCTGGAGCGACTGCACGCCACCAACAACTTTCCCGAGTTCACCGGCTACACCTGCCCCGCGCCCTGCGAACCGGCCTGCACCCTGGCCGTCAGCGACGCGCCGGTGACCATCAAGAACATCGAGCGGGCCATCGTCGACATGGGCTGGCAGCAGGGCTGGATCCGTCCCGAGCCGCCGGCGCGGCGCAGCGGCTTCACGGTCGCGGTAGTCGGCAGTGGACCGGCCGGGCTGGCCTGCGCCCAGCAACTCAACCGCGCCGGACACACCGTGGTGGTATTCGAACGCGACGACACGATCGGCGGGTTGATGACCTACGGAATCCCCGACTTCAAATTCGACAAACGCAGGGTGGCGCGCCGGGTCGACCAGCTCGCACAGGAGGGCATCGCGTTCCGTACCGGCATCGAGGTGGGGCGCGAACTGTCCCTGGCGGAGCTGCGCGAGCGCTTCGACGCCGTGTGCCTGGCCATCGGCGCCCGGACACCGCGCACAGTGGAAATCCCGGGCCGCACCCTGGGCGGTGTCGAGCTGGCCATGGAGTTCCTCACCGCGGAAAACCGGCGACAGGCCGGTGTTGCCGTGCCGCGGCCTGTCACCGCGCGAGGGCTCGATGTCGTGATCCTGGGGGGTGGGGATACCGGCGCTGACTGCCTGGCGACCGCGCACCGCCACGGCGCCCGGTCCGCCACCCAGGTCAGCATCCGCGATCGCCCGCCGGAGTGGCGTGATGCGCATCATCCCTGGCCCTGGCTGCCGATGACCTACGCCTCGACCTATGCGCTGGAAGAGGGCGGACGAGATGTGTACGGCCTGAATGCGCTGGCCTTCCTCGACGAGGACGGTGATGGCCGCGTGGACGCGATACTGGCCGAGCGGGTGGCCTGGGACTATGACGCCGGCGGCCGGCGGCGGGACAAGCGGGTGCTGGAAACCGCCCTCCGGATTCCGGCCCAACTGGTGCTGATTGCCGTGGGCTTCAGCGGGCCGCGGCTGGACGGTCTGGCCGGCAGCGGCCTGGCGTTGACGCCGGACAGCGCACTGGCCAGGGGAGCGGATTTGATGACGGCGCTGCCCGGGGTGTTCGCCGCGGGCGACGCCGCGATGGGGCAGTCCATCGTGGTCTGGGCGATCGGGGAAGGCCGTGATGCCGCGCGCGCCATTGACCGTTATCTGACCGGTGATTCCCGTCTTCCCGCCAGCCTGCGCACGACAAACCCGCCGCTGCGCACGCGCTGAGCAGCCAGCCGGGATCAGCTCCGGCATCCCTGCCGGATAACCCCATGGCGGCGGGTCACACCGGCACTGGCCAACTCCGGTCAGAAGTCCGGAGACCAGCCCCACCACGGCGGTACCGCCGGGAATCCCTGGTCAAACGGCGCGAAGCCCCGGATACCAAACGGGAAAACGTCATCCCGCGAGGTCAGCGCATCCAGCAACTGGTCGCGTTCCGTGGCCGGCAGGTCCTTCTGCGCCAGGATCTGCTGGCGAATCTCGTCACGGGTGCCCTTGAATTCAAGCCGCTTGTGCGTTCCGTCCTTGGTGAGATAACCGATCACCGCCTTGTACGTGTCGCCGTTGAGCTTGTCCAGTGACAGCGAATCGAAGCTTTCCCATACGTTTTCGTTGCCCTGCAGCGTTTGCGGGCCGGGTCCGCCATAACGGTGCTGGTGATAGCGGTGAAGTGGATGCGATTCAGGTACCGGCCGGTTCGCTGATTCCGGCAGGCGGGTCTCCCCGATGTCCACATCCAGCGTCGAGACCTTGCCGCCGCGGACAATGGTGAGCTTCACCGGTTGTTTGCCGGTATCGGAACCCACCAGCCGGGTGAGCTGCTCGGGTGAAAACAGCTTCTGGTCATTGTACTGGAGCAGGATATCGAAAGGCTGCAGCCCGGCCTTTTCCGCGGGCGAGCCGTTCATGACCTGATCCACCAGTATCCCCTGCTCCCGCGGAATCGTGTCGGGAAGCTGGGCGCGTACCGGGTCGGGCAGGCGACCGATGGTGACACCCAGGTATCCTCTCATGACCTGGGACTGGGCCTGTGACGGTGTCTGGGCCTGTGTCGTTACGACGGGTGTATCCTCGGCCAGCACCGGGACTGCCTGCGGCAGGGCCAGTGCCGCGGCAAGAGCGATTGCAACGAATGAGTGTTTCATGGTCGTTCTCCATACGGGTTGAGTTCGTTTGTCCTTCGCTTACAGCGTAGTCACCCGGGATTACACGCAGATTTCCGGCGGATTAAAAATAATTAATGTTCACCTCGAAAGATCGTGATCCCGTTCGCAGGAGCGGGCTCTTGTGTCCTTCGGGTATGCCCGCTCCTGCGGGGGATAATTCTGGGTCGTCTGACCTCAACGCGAGTGGGTTTGAGACAAGCGTGCGGTCAGTACAAGCGAGGCTGTTACTTCTTCGGATCGGCGGCGATCGACAGTCGAAGCAGCGCCTCGCTCTGATCGATGAAGAACTGGAAATGGCGCAGGAAATTCATGCCCAGCAACCCGTCGACACCCGGGTCCCCCAGTTCGAGCACGCCGACGTCGAGATCGCTGACCCGCCAGTCGCCGACCGACAGGGCATCGAGACGGTAGATCGGCGCACTGACTCGGCCGTTCGCCGTGTTGAAGAGGCCGGTTCTGCCTGTGGCACGGGCGCCAGTGCCGGAGCGTTGCAGCGTAGCGGGCGTGAGCATGGTCAGGCTGGCGCCGGTGTCGATGAGCAGGCGCGCCTGCTGCAAGCCGAGGCGGGCATCGACCAGGAAATGGTTGCCGTTGCGCACCAGCGGGATACCGGCGACTTCGGTCGCCGCGACGGAGATTGCCGGCGGCTGCGCTTCGCTCGCGGCGACCCGCACGCGTTCGAGCAACTCCCGTGCCCGGGCGCCGACCTCCGGATCCTGTGCCACCAGCAGCAACGATTGACGCGCGGCCTCGATGTCATCGAGCGCCAGTTGTGCCGTGGCGAGACCGATGAAATACGGTGCATAGCTGGGCTCGAGCCGGGTGAGGTCCTGGTAAAGCTCCAGCAGGCCGTCGGCATCGCCGCGTTGTTTCAGGGCATCCACAGCCTCCGCCACCACGGCTCGAATAGACCGGGTCAGTTCCTCCAGCGTCTCCGGGCGCCAGGCCTGCCCTTTCGCGTCGTAGAACTGTCCGATCGCGGCGCGCAGATCACCCTCGCCATGCCAGGCATTCGCCAGCAGCAGGCTCGCCTCCACATCGCGGTAGTCGATCAGCAGGAAAAGCTGCAACAGCCGGATGGCCGACGGGTAGTCGGCCTGCGCAATCAACTGGCGTGCGTGTTCCAGCAACTGGCCCCTGGCGCGCTGCACGGTGGCGTCATCCGCCTGCGCCTGCAGCGCCTCGTAATGCTCCAGGGCGCGCTCGAATGCCTTGCTTTCCAGCAGTTGACGAAAGGCATCGCTGCGTTCAGGACGCTCCACGTCGACCGGGGAGGCAGGCAGCGGAACGCCCCACGGCGCAGACGGGATGACCCTGGAAGGCATGCGGATCTGCGGTTCGGGTCCCCAGCGGTCGCGGGAAACCCACCCCAGGCCCCATCCCGTGATCAATGCCAGAACCAGCAATCCGGCAGTGCGTGTTTGCATCAGCCGACTATAGCAGTGCGCGGGGCATGCCACGAGGTCGGCGCGGCATCGGGCAATGACGGCAGCGCCTTCAGACTCGCGCACCGCCTGTGCTAAGCTCGCGACGGTGACCCGGATACCCGCACCAGAATCACGACAGCACGGCACGCCAGACCGGTGCTCGTCCGCAGGCGCTGCTGTCCGCGGAACACTCAGGCGGCTTATGCAAAGTCTGTTGTGCGCCCTGCTCGTGCTCGCGCTGTTCGGCTGCGGCGAAAGAACGCAACCACAACCGCCTGTGCTGCACTGGTATGTCTTCAATGAACCCTCGGGGAGTTTCGAAAGCGCCGCGCAGCGCTGCGCGGAGGCATCGGAGGGCGCCTATCAGGTGAAGCTGATGCCCTTGCCTTCCGATGCCGACCAGCAGCGTGAACAGCTCGTGCGCCGACTGGCCGCCCGCGATGCCGCCATCGACATCATCGGCATGGACGTCATCTGGACCCCGGAATTCGCACGCGCGGGCTGGATCCGGCCCTGGACGGGCCCGGCGGCCGCGAAGGCGTCCGAGCGCCGCATCGGTGCAACGCTCGACAGCGCCCGCTACGATAACCGCCTGTGGGCGGTGCCGTTCACCACCAACACGCAGCTGCTGTGGTACCGCACCGACCGGATCGACCATCCCCCGGCGACCTGGGACGAGATGCTCGCCATGTCCGAGGCGCTCGGCGAGAACGGTACCATCCAGGCCCAGGGCGAACGCTACGAGGGGCTCACGGTATTTTTCGTCTCCCTGCTCGCCTCCGCCGGCGGCACCGTGCTGGATCCCGCGGGTTCCCGCAGCGAGCTGCAGACGATACCCACCGAACAGGCCCTTTCCTTCATGAAGCACCTGGCCACCTCGAAGTCCGCCGACCCCGCGCTCTCCACCGCACGGGAGGACCAGGCGCGCCTCGCCTTCGAGTCCGGTGACTCGACGTTCATGCTCAATTACACCTTCGTCTGGCCGAGCGCGCGCCAGCACGCCCCCGGGGTTGCCGCCCATATGGGCTGGGCGCGCTGGCCCGCGGTCGATCGGGACCGGCCTTCCCGGGTCACGATCGGCGGCATCAACCTGGGCATCAGCGCCTTTTCGCCGCATCCGGAGCTGGCCTTCCGCGCCGCCCTGTGCATCGCCTCGGAAGAGAACCAGCGTCTGGCGGCGGCGCGCGGCGGCCTGCCGCCCACCATCGACGCGCTCTACGAGGATCCCGGGGTACGCGCGACGTTTCCCTTCGCAGACATACTGCGCGCGACCCTGCGCGATGCCGTGTCTCGACCGCAGACTCCGCTCTACAACGATGTTTCGCTCGCCATCAGCCACACGCTGCACCCCCTGCGGGACATTGTGCCCGACCGCGATGTCCCGCGCCTGCGCGATGCCGTGAATCGTGCCCTGCGCTCGGAGGGTTTGCTGTGAGTGCCCGCCGTCGCGGCGAGCGCCGGCTCGGCTGGCTGTTGTGCGCCCCGGCCGTGGCGGCGCTGCTGCTGGTCACCGCCTACCCGATCCTCTACGCCTGCTGGCTGTCCCTGTTCCGCTACGACCTGCGTTTTCCCGGGGAGCGACTGTTTATCGGTCTGGAGAACTACGCCAGCATCCTGACCTCGGATGTCTGGTGGCACGCGCTCGGCAACACCCTGATCATCACCGTCGGATCGGTAACGGTCGAACTCCTGCTCGGCTTCGCGCTCGCCCTGTTCATGCACCGCACCCTGGTGGCGCGCCGGGCGGTGCGTGCCACCCTGCTGGTTCCGTACGCCATCATTACGGTGGTGGCCGCGCTGGCGTGGAAGTTCGCGTTCGATCCCGTCACCGGCTTCGTCAACGGACTGATCGGCCTCGAGACCGCGTGGCTGACGCAGCGATGGTCGGCGTTCTTCGTCATCATCTTCACCGAAATCTGGAAGACCACGCCGTTCATGGCCCTGCTGCTGCTTGCCGGAATGACGCTGGTTCCCGCCGAGGTGCTGCAGGCCGCACGCGTCGACGGCGCGGGCGCCTGGCGTCGGCTGTTCGGCATCACCCTGCCGCTGATGAAATCGACGTTCATGGTGGCGCTGCTGTTCCGCAGTCTGGATGCCTTTCGTATCTTCGACACGGTGTACGTGCAGACCCGCGGCGCCCAGCACACCGGCACCGTCTCCATCCTCGGTTACAACACACTCATCACCCGCCTCAATCTCGGACTCGGCTCCGCCGTCGCCGTACTGATCTTCCTGTGCGTGGTGCTGATCGCCGTGCTGCTCGTCCGGGGATTCGGCGCACCGCTGTTTGCCCGAAGGGAACGGCCATGACGGGGACGGCAAGCGCATGGCCGGAGCGGCTGATCTGGAGTGCGGGCGGGGTGCTGGTCATGGCCTACGCGCTGGCGCCGGTTGCCTGGATCCTGTCGCTCTCGCTCAAGCGCGCCGCCGATCTCGGCGACCGGCGCTTCCTGCCCCGCAGCCTCAGCCTGGAACACTACCGGGCGATCATCGACGATGCGCAGTTTCCGGCCGCCCTGTGGAACTCGATCGGGATCGCCTCGCTCGCCACCCTGTTCTCCGTCACCCTGGGTATGCTCGCGGCCTACGCCATCGTGCGACTGGAGTTCCCCGGCAGGCGGCTGATACTCGCCGGGGCGCTCGCCACCGCCATGTTCCCGCCGGTGGCTATCGTCGGACCCCTGTTCAACCTGTGGAGGACACTTGGTCTGTTCGACACCTGGCCCGGCCTGATCCTGCCGTATATGACTTTCACGCTACCGCTCGCCATCTGGGTGCTGTCGGCCTATTTCCGTGAAATCCCCTGGGAACTCGACAAGGCGGCCCGCATCGACGGGGCAACCCCCTTCCAGGCGTTCATTCGGATCATCGTCCCGCTGGCCGCGCCGGGCGTGTTCACCGCCGCCATCCTGGTGTTCATTTTCGCGTGGAACGATTTCCTGTTCGCCGCCGCGCTCACCTCCACCGACCGGGCGCGCACGGTGCCGGCGGCGATCGCCTTTTTCACCGGCAGCTCCCGCTTCGAGTTGCCCACCCAGGCCATCGCCGCGGCTTCGGTGGTGGTAACCGTGCCGGTGATGGTCGTGGTGCTGGTGTTCCAGCGTCGCATCGTCGCTGGCCTCACCGCGGGCGCCGTAAAGGGTTAGTCATGGCTGAAATTACACTCGACAAGGTCAACAAGCGCTTCCCGGACGGCACCGACGCCGTGCGTGACGCCTCCCTCGTCATTCACGACGGCGAGTTCTTCATCCTGGTGGGGCCATCCGGCTGCGGGAAATCCACCCTGCTGCAACTGATTGTCGGGCTGGAGGAGCTCAGCAGCGGCGAGCTGCGTGTCGACGGCCGGCTCGTCAACGACGTCGACCCCCGTGACCGCAACATGGCCATGGTGTTCCAGAACTATGCGCTCTACCCGCATCTCAGCGTACGGGAGAACATCGCCTTCCCGCTGCGCATGAAAAAACTGCCTGCCGCCGAGATCGAACGCCGGGTCGCGGAGACCGCCGCGATCCTGGAACTCGGCGAACTGCTCGGACGCAAACCCGGCAGCCTGTCCGGCGGCCAGCGCCAGCGCGTCGCCATGGGACGGGCGATCGTGCGCGAACCCGTGGCCTTTCTCCTCGATGAGCCGCTCTCCAATCTGGACGCGCGCCTGCGCACGCAGATGCGTGCGGAGATTGCCAGGCTGCAGCGACGCCTGGGCACGACCACGATCTACGTGACCCACGACCAGACCGAGGCCATGACCCTGGGCGACCGGGTGGCCGTCATGCGCGAGGGGGTGATCCAGCAGACCGGCTCGCCGCGTGAACTCTACGAGCGGCCGCGCAACCTGTTCGTCGCCGGCTTCATGGGTTCGCCGGCCATGAATGTGCTGCCCGCCGAATTCAGGGACGGTCGCATCCGGGTGCCGCTGCCGGGCGTCAGCCTGATGCCCCCGACGGGCAGGCGCCCGCCCACCGGGCCCGGCCATCTGATCGCGGGGATACGCCCGGA
>JBAVKA010000509.1:0-2309 GCA_049688075.1 Gammaproteobacteria bacterium
TACATGATCGTGGGCCTGATACCCTGCGCAGAAGGCACGATCACCCTCGATGACATCGACCTTACCCTGCAGCCGATGCATGTGCGCGCCCGCCACGGCCTGGGCTATCTGCCCCAGGAGGCGTCGATCTTCAGAAAGATGACGGTGGCTGAAAACATCCTGGCGGTGCTCGAGATTCGAAAGGGACTGGACCGGCAACGGCGCCAGGAGCTGCTGGAATCCCTGATGGAGGAACTGCATGTCACTCACCTGCGCGACCAGTCCGGCATCAGCCTGTCCGGCGGTGAACGCCGGCGCGTGGAAATTGCCCGCGCCCTGGCCGCCGAACCCCGTTTCATCCTGCTGGATGAACCGTTTGCGGGCGTCGATCCGATTTCCGTTCTGGATATCCAGCAAATCATCAAACACCTGTGCAATCGCAATATTGGCGTTCTGATCACCGACCATAATGTCAGGGAAACCCTGGGCATCTGCGACCATGCCTATATCCTCAACAAGGGACAGGTGATCGCGGAAGGTCCGCCACCGGCCATCCTAGAAAACCAGCAGGTTCGCAACGTGTACCTGGGGGCGGAGTTCCGGCTGTAAACAATCACAATTATATGGGTTTTAATTCATGGCATGGATGATGCTATATAATCACCGGGAAAGAGGCCAATAAACGGCCACACACCCATTCAACCTGGAACTCTATGAAGCAGTCCATTCAACTTCGTATCGGCCAGCAGCTGACCATGACGCCCCAGCTGCAGCAGGCCATCCGCCTGCTGCAGCTCTCGACACTGGAACTCAATACCGAAATTCAGAACGCTCTGGATTCCAACCCGATGCTGGAGGGAGAACTCGAGGGAGAAGCGCAGGATGCACGTGATGGCGGAGAAACCGACCGCACGCGGGAATCCGGTGAGGCGGACGTGGATGCCCCCCTCACCACCGAGCGCGCCGACACGATGCCGGACGAGCTGCCGGTCGACAGCAACTGGGACGACATCTTCGACACGGGTGCAACCAGTTACAGTTCGCCCGGCACGGACGAGCGGCGTGACAGCTATGAGACCGTCACGGTCAGCAGTGGTGACCTGCAGAATCACCTGACCTGGCAGATGGGCCTGACAAATCTGTCAGAAACCGACCGCATCATTGCGACAACCCTGATCGACGCCATTGACGAGGACGGTTACCTGACCCAGGACCTCGTCGAGATACAGCGCAACCTGTCGGGGGAGAATGAAGTCGGGCTGGACGAAATCGAGGCCGTACTGCACCGAATCCAGCAGTTCGACCCGGTCGGCGTGGGCGCACGCAACCTCGGCGAATGCCTCATCCTGCAGCTGGAGCAGTTCGAGCCCGGTACACCCTGGTTGAAAGAGACCGGCATCCTGATCCGGGATCATCTCAACCTGCTCGGCAACCACGACTACAATACCCTGATACGCAGAATGCGGCTTGCCAAGGATGACCTGCAGCATATCATCCACCTGATCCAGTCCCTGAATCCGCGGCCGGGGTCCCCGTTCAGCGCGATGGAACCGGAATACATCATCCCGGATGTCTTCGTCACCCGAAACCAGGGCAAGTGGCGGGTGGAACTGAACACGGAATCGATCCCGAAGCTGCGCATCAACGCTTTTTACGCGAACATGGTAAAACGGGCCAACAACAGCAAGGACAACACCTACCTGAAGAACAACCTGCAGGAAGCACGCTGGTTCCTGAAAAGCCTGCAGAGCCGCCACGAGACCCTGCTCAAGGTCGCCAACAGTATCGTGGCGCGTCAGCGCGCCTTCTTCGATTACGGCGAGGAAGCCATGAAACCCATGGTGCTGCGCAGCATCGCCGAAGAGGTTGAGATGCACGAATCCACCATATCAAGGGTCACGACCCGCAAGTACATGCATACACCGCGAGGCATTTATGAATTCAAGTATTTCTTTTCCAGCCACGTCAACACCGAGGCAGGCGGCGAATGCTCCGCAACCGCCATCCGTGCGATCATCAAGAAACTGGTTGCCGCGGAAAACCCCGGCAAGCCGCTGAGTGACAGCAAGATGGCCAGTCTGCTTGCCGAACAGGGCATTCAGGTCGCACGCCGGACCATTGCCAAGTACCGCGAGTCGCTGTCCATCGCACCATCCAATGAACGCAAACGCCTGACATAGGCATGACCAGAAGGAGTCCCGTGATGCAAATTGACCTGACAGGGCAACATGTCGAGATAACCCCCCCTCTTCGCGAGTACGTCAACAGCAAGCTGGAGCGCCTGACACGCCATTCCGGTCAGGTACTGGACATCCATGTCATACTCAGCG
>JBAVKA010000510.1:0-2381 GCA_049688075.1 Gammaproteobacteria bacterium
CTCATATGCAGCAGGTAGGTCAGCAGCAGCTACCGGTCACGGGTGTCCGGCGGCACCACCTTGCCATGCCCGATGGATTTGGGCGCCGGCACCTCGCATTGCAGATTCTCGGGATCCTCCCCCTGGCACATGTACCAGATACGCCGGCCCGGGTTGCCGAAGCGCCGCGCCAGCACGCTGATGGGCAGCCGTTTCATGTCACCGCAGGTCCGTACCCCGTGTTCGGCCAGGAATCCGCCGATGCCCCCGGCAATGCCGCACAGCCCGGTCACCGGCACATCCCGCAGGCGCTCGGCCGCCTCCCAGGGCGGAATGACGGTCAGGCCATCCGGCTTGTCCAGCTTGGCGGCGAACTTGGCCGTGGTCTTGTCGCCGCTGACACCCACCGAGCACAACACGCCCGAAACCTCGAAGACCTTGCGTTTGGCGAGCCGCGCCATGCGCAGGGGAGTTCCCAGCAGGCGCTGGCAATGCGTCACGTCGAGGAAGGCCTCGTCCACGGAGAACACCTCGATATCCGGTGTAATATCCTGCAGCACCGCCATGATGGCCGCCGAGGTGGCGGCGTAGCGTTCCGGATGCGCCGGGCACTGGATCAGTTCCGGGCACAGCCGACGCGCCTCTCTCAGACGCATGCCGGTTTTGATACCATAGGCCCGCGCCTCGTAGGAGCAGGTAATGATGCAAGTGCCCTGGCGGCCGTTGGTGATCGCCACGGGTCGGCCGCGCCATTCGGGACGGTCGCGCTGCTCGATGGACGCGAAGAAGGCATTCATGTCCACCAGCACAATGGCCCGCGGCCAGACCACCGGACAATAGTCGCTGCAGTCCGTGGATTCCACGCTGGAGACGTTGCTGGGGAACGGCATGGGAACGGTTTCCGTGGTCAGGGGTTGTCAATCGCGCCTCTGCGGATCAGAGCGCACCAGTACTGTAATTATATACAGTATTCTTGGCAATACCGTACCCGGCTATAACCCGGCCACCTGTGGGGTAGAATGAATCCGGATCAGTTGACTGACGTCATAACCATGGGAGAGCAAATGTGGCGATACTTCGACCCTGCCGGCAGGCAGTCGGAGCCGGCTTTCCCCCGATGTCTGAAACCTGCGATGCAGTGGATATCAATGTTTTTTCAATGGCTTGGTGGAACCAAGGGCCTGCGGTGGAAGAACCCTGAGAGTTGTATATGACGGATCCGATAACATCAGCAGATTCGGGCACGAAAACCGACAAACCGGTGATGAACGCGCGTCTCGGGCGGTTGCTCGGCGTGGTTTTCCTGCTGTTTTCGCTGCTGGTGGTGAATTCGGTGTATTTAAGCGCCATCACCCTCCTCGAGCAGACCAGCAACGAGATATATCAGGATTATTTTTACCTGCTGATGTTCTTCGCCCACCTGGTGCTGGGCCTGTTGTTGACGGTGCCGGTGATTATCTTTGCGATCGGGCATATGCGCCGGGCCTGGTCTCGACCCAACCGTTATGCCATCCGCGCCGGTATCGCGCTGTTCACCGGGCTCATGCTGGTATTGCTGACGGGGCTGCTGCTGACGCGGTTCAGTTTTCTGGAGGTCAACGATCCCCTTATCCGGCGTATCAACTACTGGATCCATGTCATCAGTCCGTTTGCCGTTGCCTGGCTGTTCGTCCTGCACCGGCTCGCCGGTCCGCCGATACGCTGGCGGGGCGCCGTCCGCTGGTCATTTGTCGCGGCCGGTTTTGCCGCCGTCATGATCCTGGTGCATGTGGGGATCAGATTCCGGGGGGGTGAGGAAAGCATGACGAAATTTCCTCCGTCCCTGGCGGTCCTCGAGGGCAGTGAGACAATACCGCCCGAGCATCTGATGACGGACGAGGAGTGCAAGGAATGCCACGCCGATATCGCCGCCGGCCATGAAACCAGCATGCACCGTTTCAGTTCCTTCACCAACCCGGCCTACAAGTTCAGCGTAAAGGAAACCCGCGAGGTGGTGTACAAACGCGACGGCAGCATGCAGGCCTCGCGCTTCTGCGCGGCCTGCCATGACCCTGTGCCCCTGTTCAGCGGGCGTTTTGATGATCCGTCCTACGACATGGACAACGACCCGACGGCGAATGCCGGCATCACCTGCGTGACCTGTCATGCCATCACCAAACTGAACAGCGTACGCGGCAACGGCGATTACACCATCGTCGATCCGCCGTCCTATCCGTTCGCCTACAGCAAATCCACCCTGCTCAAGGCCATCAACCATCAGCTGATCAGGGCCAAGCCGGAATTTCACAAGAAAACCCTGCTGCAGCCTTTTCACCGCAGCGCCGAATTCTGTTCGCTGTGCCACAAGGTGCATATCCCGAAGGAGGTGAATGACTACCGCTGGCTGCGCGGCCAGGACCATT
>JBAVKA010000511.1:0-5088 GCA_049688075.1 Gammaproteobacteria bacterium
AGAATTTCTTTGCGTTCTCTGCGGCTCTGCGGTGAAACGGCGGTTATGGCTGAACACTAACCCGCGGATAGACATCACCGCATATCAGGACTACCATCAATTCGACCGGAGCCGGGGGGCAGACGGGCGGATAGACGGTCGTGAGCATTCGCAACCTTGAGAAGATTTTCAAACCGCGACGGGTGGCCCTGATCGGGATCGAGAAGGACACGGCGGACCTCGGCAAGCAGGTGTTGTCAAACCTTCTTGGCGCCGGTTTCCGCGGCATCGTTTATCCCGTCAGTTTCAGCGTCGAATCGGTCAGCGGCGTTCCCACGTACCCGAATCTCACCAGCCTTCCGAAGATTCCGGACCTGGCGGTGATCTGCGCGCCGGCGCGGGAAGTCCCCCGGATCGTGCAGGAGTGCGGCGAGGCAGGCATCCTGGGGGTGGTCATCCTCTCCAGCGGCTTCCGCGAGGCCGGTGAGCAGGGCAAACAGCTGGAAGAGGAGATCGTCGAGGTTGCCCGCCGGTTTGAACATATGCGCATTGTCGGGCCGAACTCGCTCGGCATTATCGTTCCGGATATCGGGCTCAATGCCAGCCAGGCGGTGGCCGCCGCGAAACCGGGGCACCTGGCCTTCATCTCCCAGTCCCATTCGCTTTCCAATGCGATCCTCGACTGGGCGTCGGATACCGGCGTTGGATTCTCCCTGTTCGCCTCCCTGGGCAACAATCTCGATATCGGTTATGGCGATCTGATCGATTATCTGGGAACCGATCCCAATACCCGGGCCATTATTCTCTATGTGCAGTCGATACGGCATGCGCGCCGCTTCATGTCGGCAGCGCGCTCCTTCGCCTGTACCAAGCCGATCGTCGCCTACAAATCCGGCCGCTTCGAGGGATCGGCGCGGGCGGCGCTTTCCCACACCGGCGCCATTGCCGGCGAGGATGCCGTCTACAGTGCCGTGTTCGAGCGCGCCGGGGTGGTGCGTGTCGCGGAACTCGACGATATTTTCGACGTGGCGGAGATTCTGGCATCCCAGCGTGTACCGGAAGGGTCCCGGCTGGCGATCATCGGCAATGCCGGCGGCCCGGCGATCATTGCCGCAGATGCCCTGCTCTCGCGTCGGGGCCAGCTGGCGGTGCTTGGCGAGCCGTCCATGGATCAGTTGAACGAGGTACTTCCCGAATACTGGTCGCGCGGTAACCCGGTAGACCTGCTGGATGCCGCCGGCCCGGAACGGTTTGCAGCAGCGCTCGATATCGTGCAGCAGGACCCCGGCGTCGACGCCATTCTGGTGATTTGCGCCAGTCAGCCGATGATCGATTCCAGGACCGTGGCCGAGGTCGTGGTTCAGGCGGCAGAGCACAGCCGCAAGCCGCTGTTCGCCGCCTGGATGGGCGGCGCCAGGGCGAGAAAGGACATCCGCTACCTGAACCACGCCGGCGTGCCGGCGCACGCCACGCCCGAACAGGCCATCCGCGCGTTCATGCACCTGGTGTCCTATGCCCACAACCTGGAGATCCTCTACGAGACGCCGCGCGAGATGCCAATCCGTTTCTCGATGCACCGCAAGAAGCTGGCCAGACGATTCCACGCCTGTATGAAGAATCGCGGTTCCCTTACGGAAAGCGAGGCCAAGCACCTGCTGAAGGCCTATGACATTCCCGTGTGCGACACGATCATCGCGCACAGCGCCGATGAGGCGATCGCAGCCGCCGGGCAGATAGGCTATCCCGTAGTGCTCAAATTGCGCTCCCCCGAAATACTGCACAAGATCGACATCGGGGGGGTGGTGCTGGATCTCAAGGATGAGCAGGCCGTGCGCGAAGCCTATGAAACCATGCTGCAGCGCCTGCGCGCCGACCGGCTCGCCGAGCGCGTGGACGGGATGACAGTGCAGCGCATGATGTGCCCCAAGGACGCGCTGGAAATGATCCTCGGCACGAGCAGGGATCACACTTTCGGACCGGTCGTCATGATCGGTCTCGGCGGGGTCGCGACCGAAGTCTACGGCGACCATACCCTGGGACTGCCGCCACTCAACGAACGCCTGGCGCGCAATATGGTGGAATCGCTACGCTGCTGGCCGTTGCTGCAGGGCTACCGGGGTCGGCCCCCGGTGAACATCGATCATCTGATCGAGGTGATGATCCGCTTCTCCTGTCTGATCGCCGATTACCCCGAGATCCGGGAATTCGATATCAATCCGCTGCTGGTGTCGCCCGATGGCGTGATAGCGCTCGATGCCGCAGCGGTGCTCGACGGGGAAGCCGAGCAGGACCCGCCCTATGAACACCTCGCGATACGGCCCTATCCGGAGCAGTACATACGCAGGCCGCGGCTGCGTGACGGCACCCAGGTCACCCTGCGTCCGATCCGTCCCGAAGATGAGCCGCTCTGGCATGAACTGATCGCCAGTTCATCCGCCGAATCCATCCGTTTCCGTTTCCGCTCGATCTTCAGGCATGCCAATCATCAAATGGCAGTCAAATATTGCACCATCGATTACGAGCGTGAACTGGCGATAGTCGTGGAAACCCGGGTGGACAACCAGCGCCGCCTGATCGGCGTCGGTCAGCTGATCACCGATCTGAATCATGAATCGGCCGAATATGCCGTGATCGTGCCCGATCCCTGGCAGGGAAGGGGGGTTGGGGCCCTGCTACTGGATTATTGCCTGGTGCTTGCCACCCGCTGGGGTATAGCGGAAGTCGTCGCCGAGACCGACCCGGAGAACATGCGGATGTTGTCGCTGTTCCACAAACGCGGTTTCAACAGCGTGATCCGGCGCGAGGACGATGTGGTGTTTCTGAGGAAAAGCCTGCTGTAAGAGGATAAGCGCAGCGCTGGCCTGCCACCACGGATAGAAGCTAGTCCGGTTAAGCGGCAGCGAACCCCGGGTTTCACTGCGTTCAACCCAGGCTAGCTTCTTCGATCCCGCGACGGGACCGACGGCCGCTCCTGGTGCGATCATATCCGCCGCCGCGTTTTGTATTCAGACGCTCCGATCCCGATTCCCCGGTTTTAACGTCTGTAACTGACTGATTATCATTGGTAGAGCAGTCGGTGTCCGCACCCCGCTGGCCTGATGCCGCACCGGCACGGGGCACTCCGATGGTGGCTCGTGCACCACCTTAAGGCAGGACGGATGTGAAGGCCAAAAATGAAGAAACCCGGCATCACAAGTGTGTAAAATGTGCCCCCTGATCATCGTCAGTACATTCACCCGAGGACCACCATGCAAACAAACCGTCTCCAGAGCGAGCTTGAACGAATCACCCAGGCTTGCCACCATGACCCGTTCGCCGTACTCGGCAAGCATGCCGACAATGACAAGGAACTGGTCAGGGTGTTTCTCCCGGATGTGGCCGAAGTCGCCATCGCCGAGGGTAACCTGCCACTGGATCGCATACCCGACACCGACCTGTTCGAGTGGCGCGGCGCCTCCGGCACGTTACCCGATCATTACCGGCTGATCTGGCGCGACAGCAGCCATCGGGAGCATATCGCCCACGACCCTTACAGTTTTCCGCCCCAACTGAGCGACTTCGACCTGTATCTTTTCGGGGAGGGCAAGCACCGACATGCCTACCGTTTCATGGGCGCACATGCGCACCAGGTGGACAATGTCGCCGGCATCCTGTTCGCCGTCTGGGCGCCGAACGCGGAACGGGTCAGCGTAATCGGGGATTTCAATAACTGGGACGGGCGCCGGCACCCGATGCGCGTGCGCGGCGGCAGCGGCGTGTGGGAGCTTTTCATCCCGGAACTTGCGCCGGGGTGCCTGTATAAATACGAGATTCGCAACCGCCACAGCGGCGAAATCATCGCCAAGGCCGATCCCTATGCGCAGGCCTTCGAGCTGCGTCCGAAAACCGCCACGATCGTATCAGACACCTCCACCTATGCCTGGGGCGATCAGGTCTGGATGGAGCGCCTGCCGTCGGTTGACTGGCAGCACACGCCGATGTCGGTCTACGAGGTGCACCTCGGTTCCTGGCAGCGCGGACCGGAAGGGGAGTTTCTCAGCTACCGGCAACTCGCCGAGCGGCTGGTTGGCTATGTGAAGGAGATGGGTTTCACCTATATCGAGTTGCTGCCGATCACCGAGCATCCCTATGACCCGTCCTGGGGTTACCAGACAACCGGGTACTTCGCGCCGACCAGTCGCTACGGATCACCCGATGACTTCCGCTATTTCGTCGATGTGTGTCACCAAAACGGCATCGGCGTGCTGCTGGACTGGGTGCCGGCCCATTTTCCCAAGGATGCCCACGGCCTGGCGCGTTTCGACGGCACGCCCCTGTATGAACACGCCGACCCGCGCCGCGGCGAACACCTCGACTGGTCGACCCTGATCTACAATTTCGGCCGCAACGAGGTGAAGAATTTCCTCCTCTCCAGCGCCGTGTTCTGGCTTCAGGAAATGCACATCGACGGCCTGCGCGTCGATGCCGTGGCCTCGATGCTGTACCTGGACTACTCCCGCAAGGAGGGCGAGTGGATCCCGAACCAGTACGGCGGCCGCGAGAACCTGGAGGCACTGGATTTCCTGCGTGAACTCAATATCGCCGTGCACGAGGAACATCCCGGAGTACTGATGATCGCGGAAGAATCCACATCCTGGCCGCAGGTCAGCCGCCCCACCTGGACCGGCGGTCTGGGCTTCGACATGAAATGGAACATGGGCTGGATGAACGACACGCTCTCCTTCATGAGCAAGGAACCCGTCTACCGGCGCTTCCACCAGGACCTGCTGACCTTCAGCATGCTCTACGCGTTCACGGAAAACTTCCTGCTGCCGTTCTCGCATGACGAGGTGGTGCACGGCAAGCAATCGATGCTGAACAAGATGCCCGGCGACGAATGGCAGCGCTTCGCGAACCTGCGCGTACTCTATACCTACATGTTCTGCCATCCGGGCAAGAAACTGCTGTTCATGGGCACGGAGTTCGGGCAGGGCCAGGAGTGGAACAGCGCCCAGGTGATGGACTGGTACGTGCTCGACTACCCGCTCCATCAGGGTGTAAAGCTTCTGGTCAAGGATCTCAACCGGCTCTACCGGGAGACCACCGCGCTGCATCACTATGAATTCGACT
>JBAVKA010000512.1:0-4552 GCA_049688075.1 Gammaproteobacteria bacterium
TGCCCCGGAAGGCTTGAAATGGGGCAGGATACAGTTGCCTCACAATATATTCATACAGGCGGGCGCCGAACTCGGCTACACGGGACTGATCTGCTTTGTACTGATGGCTATTTATGCATTTATCGTAAATGCACGCACCCGGGTATTGGGGAAACGACTGCATAACAAGTTTCTGACCTACATGGCCTTCGGACTGGATGCCGGCATGGTGGGTTATCTGGTCGCCGGTTTCTTCGTGTCCGTCCTGTATTATCCTTTCTTCTGGGTTCAGATGGCAATGACGGTGGCACTCCATGCGATTACAACGCAGCAGGCTGCGATGGTCGGAGAAAAAGTTCATGATCGGGGCGCCGAGGACGTAAATGAGTCGTCTCACAGATAATTCTGTTGTGACGATATCGCTGGCTCTTAAATAATACGACGGATATGCGGTATGTTACGACAGGCAAACGTCGTCGATGACCAATAAGGTGTATTGAACAGGAACACGTAAGCAATGGTACAGGGAGGAGAAAAAATTACGGTGCTGTATGTGGACCAGGCCGTTGCCTTCGGAGGGGCAGTAGTTGTCATAGGCTGTCTGGTAGAGGCCATCGATAAATCGCACTTCCGCCCGATCGTGGTTGGGGAGATGGATGCCTCAATCCTGCAGAACCATATTAATGGTCATGCAGAACTATTTGTCATACCACGCCTGTTCAACTATGCACTCTGGGCGAAGACGGTAAAGAGTATTACACGTTTTCCCGGGTCACTACCCAGAAAATTGGCAATCTACACGCTATCAGCGGTTCGTGGTCTTGCAAATATGGTCTACGGTCTCAGGCTTGCGAAGCTCATATTAAGGGAAGGTGTCGTTATCGTTCATGTCAACAATGGTATGAGCAATCTGGCGCCGGTTATTGTCGCAATACTCTTAAGAAGAAGGTGTATTGTTCACTTTCATGGCATGGAGAAGCCAGGTTTGTTCCAAAGACTATTCATACAAAAGGTTTCAAGGTTCATTGCGGTGTCTGAATATCTAAAAAAAAGCCTGGTGGAAAACCATATACCCGAGAACCGGATTGATATTATCCACAACCCGGTAAGATTCAAAGCCGTACGACCGGGCACCAGAGATCGTGTGCGTGATCAGTATGGCATTGAACCTGGCCAGCATGTGTTCGGTATCGTGGGAAGGATCGTAAGGTGGAAAGGTCATGTCGAATTTCTTAAAGCCGCAGACATAGTATTCAAGTCGGTACCGGAGGCAAAGGGACTCATCATTGGCGATTTTTCTGACGGGGATAGCTCGTATCAGTCATCGATTACCAGGATGATCAAGGAGAGTGAATACAGCGAGAAAATTATAATGACGGGATATGTAGAAAATGTGGAAGACCTGTATAGCATCATGGATGTCTGCGTGCATGCCTCTATTGATCCGGAACCGTTTGGACTGGTAATCACAGAGGCGATGGCGCATGGAGTGCCTGTGATAGCCTCCGACCGAGGCGCACCCCGAGAGATCATAAATGACGGGGTCGATGGTTTTCTTGTTGATCCCGTAGCAAGTGATCAACTCGCAAGTGCAATTATTGCATTATTATCGGACGAAACGCTGCGGCAAAGGATAGGCAATCGGGGACGCGAGCGTATCCAGAAAGATTTCCGGGCCAGTACCTATTGGCATGCAATAGAAAATGTTTATATTGAAGTTATGGGTGGAAACCAGTCGCCGAGCGATGCCCCTGAGCGACAAAAGCTATAGCCAACAGTTCTGACTGTTCTGTAAAAACATTTGTTTGTCCCTACAGCTCATCAAGCGTTCCAATTCCATTTCCGGAATTAGATTTCAGGTCGATGCACAAAACAACCACCACCATCAGCCGCCAAATATGGCTGACTCCATTCATGGTTAACGAATGCATTAGAACCTGTGGCGGTGATAAATGAAAAATGCCGGAAATATTATCAGTCGAACTGCTATTTACGGCATAGGGACGATACTAAGAGGTCTGGCATCATTCATCTTGCTGCCGCTGTATACCAGTTATCTGACAGCGGCGGACTATGGCCTGGTTGAGCTCCTGAGTATTGTGCTCGATCTGACAATCCTGCTTTTAGGTTCACGAGTCGCAGTTGGTGTTTTCAAGTTCTACAGTGATGCCCCGGATGCAGCAGAAAAAAACCGGGTAATCGGATCTGCATTGTTTCTTATGTTAATAGCCAATGCCGTGGCATTGGTGGTTTTGTTTTTTACTGCCGAAGGTCTGTCGATAGTTCTCCAGGCACCAGAGGGGTTTGATAATGCGCTGCGTGTGTTTGCCCTGAGTATTGTATTCGGTGGAATTAATGAAATTTATTATGGCTATCTAAGGATTGAGGATCACCCGGTACAGTATGTTGCAGCGAATCTATTCAAACTGATTACTCAAATAGCACTTAATATTTTTTTCATTGTCTATATGGGGATGGGTTACTGGGGGATTATTCTTGGTACGGTGCTAAGTAATGCGATACAGACAACCCTCTTTGCCCTCTGGCTAATGCCGGGTATAGGGTTTCGCATAGGACGGACACATTGCCGCAACCTGGTAACTTTCTCGTTACCTATCATATTATCTTCTCTTGGAATGTACTATATCACCTTCGGGGATCGTTATTTTATTCAGTATTTCCAGGGTATCGATGCCGTTGGTGTATACGCCCTTGCGTATAAATTCGGATTCATGTTGTTTGCTCTGGTCTGGGCGCCGTTCTCTACATTCTGGAGCGCACAGCAGTTCGATTATGCCAAACAACCGGGTGCTGCAAAGTTGTTTGGTAATGTGTTTTTCTTTACCAATATTCTATTGGTTACAGCTGCAGCGGGAATATCAGTTCTTGCGCCTCATTTTATACATCTTTTCTCACAGCCAGGATACTGGGGTGCCATCGATGTCATCCCCTGGATAGTGGCTGCTTATGTTATCCAATGCTGGACAGAATATATGCGTTTCGGTATCTTGCAGGCGGCTCAGACGCGCTATATAGCGTATGCTACATTTATTACTGTCTTTTTTATCACTCTCTTTTATATTTACTGGATTCCTCACGAAGGACCTGTTGGCGCGGCTAAAGCAACCCTGGCCGCGTTTATAATCCGTTTTGGATTTGTGTATTTTTACGCACAACGACTGTTTCCGATTGCGATTCCGTGGGTTCGACTAATTTCCTTGCTGATGTATTTCACAATCATCAGCTTTTCTCTCGTTTTGCTGAAAATGCCGGATAAATGGGCATTCTTCGTGAAAGGATTCGCCGTGGCTCTCGGGCTGTTTGTATTGTTTTTAACACCTATAGTCAGTTCCGGAGACAGGGAGAATGTCTGGTTATACGTAAGACAAAATCTTAAGGGTATATTCAGGAGATGCTCAAGTGAATAATCAGCCAGGGCCGGATTTTGTTTGTATAGGCGCGCAGAAGGGTGGTACCACCTGGCTTTATGAGAATCTTGCCCGGCATACTGAGGTTTGGGTACCTCCGATTAAAGAATTCCACTATTTTGATCGCGTTTGTATCAAGGAGAAATGGCTTGGCCACTGGGATATGCCACATCTGCATGGTATCGCGCGGTACACCAGTGCGTTTATGCCGTTCGATGCCAGACGCTTGCGATGGCTAAGGCAATATTATCGGCTGGGAATGGATCAGGCGTGGTACCTTAATTTGTTTGATGAAAGGTATTCCGGCGGGAAGCTATGCGGGGAAATAACGCCTGGCTATTCAACCCTGGAGGAAAGGGGTGTCAGGTACGCGAGATCAGTATTGGACGGTGAGATGAAGATTATCTTCATTGTTCGTAACCCAGAGTACCGTGCGTGGTCAGCTGCAAAGATGTTATTGAGATATAGAGGTATTGATCTGGCAAGTGTTCACCCAGGTGACCTGGTTGATTACCTGATGTCTCCAAACATTACGCTATACAGTCAGTATTCCTCGATAGTTCCACTATGGAAAAAGTATTTCGATAATTTGCATATACTTTCATATGATGAGTTATGTGATTCACCGCGATAATTTCTTACTGATATAAGTCGCATCCTTGATATTGGCGATAGATGGGATGAACCAGGTATTGGCAAGCGAGTATGGGCTGATGACAAAAAATCCCTATGCCACACGCTGTTTTTAAGACGTTAGTAGCGCAGTATTCCAGTGAAATTGAAGCATTCAGCTCGATGAACGTGTGTGCCTGTGCAAAATCATGGCAAGACGAAATAAACAGCTTGCAAACTTCTTACTCATCAAGTTAAAACTCTTAAGTCAAATACTAATATGCTGTATCCGGAAAGGAAAAACATATAAACACTAGCGCAGTGAGAAGTGGTCCCGCGAATCTGAACAGCCCGTTAAGTGGATTCTCTACTCGTAACTGGCATGATATGCCCAACGTAGAGGAGTGGAGAGATGAGCAGGAGACCACGCAGGAATCATTCACCCGAGTTCAAAGCGAAGGTGGCGCTGGAAGCTGCCAAGGGCGAGTTTACACTGGCTGAGCTGGCCACGCGTTTTGACGTGCATCCGAACC
>JBAVKA010000513.1:0-10370 GCA_049688075.1 Gammaproteobacteria bacterium
GTGAGCGGTGTTTCTGGATGAACACCGGGAAAGTACCATACGGTTGTGAGCCTACTTGCCGGTGATCTCGATCTTCGCCGCTTCCCGGACCTGCTGGATGTGCTGCTGCAGCTGCTGGTTCGCCACCAGCACCTTGAGGCGATCCTTGATGTCATCGAATGCGGGCGGGGTGCTTTGGCGCGTGTCTTCGAGCAGGATCACATGCCAGCCGAACTGGGTCTGCACCGGCACGTCGGTATAGCTGCCCTTTTCAAGCCCGGCGACGGTATCGGCAAACGGCTGAACCATCTGGGCGGTGGAGAACCAGCCGAGGTCGCCGCCTTCTGATGCCGAGGTATCGGTTGACTTCTCCCTGGCCAGGGCGCTGAAGTCGCCGCCGTTGTCGAGCTCGCTAATGATCTCTTCGGCCTCTTGCTGCGTCTTTACGAGAATATGTCGTGCGTTGTATTCGGTCCCGGGCTTGCCAATTTCCTTGTCGTAGACTTCCCTGGCCTGCTCGTCGGTGACGGGATTGTTCTGCACGAAGTCCCTGATGGCGGCACCGGCAAGCAGGGTGCGCGTCTGTTGATCCATGGTGGCGACAATACTCGGACTGGTATCGAGTCCCTTGTTGACGCCTTCCTGGCGCATCAGTTCCAGGCTGATCACTTCATTGAGAATCTCCTGGTCGTCAACCTGCTCTTCCTCACCCTGTTTCGCCTTGCGCTGGGCGCCGTAGACGTCGAGTACCGATTTCATGATGGGCGCGCCGTTGACCGTGGCGATGACCGGGCCCTCGGGCACCGGGGCAGCCGACGCCGTCGCGGCCTGACGGGGTGACTGCGGCTGGTCGCAGCCATACATCGCGAACAGGAGTATCGGCAGTAGTAGCGCATAAACGGGTTTTTTCATCGATCATTACCTTTGGTTGGGTTGGTTTCGGAGTATTCCTGCGGTGTGTTTGCCTGGATGCTGAGAGCGTGGATTTCCGTATGCATCATGTTGCCGACGGCGTCATAGACCATACGGTGTCGCTGGATCAGGTTCTTGTCCTGAAACGCCCCGGATATGATGTGCACGATAAAGTGTCCGCCGCCGCTGGCCGCACCGGCATGACCGGCATGACGGGCGCTTTCATCGATAATTTCCAGCGACGTCGGTTGCAGTGCCTGCGTGAGGCGCGAGCGGATCATGGCGAGGCGGTCTGTGTTCATCAGGGCAGAACCCTTGTGAAGGGTTTAACGATACTGCTCTCGTAGACGTCCGCCGCCACGTAGGGGTCGGCATCCGCCCAGGCACGGGCCGCTTCGAGGGAATCAAACTCGGCAACCACCAGACTGCCGGTAAAGCCGGCGGCTCCGGGCTCCGGGCTGTCGACGGCGGGGTGCGGGCCGGCGAGGATCAGCCGCGCGTCGCTTTTCAATGCTTCGAGTCGCGTCAGGTGGGCGGGGCGGGCCTGCAGGCGCCGGTCGAGGCTGCCGGGCTTGTCCTGGCTGATGATGGCATAGAGCATAACCGGACCCGCTATTCCTTGCCGCCGCCGGTTTCCATGAAACGGCTTAAGTAGAAGGCCTGGGCGAAGACGAAGACGAGCGTCAGCCCCAGCATCCCGAATAATTTGAAATTAACCCAGGTTGCCTCGCTGTAGGTATAGGCGACGAAAATATTCACCAGGCCGATGGCGATGAAAAACAGGGTCCATGCCCAGTTCAGCTTCAGCCACACCGCGGCGGGTACGCTGATGGCATGGCTCATCATGCGTTCCACCAGCGTGCGCTGGCCGATGAAACGGCTGCCCAGGAAGAACAGGGCAAACAGCCAGTTGACCACGGTGGGTTTCCATTTAATGAAAACCGGGTCGTGTAAAGACAGAGTGAGACCGCCGAAAACGACGAGTATCCCGAGCGTTACCAGGTGCATGGTCTCGAATTTCCGGTGTTTCAGCCAGTAAAGTCCGGTTTGCAGGAAGGCGGCGGCGATGGCGACCGCCGTCGCCACATAAATGTCATACAGCTTGTACGCCAGAAAGAACAGCAGGATCGGGAACAGGTCGAACAGAAACTTCATAGTGTATGTCAGTTGTACTCGGGAGAGGGTTACGTGCGCAGGCACCCGAAAGGGAGGGAATGATAGTCTTTTAGCGTCAATTCTTAAACCCGTTCGGGGGAATTCCGGATCGCTGCATCGCGGGGTGCTCAATGCAGGGTTCGGGTGATCGTCCACTGACGGTGGTATTTTGCCATCACCCGGCGCACATGGGCCGGGTAGTTCAGCGCCTCCATTTGCTGCATACCCGCGGCGAAGAAGTGCGCCGCATCCTCCGGTAGATGGCGGATCAGGAGGGTAAAGGCTTCCTCCATCGTGGCCGGATCCTGGCTGCGGGTGGCCACGATGCCGCGGTTCAGCAACAGAACCCGCCAGGGCCGGCCGGGATTGATTTTTTCGAGGTCTTCACGGATGACCGGGGATACCGCGCTGGTGATGCGCCCCATCACGGTGCTCAGTTGTCCGAGTTCGCCCGGGTCGGTGGTGTGGTTGGCGATCAGCGCCAGGGCATCGACGAGCGCTTCGATCGAATCGAGCCGACCGCCGTGAGCGGCGACCCAGAGGGCGAGATCCACGGTGAGACCGGCAACGCCATCCTGCTGATCCGCCAGTTCCGGCTGCTTGATCAGGGTCGCCAGGTTCTCCTGCAGTTTGAAAGCATATTCGCCGAGTTCGGTAATGTCCTCGTCGCCTGCCCGGTGCGGTGTCTGGCTGCCGTTTTCTATCCGGCTGTCGGCCTCGACGCGTGTCATCACGTCCACCAGTTGTCGAAAGGCTTCCGTCAGCAGCTCCAGGTCGGCGCCCTCACTGGTCCGCAAGGTGGCAGCATCCTTGCAACGGGTCAGGGCATCGAGAACGTGGTCGATGCCGGAACGGAAGGAGTCGAGATTGCCTGTGGGTATCTGCATGGTGTTCTGGACGCTATGTTACCGGTTTGGCCGGTGTGGCGCGACACCGTCAACCCCAGGGTGTACGGGTTTATACCCCGCAGTCCTGCGGCATGTGCTGTAGAATGACGCCATGACGATCCACCATGATCTCCACAGTCATTCCCTGGCGTCCGACGGTACCCTGACCCCGGCCGGTCTGGTGCAGGCGGCCAGCGATGCCGGGGTGAATGTACTCGCCCTGACAGACCATGATACTACCGACGGTATCGAGGAGGCCGGCCGGCAGGCCGCTGTCGCAGGTCTTCGGTTGATCCCGGGGGTTGAGATCTCGGTCAGCTGGGAATCGCTCACTATCCACATCCTCGGCCTGAACATCGATCCGCAGTGCGAGGTCCTGCAGGCCGGGCTGTCCGGGCTCAGGGCATTTCGCGACTCGCGTGCCGAGGAGATCGGCCGTCGTCTGGACCGGGCCGGCATCCCCGGGGCTTACGCGGGCGCCTGCGCCCTGTCGAGGGGACGCATCGTGAGCCGAACCCATTTCGCGCACTATCTGGTTGCCAATGGCCATGCGCGTTCCGTGGCCCAGGTGTTCAAGCGCTTTCTGGTACACGGCAAGCCGGGGTACGTCGCGGGGCGGTGGGCCAGCCTGGAGGACGCACTGGGCTGGATCGCAGCGGCGGGCGGACTGGCAGTTATCGCCCACCCTGCCCGTTATCCCATGACCGGTAGCAAGCTGCGCCGGCTGGTCGGCGAATTCCGCGAACTCGGAGGTGTTGGCATGGAGGTCGTATCGGGTTGTCATAGCCGCAACGACATCAATACCATGGCAGGCTGCGCGCGCAGCATGGATCTGTTTGCTTCCAGCGGCTCGGATTACCACGGTCCGGAAAATCCCTGGGTGCAGCTCGGCCAGCTGGCGGCGCTGCCGCTGGGCTGTCGGCCGATCTGGGAGAGCGAGGAGTGGCCGGCCATTGGCTAAAATGTTCGCAATTTAATGTTCGTTCATAAACAACATATTCACCGCAAAGACGCAAAGTTCGCAAAGAAATTCATTAAAAAAAACAATTAAACGGCTTCGCGTTCTTCGCGACTATGCGGTGAGTAAATCATTTTAGAAAAACCTTCCACGCCCCCACATCAATCATGAGCCAGTACTTCCAGATACACCCGGTCAATCCCCAGACGCGGCTGATACGGCATGCCGTCGAAATCATACGCGCGGACGGTCTCATCGTTTATCCAACGGATTCAACCTATGCACTGGGCTGTCACGTTGGCGACAAGCGCGGCATGGAACGCATTCGCCGCATCCGTGCGATTGACAGCAAACACGACTTCACCCTGGTCTGTCGGGATCTCTCCGAAATCGCCATCTACGCCAGAGTCGATAACAGTGCCTACCGACTGCTCAGGTCCCTCACCCCGGGCCCCTATACCTTCATCCTCAGCGCCACCCACGAGGTGCCGCGTCGTCTGCAGAATCCGAAGCGCAAAACTATCGGTATACGCGTGCCCGATCATTCCATCGCGCAGGCCCTGCTTGCAGAGCTGGGCGAACCGCTGATGAGCTCGACCCTGATTCTGCCGGGTAAGGACATGCCCGAGACCGAGGCAGCCGAGATACGCGAACGCCTGGAACGCGAAGTCGATCTCGTCATCGACGGCGGTCACTGCGGGTTCGAACCGACGACCGTGATCGACATGAGCGAGGGGGCACCGCAGGTGCTGCGCCAGGGTTGCGGGGTGGTCGAGAGCCTGTCCTAGGGCCTGTTAACACGTGTATGATCGCCGCGGCGACCCTACACGTGTTAACAGGCCCTGAAACAGCGCCGTCGTCACGGCTGGTCTGCCGGGGCAATCCGGGTATAATTCGTCGATGCAGAATCTCTCGACGGTCCAGTTTGCGGCCATTGCCATCCTGCCCCTGCTGTTCGGCATCACCCTCCATGAAGTCGCTCACGGTTGGGTTGCCAAGCGCCTGGGCGACAAGACGGCCCTCATGATGGGGCGGCTCACGCTGAATCCGCTGAAGCACATCGATCCGCTTGGAACCATCATTGTTCCCGGCCTGATGATGCTCGCCGGCGGCGCCATTTTCGGCTGGGCCAAACCGGTACCGGTGACCTGGCAGAACCTCAAAAATCCAAAACGGGACATGGCGCTGGTCGCCCTGGCGGGCCCCATGGCCAACCTGGGAATGGCGTTTCTCTGGGCCCTGATTGCCCGCCTGGGCATCCTGCTGAGCGCGGTCTCCCCGTGGGCCTCGGTACCAATGATTCTGATGGGCAAGGTCGGTATCGTTCTCAATCTGGTGCTGATGGTTCTCAACCTGTTGCCGTTGCCGCCGCTCGACGGCGGGCGGATCATGACCAGCCTGCTGCCGGGTCCTATGTCCTACCGGTTCAGCCGTATCGAGCCCTACGGCTTCTTCATCCTGATCGCGCTGCTGATGACCGGCGTGCTCTGGAAGTTGCTGGGGCCGCCGGTGACGGTTCTTGAAAACCTCTTCAGCCTGGTGGCCGGCATCTAGCCGGGTCTGGAGGTACATACGGTGACGAGCCATTCACGGGTTCTCTCGGGCATGCGCCCCACCGGGCGCCTGCACCTCGGCCACTATCACGGGGTTCTCAAGAACTGGGTCAGGCTGCAGCATGAGTTCGATTGCTTCTTCTTCGTGGCCGACTGGCATGCGCTCACCACGCACTACGAGGATTCACACATCATCGCGGAGAGCGTCTGGGACATGGTGATCGACTGGCTGGCGGCCGGCGTCAACCCCGGTTACGCCCAGCTGTTCATCCAGTCACACGTTCCGGAGCATGCCGAACTGCATCTGCTGCTTTCCATGGTGACGCCGCTCGGCTGGCTGGAGCGGGTGCCGAGCTACAAGGATCAGCAGGAGAAGCTGCGGGAACGGGATCTCGCTACCTATGGCTTTCTCGGTTATCCGCTGCTGCAGAGCGCCGACATCCTGATCTACGGGGCCGACAAGGTCCCGGTTGGCGAGGACCAGGTGGCCCATGTCGAGCTGACCCGCGAGGTGGCGCGGCGCTTCAATCACATCTTCGGGCGTGAACCGGGATTCGAGGAGACAGCCCAGGCCGCCATCAGGAAAATGGGCAAGAAGAACGCGCGTCTCTACAACGACCTGCGCACGCGCTACCAGGAGCGGGGGGACCACGAGGCGGTGGCGGTGGCGCAGGCCCTGCTGCAGGTTCAGCAGAACCTCACCCACAGCGATCGCGAACGCCTGCTCGGGTATCTCGAGGGCGGCGGACGCATGATTCTGACCGAGCCGGAAGCCCTGCTGACACCGGCCTCGAAGATGCCCGGACTGGACGGGCAGAAGATGTCCAAGTCCTACCACAACACCATCACCCTGCGCGAAGACCCGGAAGTGGTCCGGCAGAAAGTGCGCACCATGCCGACCGATCCGGCGCGCATCCGCCGTACCGATGCCGGGAACCCCGATATCTGTCCCGTATGGCAGCTGCATCTGGTGTATTCCGATGACTCCCTGAAGACCTGGGTGAGGGAAGGGTGCACTACGGCCGGCATCGGCTGCCTGGAATGCAAGCAGCCCATCATCGACAGCATACTGGCTGAACTCGCCCCCCTGCAGGAACGGGCGCGGGAATACGAGCAGGACAGGGACCGGGTACGCGCCATCATCGCCGAGGGCTGCGAGGCCGCCCGCGATGTCGCCCGCGAAACGCTGGAAGAGGTGCGCGCGGCCATGGGGCTGGATTACTCACCGCCGAACCTGATGGGGAATCGAGACATATCCCCGAAACTGGGTTAGAATCCCCGCGGACGGCTGAAGTCGTCCCACGGTCACGTTAACGCTGTAACGCCCAGGGCACTACATGAGCGAGAACCCGAACCGCGAAGCACTAACCGATATCCCGACGCAGGAAGAACTCCCCCTCGCTATAGTACAGGGCCAGGCACTGGCCTCGTTTCCCAAAGATCTCTACATACCCCCGGACGCGTTGGAGGTTATCCTCGAGGCTTTTGAAGGCCCGCTGGATCTGCTGCTGTACCTGATCCGCAGGGAGAACCTCGATATCCTCGATATACCGATCGCCGAGATCACGCGCCAGTACACCGACTATATCGAGATCATTCACACCATGCGGCTCGATCTGGCCGGTGAATACCTGGTAATGTCGGCCATGCTGGCCGAGATCAAGTCGCGCATGCTGCTGCCGCGCCCGGCGGGTGACGAGGACGACGAAGAAGACCCCCGCGCCGAACTGGTTCGCCGCCTGCAGGAATATGAACGCTTCAAGCAGGCCGCCGAGGATCTGGACGGCTTGCCGCAACTGGGGCGCGATGTCTATCAGGCCGGGGCGGAGCGGGTCGACGGCAAGCTGCTCCGGCTGCCTCCGGAAGTGGACCTTCAGGACCTGATCTCCGCGTTCCAGGAGGTGATGAAGCGCGCCTCCATGTTTGCCCATCATCACGTGCAGATGGAATCGCTGTCGGTGCGCGAGCGCATGTCGAGCGTCCTGAATGCCATACAGGCCCACCGCTATACCCGATTCCTGGACCTGTTCACCCCCGAGGAGGGGCGCATGGGCGTGGTGGTGACGTTCCTGGCCGTGCTCGAACTGACCCGTGAATCCCTCATCGAACTCACCCAGACCGAGCCGTTCGCGCCGATTCATGTCAGGGCGGCTTCCAGTGTTGAACAACTCCCCGAACAGGCGACAGCATGAGCGACGAACAGCAAGCCGCTGAACGGCAGACCGGTGAACTAACGGCCGACGAGACCTCGATCGACGAACCGCATGGCAGCGAACCCCGGTGCGCTGAAGCACCTGCGGACATCGGCGAGCTGAAACGGGTCGTCGAGGCCATCCTGCTCGCCGCGGGTCGGCCACTGAGTCTGGATCAGCTGCTCGCCCTGTTCACCGATGAAGAGCGACCGCAACGCGATGACCTGCGCAGCGCGCTGGCGTCGCTTGCCGATGACTACGCCGGGCGCGGCATCGAACTCGCCGAGGTCGGCAGTGGTTACCGCGTCCAGATCCGGCAGGAGATGCAGCCCTGGGTATCACGCCTGTGGGAGGAGAAGCCCGCCCGCTACTCGCGCGCACTGCTGGAGACGCTGGCGCTGATCGCCTATCGCCAGCCGATCACGCGCGGCGATATCGAGGATGTGCGCGGCGTCACCGTGAGTACGTCCATCATGAAGACCCTGCTGGAAAGGGAATGGATACGCGTGGTCGGCCATCGCGAGGTGCCCGGTCGTCCCGCGATGTACGGCACCACGAAGCAGTTTCTGGACTATTTCAGCCTGAAAAATCTCGAGGAACTGCCGACCCTCGCCGAATTGCGCGACCTGGGATCGTTCAGTCCCGAACTGCAGCTCGATTTGCCGGATTCGGTCGTGGACAGCCGGCTGATGCCGGCCAATGATGAACCGGACACGCCGTTGCACGCGCAGGAAGAGGATGCAACGACCGGCGAGTCCGCGGAAGACGCATCCGCCTCATACCACTAGCCTGGCCGTCGTCCGGCTTATGGCAGAACGTCTGCAAAAGATCCTCGCGCGTGCCGGCTACGGATCGCGTCGCCAGATAGAGGACTGGATACGCGCCGGCCGCATCCGCGTCAATGGTAGTCCTGCGGAACTGGGGCTCAGCGTTGGCGCGGAGGATACCATCGAGATCGACGGCCGACCGGTCGCAATCGCCGTCGCCCTCAGCCAGCCGATACCACGGACCATTCTGTACCACAAACCCGCGGGTGAACTCACGACGCGAGCCGATCCGGAAGGCCGCCCGACCGTGTTCGACCGGCTGCCCCCGTTGAAGACCGCACGCTGGATCGCGGTCGGTCGACTCGACCTGAATACGGACGGACTGCTGCTGTTCACCACCGATGGCGAACTGGCCAATCGTCTCATGCATCCGTCCTCCGAGGTCGAGCGGGAATATGCCGTGCGCGTGCTGGGTACGGTGTCCCCCGAGGTGCTTGAGCACCTGCTTGACGGCGTGGAACTGGATGACGGCAGGGCGGCGTTTGCTGCGCTCCGGGATGCCGGCGGCAGCGGCGCTAATCACTGGTATCATGTCACCCTGAAGGAAGGCCGCAACCGCGAGGTGCGGCGCATGTGGGAATCGCAGGGCGTGACGGTAAGCCGCCTCATGCGGGTGCGCTTCGGTCCGATCGGCCTGCCGCGGGAATTGCGCCCGGGTCGCCACCGGGCATTGACCCGCCCCGAGATCGTGGCGCTCTACCGCGCGGCCGGTCTCATGCCGCCGCGGGCATCTGCGGCGCGCGTCACTGGTGGAAAATCCGCGGCCGGCAAACGGGCGAAAACGCCGTATCCAGCGCGAAAACGCAGAGGACGCGGAGAGACACGGTAATCACTCCACAGTGAATTGCTTTCCGCTGACGCCCCTGCTGTCGGTGGAGAGCAGATACAGGAAGGGCTTGAGCACCACGTTCGCCGCCTTCCGCCGGCTCGGGTCTTCGGCCGGATAGGCGATCAGGCGCAGTGCCGTGTGCACGGGTCCCGGGTCGATACTGTTGGCGCGTACCGGGGTGTTGGCTTCCAGTTCGTCGGCGAGAATCTGCATCATGTTCTCCAGTCCGGCCTTGGAGACACCATAGGCGCCCCAGTACGCCTTCCCATGGCGTCCCGCGGCGTCGGAGGTGAAGACGATGGAGGCATCATTGCCGCTGCGTGTCATCAGGTCCAGGCAGGCCCGGGTCAGCAGGTAGGGCGCATTCAGATTGATCTGCATAACCTGATACCAGAGTTCGTCCTCGAAATGCGTCAGCGGAATCAGTGCGCCGAGAAAAGCCGCATTGTGCACCAGCCCGTGCAGCTGTCCGAACTCCCTTTCGACAGTCTGCGCGAGCGTGGTGTAATCGCCCGGCGTGGCGCCCTGCAGGTCCAGTGGATAGAGCGCGGGTTCCGGGTGTCCCGCCGCCAGGATCTCATCGCAGGCCTGTTCCATCCCGCGCACGTTGCGGTCCAGCATGATCACCGTGGCGCCGTGTCTCGCGCAGGCGCGCGCAAGCGCCCGGCCGATACCGTCGGCGGCGCCCGTGATCAGTATGATCCTGTCGGCCAACGCGTTATCAGCGGGTTCCCAGTCGTTGGGCAGGCGGGCTGTGGCGGTCATGAGGTTACCGATTATACAGGGGATTTTCCTCGCGCTGATAACCCGTATTCGGTTCGCCCCACGCCACCCGGCAACTCAGGAATGATGTGCACTCGTCGTGTGTCCGGGTATCACTGCCTTTCGTTACAGGCGTGATCACCGACATGAATATTAACGGAAATTGATTGATGTCAACCTCAGGCGGAAACGAAGCTGTACACTGAAAACAGTGCCGGGGCGGGCAACGGGAATGACGCCCGGGAGTGACAGTTACACGACGATGCTGAACCAGACGATGCTGGATAAAATTCCGCTGTTTTCCGATCTCGACAAG
>JBAVKA010000514.1:0-1905 GCA_049688075.1 Gammaproteobacteria bacterium
TTGCCGCCGATGGTCTCGATAATGTTGCGCATACCGTCGTTGTCTTCAAGTATCCAGGACAATTCGACGCCGCGGATGCCCCGCCGGATAAGTCCCTGGCGCACGGCGTCGATGACCATGAAGGCCAGTGCCGGGCCCAGCCGGGTATGCTGGTATTCCCTGCGCACCCCCATCAGGGGCACCCGCGCGGTGGTCGGGTAGCGGACCTTCAGGCGCCACAGCAGTCTGAGCCAGCCAAACGGCAGCAGCCGGCCATTCAGGTCATGGATGATTTCGTTGATGTTGGGCAGGGCGACGATCATCGCCACCGGCCGGTCGTCGATTTCGGCGAGCTGCACGAAGTCATCATCAACCAGCAGTGTCAGCAGTTCGCCGATATCGGCGAATTCGGCTTCGGTAAAGGGGACGAACCCCCAGTTGTTGAACCAGGCGTCGTTGAAGATGTCGCGCAGGACTTCCAGTTCCTGCTTGATTTGCTTGCGCCGCAGTCGGCGCACACGCACCTTTTGCGCGGCCTTTTCGGCCAGCCGTGTCATGATGCGCGGCGCGTCGAAGTCCGGAGCGATGTAGTAGGCCAGCAGATCCTTCGCTCCGATGTAGCCGGCTGCCTCGACCTGCCGGGCATAATAAGGTCGTGCGTGACCCATCATGATACAGGGCGGGGTATCGAAGCCATCCACCAGCAACCCGCATTCCTCGTTGACCGACAGGTTGAAGGGGCCGCGTACCTGCTGCATGCCCTGATCGTGCAGCCAGTTTTCGGCGGTCTGCAGCAAGGTGGCGAAAAGTTCGCTATCGTCCCCGGCCTCCAGCATGCCGAAATACCCGACCTTCCGGTCGTGCCGTTCCTGGTAGAGCCGGTCGATCTGGGCGCTGATGCGTCCGACGGCGCGGCCGTTGTGCCTTGCGATCCAGGCTTGCCAGCGGGCGTGCTCGAAAAAGGGGTTCCTGGAAGTCAGGCGCTGTTTCTGTTCGAACAGCAGAGGCGGCACCCAGCGCGGGTCGTCGCGGTAAATTGTCCAGGGAACCTCGATAAATTCATTGAGGTCCCTACGGCAGGAAACCGGCTCAATATGAAATGTTTTGGCGTTTGGGGTGTCCATCAAGGGCGAATTCTTGTTTTTCGCTAAACTCTCCGCCACAGATCATACAGCAAGCGTGCCGCAGCAGTATCGGTGAACCCCCTTAACTGGTTGATTGTCGCAAGGTTGCCATGCCCTGGCCCGAGGTTTCATTGCAGGGGCAACCTCGGCAGACGGTGTCGCAATGCCCGGTCATGGTGCTTTGGGTCGCAGGGCGCACTGGGTTGGTGCGGGCTGGGTAACTCGTACAACGACAATCGGGAAAAAAAGCGTGAATTTGGCGAAAATAGTGTGGCTGGCATAATTCCTGCATTTTGTAGGCGTATGAGGTCAGGTGAAGGAACTTCGACGATTTCTGTTGTGTTTGGACATCAGTAAGATCCTGTCGAGAAGCTGTATCGGACCTGATGTTGTTAAATGACAACAGAATTGATTTTCATGCTGGATATCGGGAAACCTCAAAAAGGTATTGCTTTTTACGCATTTTTTAGGCATTATAGCATCTGCTTATAGACCGGGTTGTGGCTGAATTGGTTCTAGCGTTGTGTTTTTACTACGTTTTTTGAATAACTGACGTGGATACCACGAGAATGAATTCAAGCGACAAATACCGGAAACAAATTAGCGATTGCTCCGTAAATACGGTACATTTGCGCGCTTTATTCGGCTCAAGCCAGCAACGGTATCCAACAGAGTCACTCGTTATTAATATCCGACAAGGGAAGAATCTGTTTTGCTAACAGAATCGACGCCAACTTTGCACGACCTGCCGTTTCGTGCCGCTGATTTCGCCACGCTCACTGCTGCCCTTGATTACGCGGCG
>JBAVKA010000515.1:0-23689 GCA_049688075.1 Gammaproteobacteria bacterium
ACCGTTCGGCCGCCTATGCAGCCCGCTACGTTGCGAAGAATATCGTGGCAGCAGGCCTGGCCGAACGCTGCGAACTGCAGATCTCCTATGCCATCGGCGTGGCGGAACCCACCTCGATCAGCATCAACACCTTCGGTACCGGAATAATCGATGAGGGGCGGATGGTGCAACTGGTCCGGGAGCACTTCGATCTGCGCCCCAGAGGTCTCGTCAAGATGCTTGATCTGCTGAGGCCGATTTACAAGGCCACGGCGAGCTATGGTCATTTCGGCCGCGAGGACGAGGCGTTCAGCTGGGAGCGGACCGACCTGGCAGAAACCCTGCGTGAGGCGGCCGGCCTGCGCAGCATGGAAAGTGTCGTCTGAAAATTCACGAGGCAGAACATGAGCACACAACCCGTCAAGAACATCAGCGCCAACTACAAGGTCGCCGACATCACCCTGGCCGGATGGGGGCGCAAGGAGATCGCCATCGCCGAGACCGAGATGCCGGGCCTGGTCGCATTGCGCGAGCGCTATGGTAATGAGAAGCCGCTAACGGGTGCCCGTATCGCCGGGAGCCTGCACATGACCATCCAGACGGCCGTGCTCATCGAGACGCTGGTTGAACTCGGCGCCGGGGTGCGATGGGCTTCATGTAATATATTTTCCACCCAGGATCATGCGGCGGCGGCCATCGCCGCCGGAAACATACCTGTCTACGCCTGGAAGGGCGAGTCACTGGCCGACTACTGGGACTATACCCACCGGATCATGGAATGGCACGACGGCGGCACGCCAAATATGATCCTGGACGATGGCGGCGACGCCACGCTGCTGGTCATACTCGGCTCGAAGGCGGAGCAGGACCCCACGCTGCTGGATAATCCGACCTGTGAAGAAGAGATCGCCCTGTTCGGCGCCATCAAGGCGCGGCTGGCCAAACAGCCGGGATGGTACTCGAAGATCCTGAAGAATATTCGCGGCGTCAGCGAGGAAACCACCACCGGTGTGCACCGTCTCTACCAGATGCAGGAGCGCGGCGAACTGCCGTTTCCGGCCATCAATGTCAACGACTCGGTCACCAAGAGCAAGTTCGACAACCTGTATGGCTGCCGTGAATCCCTGGTGGATGGCATCAAGCGCGCCACCGATGTCATGATCGCCGGCAAGATCGCCCTCGTCATCGGCTACGGCGACGTCGGCAAGGGCTGCGCGCAGTCACTTCGCGGTCTCGGCTGCACCGTCTGGGTCGCCGAGATCGATCCGATCTGCGCGCTGCAGGCGGCCATGGAGGGCTATCGAGTCATGACCGTGGAAGAGGCCGCCGACAAGACCGATATCTTTGTCACCGCGACCGGCAACTACCACGTCATCACCCACGACCATATGGCGGCCATGAAGAATCAGGCCATTCTCTGCAATATCGGTCACTTCGACAGCGAGATCGATGTAGCCAGCGTGAAGCGCTACACGTGGGAGAACATCAAGCCGCAGGTCGATCACATCATCTTTCCGGACGGCAAGCGCATCATCCTGCTCGCCGAAGGCCGACTGGTGAATCTCGGCTGCGCCACCGGTCATCCCAGCTTCGTCATGTCGAACAGTTTCACCAACCAGGTCCTGGCCCAGCTGGAACTGTTCAACCATCCGGACAGCTATGAGAAGCGGGTGTACACGCTGCCCAAGAAACTCGACGAGGAAGTGGCGCGGCTGCACCTTGGCAAGATCGGCGTGCAGCTCACCCGGCTCACACAGACACAGGCGGATTACATCGGCGTGCCTGTGGATGGCCCGTACAAACCGGAGTATTACCGCTACTGATCAGCGGGGCGCCGCAGCAAATGCCACGGCGTTTTTTGCGGGGCCGCAACATCGGCCGGACGGATTCTGGTCCGAAAAGCCGCCTGTAGCCAGCGCGGGACAACCCATGGAATCCCAGAAAAAACATAAGCCGGTCTTTAGTTTCGAGTTTTTTCCCCCAAAGACCCGGGACGGCGTGATCAAGCTCGAGGCCACCAGCAAGGTCCTCGCCGTGCTGAAGCCACGATTCTTTTCGGTAACCTTCGGAGCGGGTGGCTCCACCCGTGACCGGACTTACGAGACGGTTATTGGCCTCCACGAGACTTCCGGTATCGATGCGGCGCCGCACATCTCCTGCATCAGCTCCACCCATGACAATATCCGCGAGATGCTGCACGCCTATCGGGAAAAAGACATACGCCATATCGTGGCACTGCGCGGCGACATGCCCTCGGGCATGGTCGAAGCCGGCGAGTTCCGCTTCGCCAATGAACTGGTGAGCTTCATCCGCGAGGAAACAGCAGACCATTTTCACGTTGAAGTGGCGGCCTATCCGGAATATCACCCGCAGGCAACCAGCCCCGACCGGGACCTTGTCAATTTCAAGCGCAAGGTTGAGGCCGGCGCGGACAGCGCCATCACCCAGTATTTCTACAACCCCGATGCGTACTTCCACTTCATCGAACGATGCGAAAGGTCGGGAATTGACATCCCCATTGTTCCCGGGATCATGCCGATCAGCAACTACCACCAGCTGGCGCGTTTTTCGGATGCCTGCGGGGCGGAAATCCCGCGCTGGATGCGCAAGCGTCTGGAGGTATTCGGTGAAGACAGCGAATCGATCCGCAGCTTCGGTATCGACGTCGTGACCCGGCTGTGCGCGCGACTGCTGGAGCAGGGTGCCCCGGGGCTGCATTTCTACACCCTCAACCGGGCCGAGCCGTCGATGACCATCTGGAAGAATCTGGGGCTGGGCGCCAGTTAGGAACCTGCCCAGACGATGTCACGCGCACGGTGATGGCTTGCCGGGAACGTATCGCAGCCGGGTGGCTCAGCCAACGACGACCTTGGTGCTCATCCATAAGCACCATTTTTTCACCGCAAAGACACGAAGTAGGCAAAGAAACCTATCAAAAACGTTAAATAGCTTTGCGTGCTCTGCGTTTTTGCGGTGCGTTGATTTTTTTATATGCAGATTCGACCTTCTTAGTAAATCCGCCCTAGTCTTGTATAGTGCCCGCCATGTCGAATGTCGATCTCGTCCAGCGCGACCTTGCCGCTGTGTGGCATCCCTGCACACAGATGAAAGACCACGAATGGCTGCCCCTCATACCGGTGCGCCGGGCCAAGGGAGTCTGGCTGGAAGACTTCGACGGCAACCGCTACCTCGATGCCATCAGTTCCTGGTGGGTCAACCTGTTCGGACACGGTCACCCGCATATCAACGCCGCGCTCAACGCGCAGCTTGAAACCCTGGAGCATGTCCTGCTCGCCGGCTTCACCCACGAAGCGGTCATCGAACTCTCGGAACGCCTGATCGCCATCACGCCGCCGGGTCTGGAGCGCTGCTTTTACGCCGACAACGGTTCCTCCGCCATCGAGGTCGCACTCAAGATGAGCTTCCATGCCTGGCTCAACCGTAACCGGCCCGGCAAGACCAAATTCGTCACCCTGGCCAACAGCTACCATGGCGAGACCCTGGGCGCCCTGGCCGTCGGGGACGTCGAACTCTACCGGCAGACCTACGGGCCCCTGTTGATGCAACCCATCACGGTACCCTCGCCCGACTGCTATCACCGTGAACCCGGTGAATCCTGGCACGACTACAGCGTGCGCCGCTTCGAACCCATGGAGAGGACCCTGGAGCGGCACGCCGCGGAGATATGCGCCGTCATCATCGAGCCGCTGGTGCAGTGCGCGGGCAACATGCGCATGTATGATCCGGTCTACCTCGCCCTGCTGCGGGACGCCTGCAACCACTATGGCGTCCACCTGATCGCCGACGAGATCGCCGTGGGCTTCGGCCGCACCGGCACCCTGTTTGCCTGTGAGCAGGCTGGCATCACGCCCGACTTCCTGTGCCTGTCCAAGGGTCTCACCGGCGGTTATCTGCCGCTGTCTGTCGTGCTGACGCGCGACGCTGTCTACGACTGCTTCTACGACGACTACCACCGGCTCAGGGCCTTCCTCCATTCCCACAGCTACACCGGCAACCCACTCGGTTGCCGTGCCGCACTGGCCACACTCGAGCTCTTCAGCACCGGGGATGTCATCGAGAAGAACAAACTCCTTGCCGCCGCGATGCACCGGGTCGCCGCGCCCATCGGCGAGCATCCGCACGTCGGCGAGATTCGGCAGACCGGTATGATCCTGGCGATCGAGATGGTGCGAGAGAAAGGCAACCGCACCCCCTACCCCTGGCAGGAGCGGCGCGGACTCGAGGTGTATCAATATGCCCTGGCCCACGGCGTGCTGCTGCGACCGCTCGGCAACGTTGTCTATTTCATGCCGCCCTACGTCATCACCCCGGATGAAGTCGGCCTGCTGGCAAGGGTGGCGCTCGACGGCATCGACCAGGCTACACGGACCTAGCCATGCATGTGCCGAGACTCTACCTGCCGCTCACCCCGGTAGAGGGAGAAGCCCTCGGACTCGACGAACGGTCCGCGCACCACGTCACGCACGTCCTGCGCCTGCGTCCCGGCGCGGCAGTCAGAATATTCGATGGAAAGGGATGCGAGCACGAGGGGACGATCCGGGAGGTGCGGCGCACACAGGTAACCGTCGAAATTGGCAAGGCGATGGCGAGCATTCCCGAACCCCCGTTCGCGATCACCCTGGCACAGGGAATCCCGCGCGGAGACCGCATGGATCTCATCCTGCAAAAAGCCGTTGAACTGGGGGTCACGGAAGTGCAACCGTTGTGGACCGCACATAGCCAGACACGCACTAGTGGCGAACGGCTGGAAAAGCGCTTGCGACACTGGCGGGGGGTAGTGATCAGCGCTTGCGAACAGTGCGGACGCGCCACCCTGCCAGGGCTGGAATCGCCACTTGAATACCGCTCCTGGCTAACCGGTATTCATCGCCATAACTTCCATATACTGCTGGCCCCCGAGGCACGACAGTCACTGGGCACTATGCAGCCTCCGGGGGAATCCGTCCTGTTGCTGGTGGGACCGGAAGGCGGAATCAGCGCCGAGGAGACAACACTGGCGGCGGCGGCTGGGTTCAACCCCATGAAACTGGGGCCACGCATCCTGCGCACGGAAACCGCCGCCTTGGCCATGCTTGCCAGCCTTCAGGCCTTGTGGGGTGACTTGCGCTAGGCGTGGTTCACACCACGCGTCAGTGCGGGTAGTGAGGCAGCGGCATGGAGAGGAAGTTGTCGCAGGCACCCGTGCGGACGCGAGCGAGTATGCTCAGGCTGCAACGGGCCAGTGTTGCTCCAATACCGCCTGGAGGTAATCGAGGTTCGGAACCACCGCCTGCTCAGGACCGATATAGACACGACACTGCAATGCCGGCAGGTCGCAGGTCTGGACATCGTCCACGATCGTGTTGTCGAACAGGATCGACCGTGGCAGGGCGGCCGCCACGAGGGCATAGTGGGGCACCGTACTGTCCGTGCGTACGGAATTGATGATGATGAAACGCGAGTAAACAGGGTTTGCCGGAATCTTGTCCCCGCAGAGCAACTCGAGCGACACCACCGGTATAATCTGGCCACGCCAGTCAATCGTGCCCAGCAGCCAGTCCGGTGTATCGGGTTGTTCGTCAGGTACGCGGTAATTACCGACCTCCGCGATCGCCACATTCGGCAGCAGCATGTTCACCTCACGCAAGGGTATCCACAGGCTGCGAACCTGGTCCGGTATGCCGTTCATATGATGGCTCCTTGCAATTGACCGGATTCAGGGCTGACCGTAAACATCCGCCTGCTCCATTTCCTCCGCCATGGGCATGCCAATCAGGCGGTGGATGGTTTTCAGAAGCTCATGTTCCTGAAACGGTTTGCCAAGGTAATGATTTACGCCGATCTGCATTGCCCGCTCCCGGTGCTTGTCGCCGGTGCGCGAGGTGATCATGGTGATCGGAATATGCTGCAAGCGTTCATCACTCCGAATATGCCTGGCCAGCTCGAAACCGTCCATGCGTGGCATCTCGATGTCGAGCAACATGACGTCTGGAATGCGATCCTGCAGCAGACTCATGGCATCCACACCGTCTTTTGCCGTTACCACGTCGAAACCGTAACGCTCCAGCAGTCTTGTGGTTACCTTGCGCACGGTGATTGAATCATCAACGACCATAATCAGCAACCGTTCCTTTGCGTTTGAATCGGTTGTCCTGGCCGGAATCTGCGGCCTGACGGCCATGCGGCCCACGGCCGCCATATCCAGAATAAGAATGACCCTTCCGTCGCCCAGGATCGTGGCGCCCGATATCCCGTGGACACCGCTCAGCTGTGCGCCCAGCGGCTTGATTACAATTTCACGATTGCCTATCAGGGCCTCTACCTGCAGTGCGAGACGCTTCTCGCCGATGCGAACCAGCAGCACCGGAATGCGTCCTTGCGCTCCTCCCAGGTCCATGCTGCCCCGCTTCAGCAGTGTCCCGAGATGATGCAGCTGGTAAAGGTTGCCCGCGTACCTGTAGCCCGCTTCCGGCGACTGGTAGCATTCCGCTAGATACGCCGCGTCCACACGGACAACACCCTCGATCGTGCCGAGCGGGATGCAGAAGGTATCCTCGCCTGCCCTGACCAGCAGCGCCTGATTGCTTGCGAGTGTGTATGGCAGGCGTATGGTGAAGATACTGCCCCTGCCGGGGATAGAATCGATCAGCAAGGATCCGCCAAGCTGCTTGACCTCGCTGTTCACCACATCCATGCCCACGCCTCGCCCTGAAATCTGCGTCACCTTGTCTGCCGTGCTAAAACCTGTCTGCAGAACGAACTGCATGGCCTCACTGTCCGACAATTGCACATCCTCTGCAATCAGGCCGCGTTCGATGGCCCGCTCACGGATGACATCATGGTTGATGCCCCGGCCGTCATCGACGATCTGCAACACGATCTCCGGCCCCTCACGGTGAAAGGCGATTCTGATGGCGCCCGCTTCCGGCTTGCCAGCCGCCCGGCGCTCTTCCGGCCGCTCGATGCCGTGATCAACCGCGTTGCGCAGCATGTGCTCGAGCGGTGCGATGATTCTTTCTATCACGTTACGGTCCATCTCACCCTCGGCGCCATCCATCGTGAGCTCGACCGTCTTGCCAAGTTCCCCGGCAGCCTGACGCACGATGCGCCGCAGGCGCGGGGCTAGCCCGGCAAACGGAATCATGCGCGCACGCATGAGGCCTTCCTGCAGGTCTGTGCTGACCCGTGACTGCTGAAGCAGCAACGATTCAGTCTCGCGCGTCGTATTGTCGAGCAGTTCCTGGATGCTGTGCAGGTCGCTGATTGTCTCCACCAGTGACCGCGACAACTGCGTCAAATTCGAATAGCGATCCATCTCCAGCGGATCGAAGTCAAAATTGTGATCTTCGGACTCGCGTTCGAGGCGGTGCAGGATCTGGGTTTCCGTTTCGATCTCGAACTGACGCAACTGGTCACGCACGCGATTGATGGTCTGGAGCAATTCGGCCAGATTGAACTGGTAAACACCGACCTGCTGTTCCAGACGGGCCCGGTAGATGCTTATCTCGCCGGAGTAGCCCACCAGGTTGTCCAGCAGTTCGGCCTGTACGCGTACCTGTTCACCCCGTACGCGCGATGGCTTGCGCCGTTCGGGCTGATGCGGCATTAGCGCGCCTGTTTCCGGGGCATCGGTTGGTATATTCCCCGTAACCACCGATTCGACTGCATCGAACGGCGTGGCCGATTCCGTCTCACAGGTGCTTGCAACGGGAAGCGGAAGTTCCTGTATATCCGGTGCAGCATCAACCTGCGGGTGCAAGACAGCGGCTTCCGACTCATCTGTTTCAACCACGGCCACCGTCTCAATTTCACGGATCTCGTCCCCGGAACCAAGACGGCTCAATTGTTCTTCCAGTGCCTGCGCGCCTTCCGGCACCTCACGGGCCCTGACTTTCTCCAGCATATCGGCGAGACGGTCATGCGCATGCCGCAGCAGACCGAACAGTTGCTCGGAGGTCTCGACCTGTCCATCGACAACGCGAGTCAGCAGTGTTTCCAGACTGTGGCTGAGGTTGCCGATGGCGCTGATATCGACCATGCGGGCACCGCCTTTCAGGGTGTGCAACTGGCGCTGGAATTCATTCATCAGCTCCCGATGACCGGGATCCGTCACCCAGGAATGCAACGTGTTTTCGCTGCTTTCGATAATCTCTCCGGCCTCTTCCAGAAAGATCTCGAACAGCTCGGGATCGATATCGGCATAATGGTCAACGCCTCCTGCAGGCATTGCCACGGCTGTCGCGATCGTATCCGGTACACTCTCCACCTCCGGGTCCGTGGATGCCGGAACCGGACCGAAGCCGGCTTCGCACGCCACCTCGACCGGCGTCTCCTCCGGTTCATCGGCAGGCTGGTACTCTGCTGCGGGGATCTCTTCGGGAAGCGAAACTTCCGGCAAGGCGTGGATGCTCTCTCGCAGCGACTGCAGCAACGCGGAATTGAAGGAAGTGTCCGGCAGCCTGTCGGCAAGCCCGGACATCGCCGCCGTACAGGCCTTGAGCACATTCACGGCCTCACACCCGAGCGGTTGCCTCGCTTCGTCCAGCGCACTGAAATAGGTATAGAGATCACCGGCGAGATCCTTGATGAAGAAAACATGCGCGGATTCCGCGATGCCCGATAGGGTATGCAGCGCACGGTAGAGCGGTTCCGTGACATGACAGGCCAGTTCACTCTGCTCGCAGTCATGGATAAAATCCCGCATCGAACCCAGGTGATCGCGGCATTCCCGGCCGAAGATATCGATCAGATCCGGCTCGACTTCCCTTACATCGGGCACCGGAGTGCTTGCCACATCAACCGGCGGCTCTGCCACAACAGTCGCGATGCCGGAAACGCACGGAGTTATGCTTTCGCCACGCTTCAGCCGTTGTGCGGATTCCATTACCGCACGGAAATCAGCAACCGGTTCAGGCCCGCCACCGACCTGGCCAAGAAGTTCGGACAAGGGCGTGGATACCTTGCCAAGAAATTCCATGAGTTCGGCAGTTATCTCGATTGAACCGTCGATGACACGATGCAGAAGCGCCTCGATCGCCCATGCGAACTCACCGACGGCCATGGCGCCTGCCATGCGGCCACTGCCCTTGAGGGTGTGGAATGCCCGGCATGCGGTTACCAGCGCCTCCCGATTACCTGGGTTGTCCAGCCATTCCGGCAGGCTGATTGAAATCGCCGCCAGCTGATCAGCGGCTTCCTCCATGAAGATCTCGACGATTTCCGGGTCCGCCCCCTCGGCAAGTACCGGCTGTTCGGATCCCGGCATAGCCTGCACCAAACCGTCATTGTCACTGATGCCATGGTGCTCCAGGAGTACCGCTTGCGTATCGTTACCATCGCAGCCGGGATCCGTAGTGTTTATAGTCGTGTGTGCATCGTCCGTGGGGGCGGTGATTGCCGGCGCGCCGGACACCATGAGTCTGACCGCCTGCATGACCAGGCCGTTAATATCTGCCCCGGGTGCGGGTCCGCCCTTGATCTGCTCCACTAATTGAGACAGGGAACCGGTCACCTGCGCCAGCAGTTGATGATGCCACTCACCGGTCCCGGCCGTACCATCTATGAGCTGCTTGAGAAGACGCTCGAAAACACAGGCGAATTCACCCAACGCCAGGGCGCCGACCATGCGCCCGCTGCCCTTCAGGGTGTGGAACGCACGACGAACCGTTTCCAGCAATTCGTCATCACCCGTCCCGTCTATAACCCTGGGAAGGAGCTCGTCAAGCAGGCTGATTTCCCCGGCAGCCTCTTCAATGAAGATATCTAGTATCTCACTGTCTGTGTCTTCGGCGATAACCTGCAGGGCGGTGATTTCGGGCGCTTCCGTTGCGGCGGGACAGCTGGCCGGAGGAATCGCGGCCCCGGCAACCTGCTCCATGTACGCCGGCATTCCGAGAGGCAGGGTTGAATAGCCCAGTTTCTCAAGACTCTGCTCTGCGACATCGAGCACCATACCGCCATAGACCGTTCCTTCCTTCAGCTCCTCGACATAATATTCGATGCTGCAAATAGCATCGGCGAGGGTATCCAGCTGCTGGTCACCAGGAACCTGTTCTCCTGCAATCAGCTCCCGCGCAACATATGCGCAGGCCTGAGTGACCAGTGCGGCGGCGCGCTCCTCACCCGCCAGCAGCAAACCGCCCCTTACCTGATCGAGCTGTTGCGGGACATCGGCGAGCACATCGCGCGCACCCGGCATCCTGATGTAGTTATCGATCCGCTCCCTGGCGCCAGCCATGTCGGAGATCACCTCGCGGATGACGGCTTCGAGCCCCTGCCTGCAGACAATCTCCCGGGTAGTTTGCGTCCGGTCAAGAACCGCATAGCCGGAGTTAATATCACGCAATACCGCCTCAACCTCCACCAAGGCATTTGCCACCGGCATCAGCCCGGATTCCTGCAGGGATTGTCCGTCATCGAGCATTGATCGGACATGACGTTCCTGTTCCTCCAGTATGCTCGCCGCCGCGTCCAGGCCGATCATGCCGATGATATTTCCGAGTGCATGCAAGTCATCGGCAATTGTCCTCAGATCCGTTGCTTCCCCGGGTCCGGCACGCATGAAACCGTCGAGCTGCTCCTTGATCTGTTCAATCCGCTCACATGCACCCGCTGAAACACTGCTGAACAACGCCTCGTTGCACCCTGACAGACATTCAGAAGCTGCACGCCGGTCTGTTTCGCTCGGTGCATAGATCTCCCTGATGTCTCCCGCGCGGCCCGCTGAAATGTTGGACTGCAGGATATGAAACAACATCTGCTTCAGCAGGTCTTCGGGGATTGTTTCTGAAAATGCCGTCTCCCCGACATCGATCAGTCGCTTGAGCTGACGATCAATACGTCCAAACAACTGCTTGATTTCGGTAGATGCAGGCATCGCCCCCCGCGTCAGCACCTCGGCAAGTCCGGCGCTGAACCACCACAAGCGCGCCACCGACTCGTTCCTCGATGCCTGCTGCAGGCTTGCCAGCACCTCGCGCAGTTTGAGCAGGCCGCTGTCGTTGCTGCCCCCGCGATACCACTCCACGAGTCCCGCCTGGAAGCGCTGTCTGTAGGTGAGCGCAAGCTCCTGCACATCGGGCAGTTCGGCCAGCGACTGCGAATTAAAACAGGCGGAAGGGACGGGTATGGTCAGATCGGGAGTGAATACAACGAACTCCGGCAGCGGCTCCTCGCCGCTCAGGGCGCGCAACCGGTTTATGAGCGGCAACAGCGCGACAGGTGCATCGCGTCGCCCGCGGCCCAGTCTCGAGAGGTAGTCCGGCAGCTGAATAAATACCTGCATGAGAGATTCCAGAGTCTCCGCCGTCGGTGCTATGCGTTCCTCTATCAGAGCACCGATGACTGCCTCCATCTCCGCCGCCAGCCGATTCGCCCCCCGCAGATCGACCATCTGCAACGGTCCTCGTGCCTGGTGCAAGGTGGTCATGCACTCCTGCAGGGGCCGCGCGTCTCCCGGAGTCTCCGAATATTTCTCAAGGCACTGACGGGCCTGGCACAATATCTCGTTGAGTCCATGCTTGACCCAGTTAAGTGCGGTGTAATCGATCGCTTCGCTCATTATCTTTCCCGTCAGCCCGCCTCGGAATCCCAAAACCGGAGATCACAGGCAAAACTGGTGCGTGGTAATAGATTTCCTCGGCACAGGGTATTACCCCGTCACTAAGGCAGCTTGAAACCCGCGACAGATATGTCGAGATCCTGTGCCAACCGAGCCAGATTTCCGATGGATTGTGACGTGCGCTCCGTACCAGCGGCGGTCTGCGTCGTTACATCCTGGATCCCGCTCATGGTTTTCGAAATCTCCGCCGCCGCAGCCGCCTGTTGCCTGGCAGCCCCCGAGATGGTCTGTATCAAACCGGCCAGCTGTTCGGAAACGCTTTCGATCTCTTCCAGCGCACCGCCGGCATCTTCCGCCAGCCGGGTACCGTTCACTACGCCCGAGGTGCTTTTCTCCATGGAAATGACCGCCTCGTTGGTATCCGCCTGAATCGCCTTGACCAGCGCTTCGATCTGTTTGGTCGCATTTGCCGAGCGCTCTGCCAGACGTTGTACTTCATCGGCAACCACCGCAAAACCACGGCCAGCCTCTCCCGCCATGGCAGCCTGGATCGAGGCATTCAGCGCCAGTATGTTGGTCTGTTCGGCGATATCGTTGATAAGTTCGACGATGTCGCCGATTTCCTGGGAACTTTCACCCAAGCGCTTGATACGCTTGGAGGTTTCCTGGATATGTTCGCGGATCGTTCCCATGCCTTCCATGGTACGTTTCACCGCATTACCGCCGTTCTTGGCGATTTCTACCGACCGCATCGCCACCTTGGAAGACTCGCTTGCATTGTCCGAGACCTCATCGAGGGAATCGGTCATGGCATTGATTGCGGAACTGGTATTGGCTATATCCTTCGACTGCTTCTCGCTCGCACTGGAGAGTTGCTGGGCGATCTCCTCCGTCTCGTGTACTGCGCCGGAGAGCTGCCGCGAGGTCACGTTGATGGTCTTGACCAAACCCCGCAGGGAATCGATGGTAACATTGATCGAGTCGGCGATCGAACCGGTAAACTCCTCGCTTACTGTAGCCCGCACCGTCAGGTCACCCTCTGCCAAGTCACCCATTTCGTCGAGCAACCGCATAATGGCTTCCTGGTTGCGCGAGTTTTCGTCCTCGACGACCTTGCTGCGGCGTTTCTGGCTGCGAAGCGTCTCGAAACCCATCCAGAGCAGGATGAACAATGCCACCGATCCCAGCAGATAGGCTAGTTCCATGGATACGAGCCGGCTTTCCTCGGTTACGACATAGGCATCCTTTAATCGATCCGTTGACTCGAGCAGCCGCTCACCCTGCAGGGATACGGATTTCGCCGCCGCCTGCGCGCTCACCAGCTTACTGGTATTTTTGGCAGCGGATCCGACATGCTCACTTAGGCGTCCGAACAGTGCGTCAATCTGGCGCAACTTCGACTGCGCCGCCTTGTTACTTGCCTCCTGGATACCACTCCGGCCATGCAGCAGCCCGTTGATGATGCGATCAAATTCGGCGCTGTCTTTCACGAAAGCCATCATGGCCGTCTCGGCATCCTCACCGGTCATGACTTGCTTGATATTGTTCACGATACGCTGGCCAAGTACGGACAGACGACTCGCGAGGCTAACCTGCGACGCACTTGCACCATTCTCCAGCAGGATGCCGACCACCTCCTCGCTGTTCTCAAGCAATGGGGGCATTACCTCGTTCATTACCTTTGCCGTCCCGGCTACCGCCAATAGCTGTTCCTTGCCGTTGATTACCGCGTCAATATCGCGGCTGATACCGTCCCAGCTTGTTTCGAATGCCAGAAAGGCCTCGATAAGAGGTCCGCCCTTCACTGCAGTGCCTGATGTAAATTCATCGCGCTGGATGGCCAGCACACTGACGAACCGATCCTTTGTCAGAGCAAGCCGGTCAAATGCCACACTGTCTCCGGTTGATGCGGACAGCGCATATTTCGCGATACGTTGCGAAAGCACCTGTTGTTCACCGATTGATTCCAGATTGCGCTGATCGGTTTCGGCCTGGTTGCCGACATGCACCAGCACACCTACAATTGCCGCAACCGAGCTCAGCATCAGGAAACTCAGAAACCGCATCCAGTTGCTGGATCCCGCGAGCTTTACATCAAATGTTCCTTTCATGGCCTGTCTCCTGACCGATTAATCTCTGATTCCGGAAAATATTCCCTGCTCCGACGCCCTATCCGGCTTCACCATTTTCAGGCCGCAACATGCAGAAACTGAGGCGATTCAACCAGATTCGATAGCTTGAAAATACCCCACTGCTCACCATCAACACTGAAACCCTGATGCACATAGGGCCGCAGTGCCTTCTCTATATCGGTAGGTTCCGCCACGAATGTTTCCTCGGGGAAATGCCTCAATCCCATGACCTCATCCACGACCAGGCCAGAATAGACACCCTGGCATTCGGCAATCATCACCCGTGTCCGCTTGCCTATAGGGGTCAACCGACCATGCAGGTACCCGTTCATATCGATTACGGTGAGCAACCTGCCACGTATATTGGCGATACCCCTGACCCAGGAGCAGGTATAGGGGACAACGGAGAGTTCCGGATATGTCACTATCTCAACCACTTCGCCCATGGCAGCAACCATCCTGTTGGCGCCAATGCGGAAGGCCACGCCGGACCAAAGACGGATGACCTCGGTTTTTCGCGACGGATCGACGGCGGAGAGCCGGCAACAGTCCTCGATATTTTTCAGGATGGAAACGGGATCGATCATCATGTCGGATGTCGTCGTTCGTAACGTTATCGCTAGCTGGCGAGGGCTTCGTTGATCAGCGACAGCAGGTCGCCTTCGCTGACAGGTTTGGTTATATAGTCACGTGCGCCCTGACGTATACCCCATACCCGGTCCACTTTCTGGTCCTTCCTGGTCACGATAATGACGGGGATTGACGAGGTCTCCGGATTATTGGAAAGCTCCCGGGTCGCCTGAAAACCGTTCAGTCCCGGCATTACCACGTCCATCAGAATCAGATCCGGTCTCAGCAGTCTGGCAACTTCGATACCTTCATTGCCATTCCCGGCGGTCAGGGTCTGGTAGCCGTTCTTTTCCAGCATCTTCTGCAGCAGATGTGCATCCGTAGGCGAATCATCAACGATCATAATCTGCTTCATTGCCATTCCCTCAGTATAAATCGACAGGCTTCCTGCCACGCCAGACGTGGCTGCAGTCATCCGGAGTTGCTGCCATAGTGTGCTATGACAGCAAGCAAATCTTCCTTCGTAAACGGCTTGGTGATATAGCGATCGGAACCCACCACCCGACCCCGGGCCCGGTCGAAAAGACCGTCCCTGCTGGACAGCATGACAACCGGTGTATTTCTGAATACGTGGTGGTGCTTGATCAGAGCGCAGGTCTGGTAACCGTCCAGTCGCGGCATCATGATATCCAGAAAAATGAGGTCTGGCTGATAATCGACAATCTTGCCAAGCGCCTCGAAACCATCCACGGCAGTGACCACCTCGAAACCTTCCTTCCTGAGCAGGGTCTCCGCAGTGCGGCGAATGGTCTTGCTGTCATCGACCACCATGACCCGGCATGTCCGACCGGTAACGACGATATCCTCCTGACTCAGGTTTGTCTCGATCACGGTCGGTCCGGCGCTACGTTGCATATCATCTATCTACATGTTTCCAAACAATTTGGATCGAACCTGTCGTACCGCCACCCGGCACCCGACTCGATTTGCCATTCCCTGATTACGCATGGCAGGCAAATTAAATTAGTATTGGCTCTCAACTACAGCGAGTTATCGTCCAGGCATAGGCAAACTTTATTCGTCACCGCCGGTGACCCGCACACGGGAAGCGTGTTCACATGACAATAAAACTAGGCGTCGTCATGGACCCCATCGAGTCCATCCATGCATACAAGGACAGCACCCTGGCCATGCTGCTGTCGGCACAGGCACGTGGGTGGGAACTTTATTACATGGAACAGGGTGATCTTTACCTGCGGGACAGTCATTGTCATGCCGACATGAGCCGCCTGACGGTGTGCAACGACACGCAGCGGTGGTTCGAGCGCTCTGACCGCCAGCCCCTGCCGCTGGCAACCCTGGATGTGGTTCTGATGCGCAAGGACCCACCGGTTGATATGGAATATCTGTACACCACACTCCTGCTGGAGCGGGCCGAGACAGAGGGTGTATTGGTCGTCAACCGCCCAGCCTCATTGCGAAATGCCGGTGAAAAGCTCTACACCGCCTGGTTCTCTTCATGCTGCCCGCCAACTCTGGTCAGCCGCCAGATTCATTGCCTGAAAAACTTTCTGAGAGAGTTCAGCGATATTGTCGTAAAGCCGCTGAATGGCATGGGCGGGGCTTCCGTATTCCGGGTCCGGCATGACGATCCGAATCTCAACGTGATCCTGGAAACCATCACCGACAATGGCCGGCGTTCCACCATGGCACAGCGGTACATACCCGAGATAACAAAGGGCGACAAGCGTATCCTGCTGGTGGATGGCGAACCCTTTCCCTATGCCCTGGCGCGCATACCGGCACCCGGGGAGTCGCGTGGCAATCTGGCCGCCGGGGGAACCGGCAAGGGTATTGAACTTACCGAGCGTGACCGATGGATCTGTGCGCAGCTGGGTCTGGCATTGCGCGAAATGGGTCTGTTGTTTGTCGGACTGGATGTGATCGGTGACTATCTGACCGAAATCAACATCACCAGCCCAACCTGTATCCGCGAACTCGATACCCTGTACAAGGCGGACATCGCCGGCCAGTTAATGGATGCCATCGAATTGCGCCTGGGGGGCTGAAATACGCGCAAGACGACGCTATCCTGCCGGTACTCTACGGAAGTGGTGTTCTGATCCGTTACTACGTTGCTACAATACCTGACATAAATTAACGATCGAGGGGCCAAACGACAATGATGTGGGACACGGGAACAGTGGCAATCTTGGGTTTTATTCTTCTGGGTGTGTGCTTCTGGATACTCTTCCTGTGGCAAAACACCCGCAGGATGCATGAGCAGCTGAAGCAGGTTGCACAGCAGCAGAGCCTGCTCAGGCATGATGACAGCGCCCGCGAACTCTGCCGTGCCATGCATTTACTGCAACCAAACGTGCATGCCGGTGTCGATTATGTGATCCGGCATGACAATCCCGACGATGAACCCTATATCGACGAATGGCATACCAACGAACAGCAGCCCACGCACGAAGAACTGCGCCACGCCCTGGAGAAAATCATCCATGATAACACTGGCAAGAATTACGCCTCGATGCGAAGATCGGAATACCCCGGCGTCGGCGACCAGCTGGATGCAGCCTACAAGGCACGACAGGGAAATGACGCCGAGCAGATTGCAATCGATGGACTGATCAGCAAAGTCAAGGACAAGTATCCAAAATCGGTAGAATGCCTCTGATCACACCACCAGGACCCCTCATTAACACTCCCGGTGAAAGATTTGCAGCACCCTATTGATGACAGGCGCACGAGAGCACGAATCGACGCCTCAGTGCGGCTTACAGCCGCAAGACATGTCAGGCTGGCAGGAACAATGCAGGGCGTAATCGAGCCATCACTGGAAATGAACCCGGTTACCACGACTGACCGGATGGCGCTGGCGGTATTCTTTGCCGTCATGCTGCATGCCATGATCATCCTGGGAATCACCTTCGGCACTGATATTCTGAAACCGCAGGATAGCCAACTGCCGTCCCTGGACATCACCCTCTCCAGCCACGAGAGCCCCCCTCCGGAGGAAGCGGAATATCTGGCCCAGACCAGTCAGGACGGAGGCGGCAATATCAACGAGAAAGTGCGGCCGCAAGAGTCCCTGCCGGCGCAGGCGCCGTCGGTCATCGTACAAGAGCCGGCACCCGCCCCGACCCAGGTACTAACGACGGAGCTGTCCAGCGCGAAGATCGAGCAGGAAACCACCGCCGTCCCCGAAACGGATCCAAAGGATATATCCGCAAGCGAACTGATAGAACGCAGCATGGAAATTGTCAGTCTCAGCGAACAGATCAACGAATCCAGGCAGGCCTATGCAAAACAGCCCAAACAGGTCTTTGTCTCGGCACGAACCCAGGAATTCAAGTATGCCAATTACATGCTCGAGTGGGTCAAGAAGGTTGAACGGGTCGGCAACCTGAACTACCCGGATGCCGCCCGCCGCGACAGCATATCCGGCAAGCTGCTGCTGGATGTTGAACTGAATCCTGACGGCACCGTCCGCAATATCAGTGTGTTACGCCCTTCCGGTCAGCACCTGCTCGATGAGGCCGCGGTGCGGATTGTAAACCTCGCGGGCCCCTTCCTGCCCTTCCCGCCCGAAATTCGCAAGGAAGCTGATGTACTGCACATTACCCGAACCTGGGAATTCTCCACCTCGCACCGGTTGCATAGCCGTTAACCGCGCGACGGTGCGCCGCAATGTCCAGCTGCAAGACTTGATGCAGGCCACCTCTGTACCGGATACTATGGTCATGGGAACGCTTGCATCACTTAACAATCATTTTCTCATCGCGATGCCGGCATTGAGCGACCCCAACTTCCATCACACCGCCACGCTAATATGCGAACACAATGAAGACGGCGCGCTTGGCATCATTATCAATCGTCCATTGGGTATTAACCTCGGCGACATCCTCGAGCATATGGATATCAAGGCCAGCTCGGAAGCTATCGCCAGCCAACCCGTATTCATGGGCGGTCCGGTACAGGGAGACCGCGGGTTTGTACTGCACGAGCCACTGGGCAACTGGGACGCGACCCTCAAGGTGACGGAAAATACAGGAGTGACCTCGTCACGCGATATACTCGAGGCCATCGCCCGTGGCGGAGGGCCTGATAAATCATTTATTACGCTGGGCTACGCCGGCTGGGGTCCCGGCCAGCTGGAAGAGGAAATTGCGGCAAACGCCTGGCTGAGCGGCCCGGCAAGCAGCCGGATTGTCTTCGACGTTTCCTATGAGCAACGCTGGGAGGCCGCAGCGGCGCTAATAGGCGTTGATCTGAAACTTTTATCCGGGGACGCGGGCCATGCCTGATAATTCCCGATACACCCGACCGTCATCGAACCATCGCCGACTTGCTGACACTGCTTGGTTTTGATTTCGGACTGCAGCGAATCGGCGTCGCCGTGGGGCAGGAGCTAACCGGTACCGCCACGGCGCTCGCAACCGTCCGTTCATGCAACGGCAAACCAAACTGGGACATGATTACGGAACTCATCAGGACATGGCGGCCGGATGCACTGGTTGTCGGACTCCCTTTGCACGCAGACGGCAGCGAATCCGGATTCACCCGCAGTGTCAAACGTTTCATACTTCAACTCGAAGACCGGTATAAACTACCTGTACACCCCATGGACGAGCGGTTGAGTTCGCACGCCGCAGCACGGCGCGAGGGAAATGGGGAACGCGAACTGAAAGCCAGGGGTATAGATGCGGTCGCGGCGAAGGAGATTCTTGTGAGCTGGTTGCAGTCAAAAAAATGAGTGATCTTGAGAACATACCCGCCATTCTTGAACGCATGGCGCGCCAGATTATCAGTCAGATCGAGCTCACCGGGCGCGATAATCCCGCCATGATCGGCATTCACAGCGGTGGCGTGTGGGTAGCCGCGAGACTGCATGAATTGCTCGATATCAGCACCCCGCCCGGTAGTCTGGATATCTCGTTCTACCGCGACGACTTCACGCGTATCGGGATGAACCCGGTGGTACGTCCCTCCCAGTTGCCGTTCAGCATTGACGACCGGCACATCATCCTGGTCGATGATGTGCTGCATACCGGACGCACCATACGCGCCGCCATGAACGAGCTCTTCGACTACGGCCGCCCCGCATCCATCCTGCTCGCCACGCTGGTCGAGCGTGATGGACGTGAACTACCTATTCAGGCCAACGTGGTCGGCAGTCATGTCAGGTTAACATCCCGGCAGCACATCAAGCTGCTCGGACCGGACACGCTGAAGCTGGAAATAAAACAGATCCCATGAACAACAGCCGGCAAATCGACAGGCACGGGAGACTGCGCCATTTCCTGTCCATCGAGGGGCTGAACCGCAAGCTGCTGACCGACATTCTCGATGCGGCCGAGTCTTTCTCCGGGGTTACCGAGCAGAGCGTCAAGAAAGTCCCGCTGCTACGCGGTAAAACCATCGTCAATCTGTTTTTCGAAGCCAGCACGCGCACACGTACCACGTTCGAACTCGCCGCAAAGCGACTCTCCGCGGATATTCTCAACATCAATATCACCCAGTCGAGCACGGTCAAGGGTGAGACGCTGCTGGACACGTTGCGCAACCTGGAGGCCATGCATGTAGATATGTTCGTGGTCCGGCATGCCGACAGTGGAGCCGCTCACTTTATCGCGGATCACGTCGCGCCGCATGTCAGTGTCATTAATGCCGGCGATGGCCGGCACGCTCACCCCACACAGGCCTTGCTCGACATGTTCACCATCCGGCGAGTCAAGGGGCCGGACTTCGGGCGACTGCGTGTCGCCATCGTCGGCGACATTATGCATTCGCGCGTGGCACGCTCCCAGATCCACGCCCTGAACCTGCTGAATACCGGAGAAATCCGGATCGTGGCGCCGAAGACCCTCACCCCGGCCCATACGGAGTCGCTTGGCGTACATGTCTTTCACGAGTTGAGCAAGGGAATCGAGGGCGCCGATGTCATCATCATGCTGCGACTGCAGCGCGAGCGCATGCAAGGCGCCCTTCTGCCGAGCGAGCATGAGTATTACGAGCTGTTTGGAGTAACCAAAGCAAAGCTGCATGCTGCCAAACCCGATGTAACCATCATGCACCCGGGGCCGATAAACCGGGGGGTTGAGATGGACTCCGACGTCGCCGATGGCCCTCACTCGGTTATCCTGGCGCAGGTGACCCATGGTATCGCCGTGCGCATGGCGGTGATGTCCATGGCAATGCATCACAAGGAACCCGCAACGGAATAGCCTCATGCCAGCACCGGCAAACATACCCCGGAACCTGCGCCTGAAGGGCGGTCGGGTGATCGACCCGGCCAACAAGGTAGACGACATCCTGGATGTGTATATCGCGGATGGCCGGATCGCCGCGCTGGGCGCCGCCCCGGAGTGCTTCGTCTCCGCGCGGGAAATCGATGCCAGCGGCTGCATCGTCTGTCCGGGTCTGGTGGATCTGTGCGCGCGGGTGCGCGAACCGGGGCAGGAACACAAGGCGACCATCGCGACGGAGTCCGTGGCCGCCGCCGCCGGCGGCATCACCACGCTGTGCTGTCCGCCGGATACGAATCCTGTCGTTGAAACCCCGGCCGACATCGAACTGATCCGGCTGCGTGCCGAAAAAATCGGCAAAACTCGCATTGTCACCCTGGGGGCGCTAACCCACGGCCTGGACGGTGAGCGCCTGAGCGAGATGGCGGCATTGAAAAAAGCAGGCTGCGTCGGGGTCAGCAATGCCCTGCGCCCGCTCGCCAACACGCTGGTCCAACGACGCGCGCTGGAGTATGCCGCCACCTTCAACCTGACCGTATTTCTCCACCCCAATGATCACTGGCTGTCCGCCAACGGCTGCGCCCATGAAGGCCAGGTGGCCACGCGACTGGGATTACCCGGCATCCCGGAAGCCGCCGAAACGGCGGCCGTGGCGCGTGACCTGACGCTGATCGAACAGACCGGAATACGTGCGCATTTCTGTCATCTGACAACCGCCCGCGCCGTTCACATGGTGGCCCGTGCCCAGTTTGACGGGCTGCCGGTCACGGCGGATGTCGCCCTCCCCTATCTGTATCTGACCGAAATCGACATCAGTGATTTCGACAGCCGCTGCCATGTGATACCACCGCTGCGCACGACGCAGGACCGGCTGAACCTGCGCGAGGCCCTGAAGCGCGGCACCCTGTCCGCCATCAGTTCAGATCATCAACCTCACGAAGCAGATGCGAAATTGCGTTCCTTCCCGTCAACGGAACCCGGCATCTCGGGGCTCGATACCCTGCTGCCGATGAGCCTTCGCCTTGTGGAAGAGCATGCCATTGAACTCGATGAACTGATACACCGCCTGACTACGGGCCCCGCCGGCATTCTGGGCCTGCCATTCGGGACCCTGTCGGTAGGTGCATCAGCCGATGTATGCATCTTCGATCCCGGCCTTGTCTGGCAACTGAATACTGACACCATGTGCAGCAACGGGCACAATACGCCCTTCATGGGCTGGGAAATGAAAGGGCGAGTCATCCACACACTGCTGGCCGGCAACCTGGTCCATAGCCTTGCGGAATGAGCCGTCCGATGCCGACCACAGAGTCATCACCGACCCGAACCGCTGCCAATGCGCACCGCGATACGCTGTTCGTTGAAGACGCCGTCATCCTTTCCCACGAACGCCATCCAGGGAACCAGTACGTCCTGCGGGTATCGGCGGCGCGCTGTGCACTCCATGCCCGGCCGGGTAGCTTCGCGCATATCCAGTGTGTCCCGACACTGCCCCTGCGCCGGCCCCTGTCAATCATGCGTGCCGACCCCGGGCAAGGATGGATCGAGTTTCTCTACAAGGACGTGGGCAGCGGCACCCACGCACTTTCCTGCAGAAAAACCGGTGAGACGATCAATCTGATCGGACCCGTCGGTACGCCGTTCAGGCCGGACAAGTCACGCCCGCGCATTCTGATGGTGGGCGGCGGCGTCGGTATCCCGCCGATGATTTTTCTGGCCGACAGCCTGCGTGCCGACAGCCACTGGCGCCCGCTCGTTCTGATGGGTTCTGAGGTGCCGTTCCCGTTTTCCGCCCGCCCGTCACGTATCCTCGTGCCGGGAATGGAGGACGGCGCCATCGCCGCCATGCCGTTGCTTGACGACTGGGGAGTACCCAGCCGGCTGGCGAGCCTGCAGGGATACCCCGGATGCTACCAGGGCTACATCACAGGCCTGGCGCGTGGCTGGCTGGAGGCGTTGACGGACGGGGAACGCGCCGAGGTCGGCGTTTATGCCTGCGGTCCGCATCCGATGCTGGAGGCAACTGCCCGGCTGGCGAGTGAGTTCGATTTGCCCTGCCAGGTCTCGCTGGAGGAATTCATGGCCTGTGCCGTGGGCGGCTGCGCGGGCTGCACGGTCAGAATCACCACACCCGAGGGTCCCGCCATGAAGCGCGTCTGTGTTGACGGGCCGGTTTTCAACGCCTCGATTATCGACTGGTAGAAGAGCGCCTCATCGGCGCCTCATCACATCATCTTCCTCGAGCAGTTCGATGCCATCCATCGCGGCCGCGTACTGATCGACATCGCCCTTGTCGAGCTTGATCATGAGCCGGACTTCATTGGCAGAATCCGCGTAATGCAGGGCGTCATCGTAGGTGATTTCGCCCGCCTTGAAGAGCTCGAACAAGGCCTGGTCGAAGGTAATCATGCCCTGCTGACGTGACTGCTTCATCAGGTCCTTCAGCTTGTGAACCTCGCCCTTGCGTATAAGGTCATGCACAAGCGGTGTACCAAGCAGGATTTCCACGCACACGCGACGCCCCTTGCCATCCGCGCGGGGAATGAGCTGCTGGGCAATAAAGGCCTTCAGGTTCATGGACAGGTCCATGAACAACTGGGGCCGGCGATCCTCTGGGAAGAAGTTGATGATGCGGTCCATCGCGCCGTTGGCGTTGTTCGCATGTAGCGTCGCGAGGCACAGGTGTCCGGTCTCGGCAAAGGCGATCGCGTAGTTCATTGTTTCCCGGTCACGGATCTCACCGAGAAGGATGACATCAGGCGCCTGGCGCAGGGTGTTTTTCAGCGCCACCTCGTAGGATTCGGTATCGATCCCCACCTCTCGCTGGGTAACGATGCAGTTCTGGTGGTTGTGCACGAACTCGATCGGGTCCTCAATGGTGATGATATGCCCGGATCCGTTCTTGTTGCGGTAACCGATCATGGACGCCAGCGAGGTGGATTTGCCTGTTCCGGTGGCGCCGATAAAGATGATCAGTCCGCGCTTGGTCATGGACAGGTTTTTCAGAATCGGCGGCAGCTTCAGTTCCTCGATACTCGGTATATAGGTCTCGATGCGTCGCAGCACGACACCGACCTGTCCGCGCTGGTAAAAAGCGCTGGCACGGAACCGACCGACACCGGATTCGCTGATCGCGAAGTTGCATTCATGGGTTGCCTCGAACTCGTCACGCTGTGCCGGCGTCATCATGCCGG
>JBAVKA010000516.1:0-10757 GCA_049688075.1 Gammaproteobacteria bacterium
CGGATGCTCACATTGCCGGCAAGCGCAATCCGGTGGTGATGCTGACCACCGACCTGGCGCTGCGGGAAGACCCGGTCTATCGCAAGATCTCCGAGAAGTTCGCCAATGACCCGAACGCGTTCAACGAGGCCTTTGCCCGTGCCTGGTTCAAGCTGACGCACCGCGACATGGGTCCGAGAACCCGCTACGTCGGTGCGGAAGCCCCGAGCGAGGCGCTGATCTGGCAGGATCCGGTGCCGGCGGCTGATCACAGCACGCTGATCGACGCCAGCGATGTGGCCAGTCTGAAGAAGGAGATTCTTGCTTCCGGGTTGTCCGTGTCCGATCTGGTCCGCACTGCCTGGGCCGCTGCCGCATCCTTCCGCGGGACCGACATGCGCGGTGGCGCCAACGGTGGCCGCCTGCGCCTGGCTCCGCAGAAAGACTGGGCGGTCAATGACCCGAAGACGGTGGCAAAGGTTCTGAAGGCTCTTGAGAAGATCCAGACGGACTTCAATAAGGCTCACGCGGGTGGCAAACAGGTATCACTGGCCGACTTGATCGTGCTGGGTGGTGCCGCCGCCGTCGAGAAGGCCGCCAGCGATGCCGGGCACAGTGTCACGGTCCCGTTCAAGCCGGGTCGTACGGACGCCACGCAGGCGCAGACCGATGTGCAGTCATTTGCCCTGCTGGAGCCGAAGGCCGATGGTTTCCGCAACTACTACAGCAAGGGCGCCAGGCTCTCGCCGACCGATGCGCTGGTAGACCGTGCCGATGTGCTGAACCTGACGGTGCCGCAAATGACCGTGCTGGTGGGTGGTATGCGTGCACTGGGTACCAACACGGATGGCTCCAGTAACGGTGTATTCACCGCTCATCCCGGTACGCTGACCAACGACTTCTTTGTCAACCTGCTCGACATGTCCACGGTCTGGGAGAAGTCACCCAAGGGTGAGGGTATGTATGTCGGTAAGGATCGTGCCAGTGGCAAGGTGAAGTGGACGGCAACGCCGGTCGACCTGGTGTTCGGTTCCAACTCGGAGCTGCGCGCCGTTGCAGAAGTCTATGCAGCCGATGATGCGCATGACGAGTTCGTCAACGACTTCGTCGTGGCATGGACCAAGGTGATGCAGAACGATCGCTTTGATCTGATGTAAGCTATACGCTTGTTCAGGCGCTCTACCAGAGCAGTCTGAAACAAGCAGGGAACGGGGGGTTCGGGCCAGTTGTGCCGAACTCCTTTTTTCTGCATGACTGCCGAAGCGTTCCAGCAGGGTGCTGTGGATGGCCAGTACTTCGTTCTGGCTCAGGAATGCACCACGGCGTGATCCGCAAAAATTCATTCAGCCTTCGCTACCAAGCCATATTCATGTTGTAATCCTCGAGGAACAGGGTGTGCCACAACCTTAAGGTTGCCTGGAATACGATACCGATGTTTGTGTGGGGTGACAGGAAGATCGACTGGCGGATACGGGATGCCCAGCCCAAGGCTGGCGTGGTGGCAGTTTCGATTGTAATGCGCGACCCCGTTTCTTGTAAGGATACGTAAGTGGTTTTCCGCCAGTGGAATGAGGAAGTCGAGGCATTTTCGGCGGAGCGTACCGATTACCCGTTCACAGAGGCTGTTAGCCTTGGGACTTCGGGGCGGTGTCCTGAGTACGCGCAGCCCCCTCTGCGTAATCGACTGATCGAGCTGCGAAGAGAAGATGCCATCACGATCGTGAATGAGAAAAAGGTAAGTGCTGCGGGTTGGGTTAAGAGCCGTGTCCAGGACTCATTAAGTGGTGTCTCTGACCTATTTCTTTCGTTTGTCACGGACATAAAGTGTTTTTGCGCCATTGTCACCTGTTCGCCTCTCCTCCATCTCAAAAAGACTTGTTGCCGCAACAAGTTCGCCTAGCTTCCGGTACCCATAATTACGTGGATCAAACTCGGGTGATTGTTTTGCGATGGTGCTACCCACAGGCGCGAGGTGTGCCCATCCACTTTCATCGGAAGAGGCCTCTACAGAATTTCGCAAGAGGTTTACCAGTTTTGTATCCTGTTTTAATTCGCTACTAGATTTTTTAACAATCGCCCCATTATCGTCGGACTTGGGACGTAGAACTTCTGTGTAAATGAATTTGTCACAAGCTGAAACGAATGCGGACGGTGTCTTTTGCTCACCGAATCCGTACACGAGTAATCCCGACTCTCTGATTCTTGACGCAAGCTTAGTAAAATCACTATCACTCGATACCAGACAGAATCCGCTGTAGTTATTGGTGTATAGTAAATCCATTGCGTCAATAATCATTGCGCTGTCCGTGGCGTTTTTCCCTTTTGTGTACGTGAATTGCTGGACTGGTTGAATTGAATGCTGCAAAAGAACCTCTTTCCATCCTTTCAAGTTGGGCGCTGTCCAGTCGCCGTAGATTCTTTTGACACTGGCTGTTCCGTAGTTTGCTACCTCTAACAGTAAATCATCCACAATGCTTGGGTGAGCATTATCTGCATCGATAAGTACAGCTAGTTTGAAAGTGTTTTCCATAACTATGTGGATCCTCTAGTTCACTGATTTTCTGCTAACAAGCGTACAAACTCCGACGGCTGATGACAGGTCAATAGCAATTTATCAGTGGAGCGGGTCATGGCCACGTAGAGCAATTTAGCCTCGGCTGCAAGGTCGTGTGTATCACCCGGTAGATAGCCAAGACCGGCGACGGCGACTAGCGGGAATTCCAATCCCTTGGTGCTGTGCATGGTCATTAATTTCACGCTGTCATCACCTGGTCGGAAGGATTTCTTGTCAACAGACGAGGCTAACCACTGGGTTGGTATGCTCGCTTTCTCGAAAGCCATTTGCAAAATCTCACCCATCCAGTGACTGCGATAGGTCACGCACATATCTAACCATGGCATGCCATTCTCATTGAGTCGTTTCAGGGTGTGGGCAAGATAACGCACCTCCTGATCAAATGAGGTAAGCTGCTTCAGATAGGGTTTTGGGCCATGTCTACCAGCGCCTTGTGGTTCAATTAGTGGGATATGGTCATCATCGGAGTCTGCAGGTACCAGGTAATGCTTGGCGAAGCGATAGGCATAATCGAGGATCTCATTGGTATTACGATAGTTAATTCGGAGAATGGTGGTCCTGCCCCGCGCCTGTACACCAACACTGGACAGACTGAAATCCAGATCCTTTTTCTTATATATTGACTGTGCATCATCATATAGCAACAACACGGAATTCGTTTCCGGGTCAACCATCTGCACAATAAGCTTTATCCAATCCGCCTCGAAGTCATGACCTTCATCGACCATCAGGGCACCATATTGACCACGGGGTATACCGCCATTCTCGACAGCCTGCACAACGGTGCCCACCAACCGCTCAATATATCCGCTGCCAGTATCAGGACGCTTAATGTGATAGCGTTTCAGTAGCTCACCGCACCAGTCATGAAAGTGATAGACATTAACGCGATCGCTTAAACCCTTGTCCTCCATTAGAGAGCGTAATCGTGCAGCCAATGTGATGTTGTAACACAGGACCAGGACCGGCTTGTGCAACAGCTTCGCAAGTAATAAACAGCGATAACCAAGTATCAGCGTCTTACCAGAACCTGCAACACCATGAATCACGCGATGTCCTTCGCCAAGACTACGTGCCAACTGTTCCTGCTGCATATCCATCACTTTCATCAGTTCCGGGACCAGCAACCCATCTATTTCGTCTTTGTCGTCACCATCGAGGAATGAGGCCTGCCCGCCATTAATGCGTACTTCTGGGAATAGGTGCCAGCGTACCCGGTCGATCTGCGGTAGGCTCATCTGACAAGTAAAGCCAACATTGAACATGTCCCAGAGTCGTTTCTGGAACGATTCTGACTCTGCAGTATCTGTCATTTCGTCACGGCAGATGACCTGATGTTCCGGGATCACTTCACCTAGTCCATGTACTTCAAACTGGTTTCTGGTGATACTGGTAAGAACCACGCCGTAGCCATACGGAAATGCCAGCTTCCCCTGGAACCGTCCCGCATGTCGAGTTAGTTGAGGATCCTTTTCCAGCCTGCCAATAAGCTGGTAAGTGCACTGACGTACCTGCTCGATTGGATTGACTGTGTTTTTTAGCCCAGCATGAGTAAATAGGGATACCGACACCTTGTCGATACATTTGATGGTTTCGACTTTCCAATCCTTTACTTCGAGCAGCAACAATCCACGATGGGGGTGCAACAGGATAAAATCCGAATAGCGTTGGCGCTTACCCACGGGTAACTCATACCAACACAGATAATCATCTTCTAGTAGTGTCTCAATACGCCTGGCAAAACGTCTCTCTCCAGCTTGCATTCTGCTCAAACAACTAGAGAGAGATGGAATAAGCGTTGCCATGAGTTGGCTGAATGAGTCTGTTATATCTTAATATATGTCTGCGTACTGTATTCAGTACCTGGATTTATACGTAGTTATACGTATCTAGCGTCATTGATTGCCAGTGCTCTTAACATGTAATCTGACTCAATATAAGCGGCAGTATTATAGGCATATTTACTAATAATACGACATGCCCTGTCTGTCAGGGTCCAATGGTACTGCGTACTGCGAAATGGGGAAAAACGCAGGAAGTAATTTCTATGGATGCACTCGATATCCGAAAAGCTAAGGGACGAGAGAGGCTTGATACTGATGCAATCCGCTCTGTGCCGAATTTTTTGTTGGAAGTGCGGGGTAAGTGCGGAGGTTAGGGTGGAGGAGGGGCTATCTAACGAGCTGCATACGTATTTTTGACCTCATCTGATCCTCCATGCCTCCCCGTTGTATCCTCAACCATAGCCATCTGCATCGTTGATAGTGACAAGCGACAGCTGGAATCAGTCATGACCCATGTACGCCATATGTCAGAGGCGGTGGAGGACATCCAAATTAGCGGAATCTGCCAGTGGTGATTGTAATGGGTCTGCCGAGGGCGGCGGTCCAAACAATTCTTTAGCTGCCAATGACTCTGGCAATCTATCAGACTGGCCCCGTGCCATGATTATTGCAGTGTTTCGCAAGTAATTAGCCGTTAAGCGCATTGATGTTATACCCTGCAAATACTTATCTCTAAGCACACGCTGTCGTTTGTTATTAACCGCCTCTAAGGTGTGTTCATCAATACATAAGTTGACAGCCGTCAACAATTGTTCAGGCCGGAGATAATTCGAGCGAATAAATGGTATGTAGAGGCTTGGTCAATCGCGCATCCTGAAATCAGGGTGAAATGTGACCGCAAGGATCCACAGGGAGTGTATTGGTAATGCGGCTAACTAAAATATCCTCGCTTGTTTTAATGATGCTGGTCTGCACGAGCGCCGGTAGTGAGATATATAAATGGAAAGATGTCTACGGAAATATTCAGTATGGCGATCGCCCGCCTGCCGACGTGGAAAAATCCAAAATCAGTGCGGAATCGTTTGGGCCGCCACAGGTTGAATCAAGGAAGCCAAAGCTTGTGGGTCCTAAGGCTGTATATCCGGATATAGAACCATCTCAAACACGTCCTCCTCCACTGAAAGCCGGTAAATTCGGCCTATCGCCAAATGATATACGCATGATGAACAGGGTAGTGCGGCCAGTAAACCGCGATGGCGGAGGTGACCCATCTACAATATCTGCCATCAAGCAAAAAAGAAGTCTGACGGAGAGTATCACAGTGTTGTGCGCATACGATAAGTGCATAGACAAGGAAATGGAGAACACTGATTTTGGTCTGGGGGTTCTGTCATCCATGCGCCTTGACGGAAGCAATTTGTCAGGATCAATGTTCTCCTCCGTAGATCATGTATCGTTTATACGCGCGAGGATGCGGGGCGTCGATTTCTCAGGGAAACTTTTAAACTCGGCAGATTTTAGTGATGCAAACTTATCTGTAAGTAATAACGAAAAAGTCACATGTAATAATTGTACTTATCAGAATGCCATCCTTACCGGGGCAAATATGGCGAACGCGGCTTTTCTTAATGCCAGTTTTCGCGGAGCGGATTTGCGTACGACCTCATTCAAGGAGGCGTCATTCATCAACGTGGATTTGCGTGATGCACACTATTCGATGGAAAAGCTCCTTGGGCAAGATGGGCTTCGCATGGCAAATCATATTGTATATGGCGGCCAGGGGTGTGACATAGGAACGGAAAATACACAATGTCGCGGACTTCCTCTCAAGAATCTGCAATTCGGAGCAATCAAGCTGCAAGATATAAATTTCCAGAATACGGACCTGTCCGGTGCAGATTTTACCCGGGTTGACTCTATCGACAATGTGGGCTTTGCAGGGGCTGATTTGCAGGGTGTCACTTTCACCGGGAAGGCCCTTTCGGCAGATTTCAGTCGTGCAAACCTCTCGCGGGCGCAATGTGACCGCATCAATCTGAATGGCTATACAAGTTTCAAGGGCGCGAATCTGGAGGAAACTAATTTCTCGAATGCCGGCCTGGAGCTTGCAGATTTTACCGGTGCTAATTTAAGAAACGCAAACCTGACGGGTTCCAGGGTAAATCTTCTTGCATTTGATGGCGCAATTACCGATGGCTGTAAGGGGTGTCCGGAGCGGGCGAATAATGCGATCGAGAATGTGGCGGCGATTAAAACAGCCATGAGGGATGGTTGGCGTTTTGAACAGGTCAGGACGGAGGAGGAGCGCAAGCAATATTTATCCAACCTCAGAATAATTCAGGAGTTTCAGACGAATTACCATCGATTGAACCGGAAGGATCTGAAAGAAGTCATTATCATCGCACTGCAGAGCGATGATGCTGGCAGAATCAGTTTGGGACAGAAAATACTGTCCGAATACGATCACAGTGCATTTCCATTGGGTATTGCGGGCCTGTGCAAGGACCCGGATGTCATTCAGGCAAGCCTTGGGTTACTTGATTTTGTGATAAAAAATCCCGGTGAGCGTGATAAGCGCAAGTATGCCAGTGATTTCTCCACCGACGAACGTATCAGATTACATGTGATCGACTGTGTCGGCAGTGCCGTCAATCAGGACCGGGCAATTCAGCAGATTTATATGGATCATTTTGACCATGAGCCGGATCATCGCGTACAAAGCGGCTTGCTGGCCGGCTTTGCCCCGGAATATGCCAAGAAAGAGTTACCACGACTGCTGGATATCATTAAAATGGATAAATACGGTCTGAGAAGTAGCGTACTGTCACATCTCTCCAAATGGGATCAACCACCCGTTGAAGCAATGGTAGCGTTAGTAGGGATAATGGATGTGTCCCTGCCCGCGAGAGGTGGTGATCTCATTGCATCGCTTGGTGCTCGATCAACGGCATTTCTTCCTGCAATCACCAAAGCACTGAACTCGCTGAACGTGAAAGATTATATGAAGCAGGACTATCTACAGGCCATCAAAGGTGTGGAATTGCTCGGCAAGCTCGACACAATCAGTGACGTACTGCCAACAGATCCGTCTGGAATAACTGCATTGCAGCAGACTGTATTTGAGCGGACCGTGAACCTGCTTAAATTGAAGCTGGTAGATGGAAGTCCTGAGTATATAACAGGAGGCAGTCAAATTAAGAAAACACTCGCGTTAATACCCGGAGGTGAGAGCCTGACCCAAGATTCAATACGTGCAGTTGCCAAGGTTGAATACCAACGGGTTCAGTATTATGAGCCAGGTTATGTTCCGTCCAGAATCGGCATGATGACCATCATTTTCGATAGTGCCGCATCGGCTAGCGCCGCCTCTGAAGTGATGATGCGCAATCTGAAATCACGCAGAAAGCTGGCACTTCAGGGCAGTGCAGTACATGTGATCTGGTGGCGCTACCCGTTTGATAACAATTATAGTGATTTGGTTATTCGGAAACTAAAAAAGATACCGGGTTAGCGATTGCGTTACATAACAGGTTACATTTGAATTTTCTTACTGTAACCACTGCTTTGCAGTATCAGGGATACCAATCGTTGTATGTCGTGCTGCGTAATTGAGAATAGATGCTGGATACGTATCGGTTTAAGTCTACCGTGATAAAAAAAAACCCATACAGTGTGGAAATTACTGTGATTGAATCACGTTCCCGCGAATCCACGGCAATAATTCCTCAAACGTGCAGCGATTGTTTTCCAGTAGGCCGATCAGGAATCCGTGCGCTTCATCTGCATCAACTTTCAGCCTGTATCCGTTCAGGCGCAGAAACACGTCAGTAGCGAAGAATGCGACACGTTTATTTCCATCAATGAAGGGGTGATTCATGATGAGTGATTCAAACAGTGCAGCGGCCATTTCTGCAAGGTCGGCATAGTGTCCGGTACGGGGGCGGTACAGCGCACTTTCCAGCAGCCCGTAATCACGAATCCCCGTTGGGCCACCGAAGCACTCGATCAAGGTGCTGTGTATGGCCAGCACCTCATCCCGGCTGAGGAATGCAACGCGGCTACCTGGCAAGCAGTTTGCCCAGTTCTTCGTTCTCGGCGATGGACTGCTCGAGATGATTCAGTACCACCGGCCGAACGCGCTTGCGGGTGACGTATTCACGGATGGCTTCGGTGAGCAGGCCGGAGACATTCTGGTGTGTCTCGGCGGCGAGTTCCTTGAGTTCGTTCCAGGTGGCCTCGTCGACCTTCGAGCTGATCTTGATGCTGTGCATGCCCAGAGAATGATTGACGAAACCAGAAATGTCAAGCCAGTCTGCCTTCATGGCCGTTGTGGCCAGTAATACGCAGATTTTCCTTCGGGATTTTTACGGGACACGGTTGTGCACGGTTATGCACTGTCCTGCAATCGAGGCAACGGACGCCCCGTTTATTTACAATCAATACAAAAAGATACAAGCCAAGCAGGTTCCTCATAATGCTGGGGTCGGTGGTTCAAGTCCACCCGTAGCCACCAAAATCAAAGACTTACGGAAGCGTTACACGATACCCGCCGTTAAGCATAAAGTAAGCAATCGGGCATCCTCCATGGATCGAAAGCAATCTCAATTATCTCGCCTGAAATAAGACAAGCACCCTACCTGCAGCCATGTGGCAAAATGCAGTAAAAATTAATGAGGTTTCGGTGGGAGCCTTGATCAGAGAGTGCAAGGGTAAACGGGGCGAATATTCTTGGCGAACAGTTGGTACAGCATTTCGTATTAAATCTCTGCCACATCCAACTTTCCTAACTTGCGCCCATGTCTTGGTAAACGGTCATGGAATTGAGATAGGGAAACACGCTTTGGTTTCAGGCTTTCCCTTTATTAGCAGCAACCAACCTATGATCGCAGGCGTGCGTATCGAAAAGATTAGTCTTGATATAGATGCGGCTATATTCATTTGCGGAAACGAAGCAAGTGGCACACCTATCCAAGGCATGAATAATACTATTCTCCCCAGGGGCACTCCTGTAGCGTCGATAGGATTCCCTATTCCAGCGAAGCCAATAAAGACCGAAAAAGGCGGTCATTTCAGTGTTAATCAGAGATTTGCTGCTGGATTTATCAGTTCCCATGAATCGCATGCACGCCTCGTAGATACACCATATACACGTCTAGATCTTCTACATTATGAGATGAATATGTTCTGCTATCCCGGGTTAAGTGGAGCCCCACTTTTCAACCTTGATGGTCTAGTCGTCGGTATGGTTAGAGGTACAGCTCTGATGGAAAACGAGAAGACATCCCCTGTTGTAGTGAACTATTCATTCGCAGACAGATCCGATGAACTTCTTGAGTTCTTGGCTGGCGCCGGGTTCAACCAAAACGGTTAATATGCAGTACGCTTCACCCCGCAGTGGCAACGCTACAGCGCCTTCGCTCCCGTGCCGGCACAGGGAAGTCCAGGGCGTGCGTAGTCGCCCGGTCGGCTGGTATGGGTACGTCTGAGATCGTCGCGTGCTCCCTTCTTGTGAACCGCCTAGTGCGGACCCGCATGCTAGGTGGTGTGGGGAGGGCGGGCTAAACACCCGCCCTTACCCGATTATGTGTTTTCTACTCTCCCAGTGCAAACACGTTTGACAAAGTGTTTATATAATTAAAATATCCTGTAATTGACACAGCTTCGAGTACCTCAATATCCGAGTACCCCAATGCTTTTATCTCATCTATATCAGATTTAAGTATTTTGTAATTATCTTTTTTTGAAGCCCTTACGCAAAACCTCAGCAAAGCCTTTTCCTTATCTGAAGTAGAAATTACATCGATACCTTGTAGTACTTCATCAATATGTTCCTCCGTCATTCCAAGCATCTTTCCAATGCTCTTATGAACATCGACACACATCTTGCATCTGTTCTCTTTTGAAATTAACAGCGCAATTGATTCCTTCACGCTATATGGCAACTTCGTTTCATTAAGCAAATATCCTTGAACCATACCATCAGTCGCAAAATATACTTTTTCATCTAGTGCCATTAATTTGAATATCTCCCCGAGTTGGCCTGTTTTCTCAAGAATAGGTCTCGCTCTTTCTTGAATCGCAGGTGTCATTTCATCAAATTCTGGTAATTTTATATGGGCCATTTTTAAGTACCTATGTTGCTTTAGAGACTATATATAGTAGTAGTTAAGAGCAAAGCTTTGTTGAACACTTACTCTACCGGGACGTGATAAGAATGTCTTTACTACGATGTGAGAGCTGACAAGATACAAGCCAAGCAGGTTCCTCATAATGCTGGGGTCGGTGGTTCAAGTCCACTCGTAGCCAACACTAACCTGCTAATTACAAAATCCTTTTTTGCAGAGTAAATCCCCGGTTTCTCACGCACCATTAGCGTTGCGGGAGTCTGCCTTGCAGACCTTGTTGGCGGCCGCGATGAG
>JBAVKA010000517.1:0-16151 GCA_049688075.1 Gammaproteobacteria bacterium
TCATCAGACTACGGCGCCATGTTGTCGAGGATCGCTTGCTTCACTGCATCGAGTTTTGCGTCCACCGTCAACATGCCGCCTTCACATTGCCTGATGGCCGTATCCGGATCCTTGAGTCCGTGTCCGGTCAGGGTGCAGACCACACTGCTGCCCTCCGGAATCCGGCCCGAGCGGATATCCCGCATGGCCCCGGCGACCGAGGTGGCGGAAGCCGGCTCGCAGAAGATACCTTCGCGCGAGGTAAGCAGTTTCTGGGCTGCCAGGATTTCCTCGTCGCTGCATTCGTCAAACCAGCCGCCGGATTCCTCCCTGACCTTCCAGGCGCTGTCCCACGACTGCGGATGGCCGATACGAATGGCGGTAGCCACGGTTTCCGGGTGATCGACCATCTCGCCGCGCAAAAACGGCGCCGACCCGGAGGCCTGGTAGCCGACCATGACCGGGCGTGTGCCGGTCACCCCGCAGCCGGCGTAGTGGCAATCTCCCGCACAGTACTTGCAGGCGGCAGTAACCTGACCGTCGCCCCGGTGGGAATACTCGCAATAGCCGATCCAGTGCGCGGTGATGTTGCCGGCATTGCCGACCGGAAGACAGTGATAATCCGGGGCGCGGCCCAGTGCATCGACGATTTCGAAGGCGGCGGTCTTCTGTCCCTGCAGGCGATAGGGATTGATGGAATTCACGATGGTCACGGGGGCATGATCGGCCACCTCCTTCACCAGGCGCATGCCGTCATCGAAATTGCCGCGGATCTGGATCACCACCGCCCCATGGATCATCGCTTGCGCCAGTTTGCCGAGCGCGATCTTGCCTTCCGGGATGATCACGAAGGCGGCGATGCCGGCGCGGGCGGCATAGGCGGCGGCCGACGCCGAGGTGTTCCCGGTCGAGGCGCACAGCACAGCGCGGCAGCCTTCCTCAACGGCCCGGGTCACGGCCATGCTCATGCCACGGTCCTTGAACGAACCGGTCGGATTGAGTCCCTCGTACTTGACGTAAAGCTCGACTTCCCTGCCGAGATCGCCCGGGATGTTCTCCAGTCTGATCAGCGGAGTGTTGCCCTCGCCGATGCTGATGATGCGTGTGCTTGCGTTGACCGGCAGGCGGTCCCGGTAGTGTTCGATCAGACCCGTGTAGCGTGACCCGGTAGACATGCGGTAATTCCTTGCTGATTAGTGAGCGATTTGCGCTAGTCGCAATTCAGGTGTTCGAGGCGAATCCGGGTGATCTTGCCATGGATGGTATCCAGCGCCTCGATCTGCCGTATGGCGGCGTTCATTTGACGCTCCCTGATGGCGTGGGTCAGGATGATGATCGGCACCTCGATGGCATCCGGCAAGGCTTCCTTTTGCAGAATGGCCTCGATACTGATGCCGGATTCGCCCAGGATGCGCGTCACCTCCGCGAGCACGCCCGGCTTGTCCGTCGCCAGCAGGCGCAGGTAGTAGGCCGTTTCTACCTCCTCCATGGGCAATATGGGGATGTTCGACAGAGCATCCGGCTGGAACGCCAGATGCGGCACCCGGTTCTCCGGGTCGGTCGTCAGGGTGCGCACCACATCGATGATATCCGCGACCACGGCGGAGGCGGTCGGTTCCGAACCCGCGCCGGCCCCGTAATAGAGCGTTGGTCCGACGGCGTCGGCGTTCACCAGCACGGCGTTCATGACGCCATCCACGTTGGCGATCAGGCGCCGTTCGGGGATCAGCGTGGGATGCACGCGCAGTTCGATCCCGTTCCCGGTTCGTCGGGCAAAGCCGAGGTGCTTGATGCGGTAGCAGAATTCGGCGGCATAGCCGACGTCGTCGCGGGTGATATGGCTGATGCCTTCCGTGTAGACCTTGTCGAACTGCAGCGGTATGCCGAAGGCGATGGAGGCCAGGATGGTCAGCTTGTGCGCCGCATCGATGCCCTCGATATCGAAAGTCGGATCGGCTTCGGCATAACCGAGTTGCTGCGCCTCCCTCAGCACATCCGCAAAGTCGCGACCCTTGTCGCGCATCTCGGTCAGGATGAAGTTCCCCGTGCCGTTGATGATGCCGGTCAGCCACTCGATCTTGTTGGCCGCCAGACCCTCGCGTATCGCCTTAATGATCGGGATACCTCCGGCCACGGCCGCTTCGAAGGCGACCATGACGCCCTTCTCCCGTGCGGCGGCAAAGATCTCGTTTCCGTGCCTTGCGATCAGGGCCTTGTTTGCCGTGACCACGTGCTTGCCGTTGGCGATGGCCTTGAGCACCAGTTCACGCGCCGGCTCGTAACCGCCGATCAGCTCAACGACGATGTCTACATCCGGGTTGTCCACCACGGCGAAGGCATCATCGGTAACCGGTACATCGGCGATTCCTGGCAAGGCATCCTGATTGTATTCGCGCGCCGCCGCATGACTGACCCGAATACCACGTCCCGCACGGCGCGTGATTTCCCCGGCATTACGGTTCAGCACCCTGAAGGTGCCTCCACCCACGGTCCCCAGACCGAGCAGGCCAACATTGACCGGATTCAAGTATCTACCCTCCCGAGACACGCACCTGTTTCAAGGTCACTGCGAAACATGTCCCGTATGCCCCGAATCGCCTGTCGTGTACGATGTTTGTTTTCGATAAGACTGAAACGCACGTGGTCATCGCCGTACGACCCGAAGCCGACCCCCGGCGAGACAGCGACCCGGGCATCAGCCAGCAGTTTCTTGGAAAACTCGAGCGATCCCATTTCACGGTAGGGTTCCGGGATCGGCGCCCAGACGAACATGGTCGCTTTCGGTTTCGTGACCGACCAGCCGATTGAGTTCAGTCCTTCACAGAGCACATCGCGACGCTCGCGGTAATTGTCGGCGATTTCACGCACGCAGTCCTGCGGACCGTCCAGAGCGGTGATCGCCGCCACCTGAATGGGTGTGAACATACCGTAATCCAGATACGACTTGATACGCGCCAGCGCCGCGACCAGCGTCTGGTTGCCACACATAAATCCAACCCGCCAGCCCGGCATGTTGTAGCTCTTGGACAGCGAAAAAAAGTCCACGGCGACATCCATCGCCCCGCTGACCTGCAGGATAGAAGGCGCACGGTAGCCGTCGAACACCAGGTCGGCGTACGCCAGGTCCTGTACCACCCAGATTTCATGCTCACGCGCGATTGCGACCACTTTTTCGTAAAAGTCCAGATCCACGCACTGGGTCGTCGGGTTGGCGGGAAAATTGAGGACTAGCATCTTCGGACGCGGCCAGGAGTCCTTGATGGCCTTTTCCAGTTCGGCGAAGAAATCCACATCCGCTTTTAAAGGAACATGGCGGATATCGGCGCCGGCAATGACGCAGCCATAGGGGTGAATGGGGTAGGCCGGATTCGGGACCAGCACGGCATCGCCAGGTCCGAGCGTCGCCAGCGCCAGATGGGCCAGTCCCTCCTTCGAGCCAATGGTGATAATGGCCTGCCGTTCTGGGTCGAGGTCTACGTCATAACGGCGCCCGTACCAGTTAGAAATCGCCTTGCGCAGTCGCGGGATTCCCCGGGAGAGCGAGTAGCGATGAGTGTCGCCGCGCTGCGCCGCCTCGACCAGCTTGTCCACGATATGCCTGGGAGTCGGCTGGTCGGGATTGCCCATGCCGAAATCGATGATATCTTCGCCGCGCGCACGTGCGGCCGCCTTCAACTCATTAACGATGTTAAAGACATACGGCGGCAGGCGTTTGATGCGGGAGAATTCTTCAATCAAGGCGATAACCGGCTTTCTGCAGTGAATCCGAGGTTGTTGGAGTAACTGTTTATGGCGGCTAACGTTACTGAAAAGCGCTCTGGGAAACAAGTGGCACGCGTTCCGGGAGGCGTTGCCGGCACGACCATCCGATTCACCCGTCATATCCCCGAACGACAAGGGTGCTTGTTCAGTGCCCGAAGCCCCGGTATCGTTCACCTCATGCGTTTCGCCCAGGACAGCCTGACAGGCAATATCATCCGCGGCTATGCAGCAGGCCAGGTCACGATAAATGACGAGGTCATCGTCACCAGTGTGATCGTCACACCGGACCGGATCATTCGTGACTGGCTACCGCACACCTTCGCGGACCTGGAACGGCGGCATATCGACCGACTGGAGGAACTGCAGCCGGAAATCATCGTATTGGGGACCGGTCTTCGTCTGCGGTTCCCGGACGCCGAATTCACCGCCGGATTCCTGTCACAGGGAATCGGGGTTGAAATCATGGATACGACTGCAGCCTGCCGCACCTACAACATCCTCCTCTCGGAGGGTCGCCGGGTGGTCGCCGCACTGTTGATGGCCTGAAAAGTGGTCCTCCGCAGGGAACTATAATTCACCGCAAAGACGCAAAGATCGCAAAGCATTTCAGGGAAATATTACTTAAGACGGTCATTCCGGCTTTCGCTGAGATAATGTGTTCAGATATACCTGAAACTGACTTTTGTTGAAGAATTCCCTTGCGATCTTTCGGCAACTGCTCCGTACGTCGCTTAATGCGCCTACTTTTGGTGTTCTCGCTCCTGCATGGCCCAGGCCAGCTTCTCGACCGGTTCCCGGTCTCACCTTCTCCATGCAGTCGTGCGTCTTTGCGGTGAAGACGGGGTTAAACTGAAACCGGTCGAGGTCTTTATGCACCGCGGTGGTGAATCCGCACTGCGAAATGACCGGCTATTTCAGCAGGGCATCCATCGAGAAACCATCGGCTTCCAGGATTTTCCTCAACCGCCGCAGCGCATCCATCTGAATCTGCCGGACCCGTTCGCGCGTCACGCCGATTTCCTCGCCCACCTCTTCCAGGGTCGAAACCGGATGGCCGTGCAACCCGAAACGACGCTCCACGACCTCACGCTGCTTGTCATTCAACTGACCGAGCCATTGTTCGATATTGGTTTGAACATCGTTCTCCTGCAAGGTCTCCACGGGGTCGTGGGCGCTGTCGTCCGGTATCGTTTCGAGGAGCGTTCTCGCGGAGTCGTGCATAATAGTTGAGTCGGTTGATGCGGTCCGCTCGTTCAGTCCGAGCATATGTTCGACGTCCTCGATCGGCTTGTCGAGCAGCGCGGCGATTTCCTCCGCGCTGGGATCATGATCGAGTTGCTGCGCCAGTTTGCGCGCCACCCGAAGATAGAGGTTGATCTCCTTGACGACATGAATAGGCAGGCGAATGGTGCGGCTCTGGTTCATGATCGCCCGTTCTATGGTCTGCCTGATCCACCAGGTGGCGTAGGTGGAAAACCGGAAGCCGCGTTCAGGATCAAACTTCTCCACGGCCCGTATCAGCCCCAGGTTGCCCTCCTCGATCAGGTCAAGCAGCACCAGGCCCCGGTTCATGTAACGCCGCGCGATCTTGACGACCAGACGCAGATTGCTTTCGATCATTCGCTGGCGTGCGGGTTCATCGCCTTTCTGGGCCAGTCGTGCGAAATAGACCTCCTCCTCCGCCGTCAACAGGGGCGAGGCGCCGATTTCGCTGAGATACAGGCGGGTAGGATCGTGATTGTCCTCACGGGAGGGGGGAAGTCGGTTCCCGGGCCGGGGCTGCACAGACTCGTTCTCGTTGGTTACATGCGAGCCCTCATCTGCACCTCCCTTCTTTTCCAAGAGATCAGGTTCATGCGCAGGTTTATTTTTTTCCCTGTGTTTCGGATCCTTGCGATGATCAACCACTGGTCAGCTCCACCGATCGTATCATTCAAGGCCGGGGATCAGCCGTGCGGCAAGTAGCGCAGGGGATTTACCGGCTTGCCGTCCTGGCGGATTTCGAAATAAAGTCGGGTACTGCTGGTCCCGCTGCTACCCATTTTCGCAATGACCTGTCCGGCTTTCACGTAGTCACCTTCCGCGACGAGTAACTCGCTGTTATGCCCGTACGCGCTCAATAAACTGTCATTGTGTTTTATGATGATAAGGCGTCCGTATCCAACAAGTCCACTTCCGGAGTACACCACCTTGCCGTCCGCCGCCGACACGATCGGCTGCCCGGCCTCCCCCCCGATATCGATACCCTTCTTGCCGTTCGCTTCCGGCATATAGCCGCGCAACAGCGGCCCCGTGGTCGGCCATACCCAGTGGGAAACAACTGACGGCAGCGCCGGATCGAGCGTGTCCTCCGGTTCCGGGGCCCGAGCGGGAACCGGGGCCGTTGCCGAAACCGGATCGGGTCGTGTTACGGGAGCGGAAGACGCAATCGCGCCCGGCGCTGGCTTCGGGGTGGAAACCGGTCCGGTCATGGGAGACGGTGACGGCGGTGGCGGCGCGAGGCGCAGGGACTGGCCGACATAAATGGTATAGGGCGAACGAATGGCATTCATTTCGGCCAGCTGATGAAAGTTGAGTCCATTCTGCCAGGCAATCGAGTAAAGCGTGTCGCCGCGTCGAACACGATAATACCCGGGCTTTTCTGCGGCAGCGGGGATAGCCATGGATGCCGGTTGTGTTTGTGGCACCGCAATACGTGAGCCGACAGGGGCATTGACAGGCACGTCACTGCAGGCGGCGAGCAGCACCAGCAGAAAAACGACTCCGGACATGCAGACAGGCATAACCATCAGCGGGAATACGGGTTGGCGAGAATCCCGGCAATCACCATCATGCCGACGGGACGCTCATCGCAGATTGACGACACGACTACCATCCCGGCTCCACTCAATGCCAACCGGGTCGCCACTGAAAGTGGCTGTTGACCGGCCGGCACGCAGACGTGCAAGGAACTGCGGTACGATCATCGAGAAGTGACAACAACAGGCATCAGCTGATGCCGTTCAGCAAGGGCACGAAAACAACCGGGTCGAGGGACGTGCGCTCGATGCCCTCCCCGGTGCGGGTGATCAGTGTCAGTGTCTGGGCGTCCCGCCCCCCTACCGGTATTACCAGCCGCCCTCCGTCAGGCGCCAGTTGCTCGAGCAGGGCCTCGGGAATGATTTCGGACGCCGCCGTGACGATGATCGCGTCATAGGGCGCGAAGTCCGGCAAGCCGACCGTGCCGTCACTGTGCGCAGCGCGGATATTGCGCAGGCCCAGCTGCCGAAACCGCTGCCGGGCCAGTTTCACCAGCGGTTCGATGCGTTCCACCGTGTACACTTTCGGGACCAGCTGGGCCAGTACCGCGGCCTGGTATCCGGAGCCGGTTCCCACCTCCAGCACACGCTGTGGCTGAGCGGCAATGACCAGCTCCGTCATGGCAGCGACAACAAAGGGCTGGGATATCGTCTGGTTATAACCGATCGGAAGTGCGGTATCCTCATAGGCCCGGCTGGCCAGAGCCTCGTCGACGAACAAATGCCGGGGGGTCTTGCGGATAACATCGAGGACCGCGACGCTGCGAATGCCTCCGTCACGCAGGCGCATGACCAGCCGGTCACGCGTGCGCTGCGATGTCATGCCGATACCATGTGCCAGAGACTTCACGTCAGATGGCTCCATATACATACCCGGGCTCCTACTAGCCCCCCAGCCAGCTGCTGATACTGTCCAGCGCCGCGTAACGTGTTAGATCGGCATCAATCGGCGTCACCGATACATAACCGGTGCGCACCGCATGAAAATCGGTTCCGGGTCCGGCATCCTGCTCCGGACCGGCAGGCCCCACCCAGTAAACGGTGCGTCCTCTCGGATCGAGCATCGGAACGACCGGTTCGGATTTGTGCCGATGCCCCAGCCGTGTCACCTGCATACCGGCCAACCGGTCGAGCGGAACGTCCGGCACATTCACATTGAGGATTGTATCAGCCGGCAGGGAACGCGACAGCACGCGCTCCACAAGCATCACGGCGACATGAGCCGCCGTCTCGAAATGCACGGGATTGTGGGAAGCAAGAGACACCGCGATGGCGGGCAAGCCGAGAAAGCGGCCTTCCATGGCCGCCGCGACGGTACCCGAATAGAGCACGTCATCGCCCAGATTGGCGCCGGCGTTGATCCCCGCAACGACCATATCAGGTTCCTTGTCCAGCAGTCCGGTTATGGCCAGGTGCACACAATCGGTGGGCGTGCCGTCCACACGGGTAAAACCGTCCTCTGCGCGAGTCGCCCGTACCGGTGCATCCAGCGTCAGGGAATTGCTGGCGCCACTGCGGTCACGGTCCGGCGCAACCACGGTGACGGTCGCGATCTTCCCCAGGGCAGCGGCAAGCACCCGGATCCCGGTCGACTGATAACCGTCGTCATTACTGATCAGAATCTCCATTCGTGCCGCATCGCTCTCCCCAAGAGAGCTGCATCGTAACGAAAGCGGTACCGGAACACAAAACACGATGCCGCTTGGGGTTGCAAGCACCCGCCAAACTGGTTAGGGTTCCTGAAGTGGAGGAGCCAGCCACTGCCGATGATCCCGAGCTGACCCGATATGTCCCCGCCAGGAAAGCCGACCTCTGACGATATTGACCTGTTTCGCCGCAGTATCGGCCCTGTCAGGAAATTACGCAGCGACAAGATCTACCACGCGACGAAGCGCCCCGTACCCCGGCCACGCAACTCCACAGCTGACCAACAGGCACGCCCCCTGCCCTGCTTACCGGAAGAGTTCCACGGCAGGTGGATCAGTGCGGGCGAGTCACTGTACTTTGCACGATCGGGGTTGCAACAGCGGCTGTTGCAACGCCTGCGCCGCGGGCAGCTGTCATGCGAGGCCGAACTCGACCTGCATGGATTGACCATAGCTGAGGCGCAGGTCGAAATGGCGCGTTTCCTGTCCTGGTGCGGAGAGCGTGGAATTCGCACGGTGCGCATCATCCACGGCAAGGGATATGGTTCGCGAGAACAGGCGCCGGTGTTGAAGAGTCGTCTCAATCACTGGTTGCGTGAGCAGCAGGAAGTGCTTGCTTTTTGCTCCTCCCGCCCCGACCAGGGCGGCACCGGCGCCGTGAACGTCCTGCTGCGGTCGCGTCGCTAACAGCCTGATTCACCGCAGAGACGCGGAGTTACCAGTATGTGAAAAATACGGACTCTGCACGTAGAAGCCTGTGCATCTTTTATCACCGGTCTGGATGGCCATAATTTACACCGCGTCCTCTGCGTCTTTGCGGTGATATAACATTAGTCACCATACCGGACCAGTTCCCGCAGCACGCTGGTCGCATAGGTGCCCGCCGGCAGGCTGAAAGAAAGTTCGAGACAATCCGGCTCCGGCCATAACCAGGCCGGCGAGCCGATGAGAAGCCGCAAGGAACGGCGTTCCTGCTTCAGACCCGCCTCGATGAGTCCCTGGCGCCAGACCTCGTAGGGAGCCAGGCAGGCGGTTTCCACCCGCAGCGCCTCCCCGATGGCGGGACTTCTCCCTCGCCCGTACAGCGGACCGGTCGGATGCACATCACCCTCCCGTACACGCCCGAGCAGGGTTTCATCCACCTGCTCTGCGATGAAGTAACTGTGCGTGCCCTCAAGTTGCAGCGCTTCCCCGGTCAAGGGACGGTCCCAGCTGAACGACTCGACGCGACGGGCCAGTACCTGGTTGAACAGGAAGGAGCGTGCGGCGGACAACGCCAGTCCACGCTGCTCCCGTGGCAGGCGCCCGGCAGGGTGGCTGAACAGCCTTTCGGCGGTGCGCAGATTGCTCCCACCGCGCCCGAAGCGCTGCTCGCCGAAGTAATTCGGCACACCCCCGGCGGCGACGTCCCTCAACCGCTGATCGAGCGACGGCCTGTCTCCCGTGATATCACGGACACGAATGCAAAACGCATTGCCGCGCAGGGCTCCGCGGCGCAGCTTGCGATGGTGCCGGGCACAGCGCAGCAGGGTAACGCTCGCGGAATCGATGGCGCCCCACTCGGGCTCACGCCCGCCCGGCAGGTACACGGAGAACCATTGTTCGGTGACGGCGTTGCGGTCCTTCAGCCCGGCGTAGCTGACATCCCGCTGCGAGACGCCGGCAAGCCGTGCCAGGCTCCGGGCCACCTGTTCGGTATTCTCCTGTCGCTTGCGTAACAGCAGCCAGACGTGTTCACCCTCCCCCGCGGGTTCGACCAGCGGGATTTCATGAACCAGAAAATCCTCGGGGGTACTGCGCAGGCGACCGCTCGCCGGGGGGCCGCCCCAGGCGAAGCCCAGGTCATGAATAGCGCTGTCGAGATCGGGGATCAAGCCAACGGATGCCGGGTATCAGTCCTGCAGCAGGACGATCGCGAAGACGGCGATACCCTCGCCTCTCCCGGTAAAACCCATGTGCTCGGTCGTGGTGGCCTTGATATTCACCCGCGAATGCTCCAGTCCGAGATCGCCGCGGATATTATCCCGCATGGCGGCGGTATGGAGCGCCATGCGGGGTTCCTGCGCGACGATGGTGATATCCGCGTTAACGATCCGTAGTCCGGTGCCGATCACGAGATCCACCACGCGGCGCAGCAGAATCCGGCTGTCGATATTTTCATAGGCAGGATCGTCCGGTGGGAAATGCCGGCCAATATCGCCCAGTCCGGCGGCGCCCAGCAGGGCATCGCACAGGGCATGTAGCACCACATCGCCATCGGAGTGCGCCTCCAGCCCCCGGTCGTGGGGAATTTCCACACCGCCCAGCACCAGCCTGCCGCCCGGTGTGAATGCATGCGCATCAAAGCCCTGTCCGACTCTCATGGCCGCCCCTGCAGGAAGAATTCCGCCAGCGCCAGATCGGTTGACACGGTGATCTTGATATTGTCTGGATGACCGCGGACCATGCAGGGCCGATGACCGGCCATTTCCATGGCAGCGGCCTCATCCGTGACCAGTCTGCCCTGCGCCAGCGCCTGCTCCAGCGCCGCCTGCAGCAGACCGAGGCGGAACATCTGGGGTGTCTGCGCATGCCACAAGACCTGCCGGTCGACGGTTTCCGCGACCCGGTCGTCCGTCCCGAGTCGTTTCATGGTATCGGCGACCGGCACGCCCAGCAGCCCCCCGCAGGCGTCATCAGCCAGCGTCTCGATCAACGCGGTCACGTCATCAACTCGCACGCAGGGACGCGCCGCGTCGTGCACCAGCACCCAGTCGTGCGTGTCCGCGAAGCCGCGCAGATGATGGAGGGCGTTGAGCACGCTGTGGCAGCGTTCATCCCCGCCGGCGACACATGCCAGGTTCTTCCCGGCATAGCGCGGCGCGATCTCCGTCCAGTAATTGTCTTCGGGAGACAGTGCCAGCACCACGCCCTCGATGGACTCGCAGGCAAACAGCACATTCAGGGTGTGCTCCAGCACGGTGATTCCCTGCAGCGGCAGGTACTGCTTGGGCACCTCGGCCGCCATGCGACGGCCGCTGCCGGCGGCCGGGACGATGGCCCAGTATTTCGGAACGGTTGCGGATGCCGCTGGCATTTCAGGCACATCAGACTGTGCGGTCTGTCCTTTGGATGAATGGCACGTGCATAAGCGCAATTGACGGGAGGCAGCCTGGGTTGAATACAGTGAAACCCGGGTTTCGCTGCCGCTCAACCCAGGCTACATGCTCAATGTCAGCACCATAGTCCTGTGGATTATTCCACGATCTGGTAGAAGGTCTCCCCCTGCTTGACCATGCCCATGTCCTCCCGGGCGCGTTCCTCGATGGCATCCAGCCCCTGTTTGAGATCCAGCACCTGGGCGTCGAGCGCTTCATTGCGCTCGCGCAGACGTGCATTTTCATCGCGCTGGGCCTCGACTTCCTGATGAACATTCCATAATTCCAGCAGCCCGCCGTCGCCCAGCCAGAGCCGGTATTGCAAATAAACCAGAAGGATGACCAGAAAGAGAATCAGTTTCCTCATGGCATGGCGGGTGCAACGGTCAATTCATGGGACAGCCGGCCCATGTCCTCAACAGCCGCCGGCAAGATGCCTGAACGCCGAACGACCGGCATAACTCGCCGCATCATCCAACTCGTTCTCGATGCGTATCAGCTGGTTGTACTTGGCCACCCGGTCCGTACGGGACAGTGACCCGGTCTTGATCTGGGTCGCCGACGTCGCCACGGCCACATCGGCAATGGTCACGTCCTCGGTCTCGCCGGAGCGGTGCGATATGACCGCGCTGTACCCCGCGTCATTCGCCATTTTTATCGCCGCCAGCGTCTCCGTCAGGGTCCCGATCTGGTTGAGTTTGATCAGGATCGAATTGGCGATACCCTTGTCGATGCCTTCCTGGAGGATTCGGGTATTGGTAACAAACAGATCGTCGCCGACCAGCTGCACCCGTCCTCCCAGCTTGTCAGTGAGTATCTTCCACCCGTCCCAGTCGCTTTCATCCATGGCGTCCTCGATGGAGATGATCGGGTACTGGTCAACCCAATCGACGAGATAATCAGTAAATCCTGCGGCATCGAACTCCCGGCCTTCGGAGGCGAGCACGTAGCGGCCGTTTTCGTAGAACTCCGAACTCGCGACGTCCAGACCCAGGTAGATATCACGACCCGCCGTGAAGCCGGCCTTCCCGATGGCCTCGAGTATGACCTCGATGGCTGCCTCATTGGAGGGCAGATCCGGCGCGAAACCGCCTTCATCGCCGACCGCGGTATTGAGACCGCGCCCCTTGAGGACGTTCTTCAGGGCATGGAACACCTCGGCGCCGAAACGCACGGCTTCGCGCAGGCTGCCGGCACCCACGGGCAGGATCATGAACTCCTGCAGGTCGACACTGTTGTCCGCATGCGCGCCGCCATTGATGATGTTCATCATCGGCACCGGCATCTGCAGGGGACCGCTCCCGCCGAGCAGCCGGTACAAGCCGATCGAGTGCTTGCGCGCCATCGCCTGCGCGGTGGCCAGGGATGCGGCCAGAATGGCGTTGGCGCCCAGACGACCCTTGTTTTCCGTGCCATCGAGATCGATCAGCAGCTGGTCGATGCCGGCCTGGTCTGCTGCATCCTTACCCAGCAGCGCGGACCGGATCTCGCTGTTCACGTGGCCAACGGCTTTCAACACGCCCTTCCCGCCATAGCGTTTCTTCTCGCCGTCACGCAGTTCTACGGCCTCACGCGTCCCGGTCGAGGCGCCGGAAGGCACCGCGGCACGACCCACGGCGCCGCTGGCCAGTGTCACTTCAGCCTCTACCGTGGGATTTCCCCGGGAGTCCAGTATTTCCCTCCCAGCCACATCCGTAATCTTCGACACTGTTTTCTCCATTAATCCGCCATCTGCAACGTGCGGTTAGTGTTTATTCATATAGAAGAATCTCACCGCAAAGGCGAAAAGAACGCAAAGCTGTTTAATCGTTTTTTTTAGTCTCTAAAGAATTCCTTTGCGCTCTTTGCGTTGAATAATTCGTTTGGTTAGGGTCGGTTTCCCCCTGTCAGTTCATCAACTCCGCTTCCGGGAAAGGCTGCGACTTGACCGTGGCGTCGATCCTTTTCAGAACCTCGAGCAATTCCCTCAGACGCGCCAGCGGCCAGGCATTGGGACCATCACTCAGTGCCTTGTCCGGATCGGGGTGGGTTTCCATAAAGAGGCCGGAGATGCCGGCGGCCGTCGCGGCACGCGCCAGCACGGGCACGAACTCGCGCTGTCCGCCTGAGCGGTCACCCTGCCCGCCGGGCAGTTGTACCGAATGGGTGGCGTCAAACACCACCGGTACGCCGCAGTCGCGCATCACCGCGAGGGAACGCATGTCGGAGACCAGATTGTTGTAGCCGAACGAGGCGCCCCGTTCACAGACCATGATCTGCCGATTTCCGGTGGCCAGCGCCTTGTCGACGACATTGCGCATGTCCCAGGGCGACATGAACTGACCCTTCTTGATATTGACCGGCTTGCCCCGGGCGGCGACATTCTGGATGAAATTGGTCTGGCGGCACAGAAAGGCCGGTGTTTGCAGCACGTCGACAACCGCCGAGACCTCATCCAGTGGCGTGTCCTCATGCACGTCGGTGAGAACCGGCACATCGATCTGCTCCCTGACCAGCTGCAATATCCGCAAGCCCTCGTCCACGCCGGGACCGCGGAAACTTTTATGCGACGAGCGGTTAGCCTTGTCATACGAGGACTTGTAGATGAACGGGATATCCAGTGCTGCAGCGATTGCCTTCAGTTCTCCGGCGGTATCGATGGCCAGTGCCTCGCTCTCGATGACACACGGGCCGGCAATCAGAAAGAAAGGCTGGTCAATGCCGGCCTCGAATCCACACAATTTCACAATTCGACTGCTCCTGCGACTAGGCTGCTTGGGGGACGGGACACCGGGCGGGATTCAGGAACCCGCTTCCGCCATGGCATGGCCGGACCGTTCCGCCTCGCACTGCTGACGGTAGGTACGCGCGGCCTGTATGTAGCCGGAGAACAACGGATGTCCATCGCGCGGCGTCGAGGTAAACTCCGGGTGAAACTGGCAACCGAGAAACCAGGGATGATCCCTCGCCTCGACCACCTCGACGAGCTTGCCGTCCATCGAGACTCCGGACATGATCAGGCCGTTCTCTTCCAGTACCTGACGGTACTGGTTGTTGAATTCATAGCGGTGACGATGACGTTCGACGATGACATCCTTTTTGTAGATGGAATGCGCCAGGCTGCCGGGAACAAGCTGGCACTTCTGCCCGCCCAGACGCATGGATCCGCCGAGATCCGAATCCTCGCTGCGTTTTTCGAGGCCGCCGTCCTCGCGACTCCATTCGGTGATCAATGCAATCACCGGGTGGGGTGCGGTCCGTGCGAATTCCGTCGAATGCGCACCTTCGAGTCCGGCCACGTGGCGGGCGAACTCGATGACGGCCACCTGCATGCCCAGACAGATCCCCAGATACGGAATGCTGTTCTCGCGGGCATAACGCACCGCGGCGATCTTGCCCTCCACGCCGCGTTCCCCGAAACCGCCGGGGACCAGTATCCCGTCCGCGCCCTCGAGTACCCCGGTACCCTGTGACTCGATGGTTTCCGAATCCACGTAGCGGATGGTGACGTTGGTGCGGGTGTGTATGCCGGCATGGATCAGGGCTTCGGAAAGTGACTTGTAGGACTCGGTCAGATCGACGTACTTGCCGACCATCGCAATAATGACCTCGCCGGTGCGCATTTCGCTGTCCCGATTGACCTTTTCCCACTCCGACAGATCGGCTGGCGGGGTCTCGATTCCGAACTTCCCGACGACGATATCATCGAGATGCTGGGCATGAAGCAATTGCGGAATCTTGTAGATACTGTCCACATCCACCGCCGAGATAACCGCGCGTTCCTCCACATTGGTGAACAGGGCCACCTTGCGACGCTCGGCCGGCGGGAGGGGCCGATCGGCACGGCACAGGAGGATATCCGGCTGAATACCGATGGAACGCAGTTCCTTTACCGAATGCTGGGTCGGCTTGGTCTTGATCTCGCCGGAAACCGCGATATAGGGAACCAGTGTCAGATGCATGAACAGGGTCTGTGAGCGACCCAGTTCCACGCCCATCTGGCGTATCGCTTCCAGGAACGGCAGGGACTCGATGTCACCCACGGTACCACCAATTTCAACCAGCGCGACATCCGCCTCATCGGCACCCGTGCGGATGCAGCGCTTGATCTCGTCGGTGATGTGCGGAATGACCTGCACGGTCGCGCCGAGATAATCCCCGCGGCGTTCCCTGCGTATCACGTTCTCGTAGATCTGGCCGGTGGTGAAGTTGTTGTTCTTCCCCATGGTCGTGCGCACGAAGCGCTCGTAATGGCCGAGATCCAGGTCGGTTTCCGTACCGTCGTCGGTCACGAAAACCTCGCCATGCTGGAACGGACTCATGGTGCCGGGATCCACGTTGATGTAGGGATCCAGCTTGAGCAGGGTAACCTTGAGACCCCGGGACTCCAGCAAGCTGCCAAGCGATGCGGAGGCGATACCCTTGCCCAGGGAGGACACGACGCCACCGGTTATAAAGATAAAACGGGTCATCAACACTATGAGATCAGATGCGGCACCGGGCTCGCTGAACGGGAGTGAACGTTACCAGATCGGGACGCTTACCTCAATTACTTCGCGACTCGAGCGGAGACCCCCGGCCGGCAGCGCGGAATCAGCCCCTGTCCCAGCGGATGGTGAACCCCGATTCTCCCGGCCCGGCGCTGAACGGGTCGCACACCCAGAGGTCCGCTACGGCCGCCAGTTCGTCGCCGATATACACCAGCGGTATACGTCCCCGCTCCCAGGGGGGGATACCGGATTCCTGGAACAGCTTCTTCAGCGCGTGATGATGACGTCGCCCCGCGGGTCGGCAGCGTTCGCCCCCGCGCCGCCAGCTCACGCGCACCTCTGCCCCGGCGAAGGCGGCGG
>JBAVKA010000518.1:0-8879 GCA_049688075.1 Gammaproteobacteria bacterium
GTCCAAGCAAGGCTGGTATCGCAATTCAAACAACCTACAACAAATTGGCTCAGTCATTAGAAAATGATGAAAAACTGTATATAGGCAAGGTGACCTATGCTGACTATGATTCATTAAGTTTTCCAGACGCTAACGTTTTTTGGCCAATAATGCATAAACGGTTATCTGTTGCTCATGAGAATGAAGTTCGAATTGCATGTAGCAACTATATGCCTGAGGGAGAAGAACAGCCTTTAGGTTACTTCTTAGACTGGGATCCCCAAGCAATAGTAGAAAAAATATTTGTTGATCCCTATGGGCCTGAGTACCATTTCCAGGCTGTAAAAGCTGCACTGCAAGCGCTGACCCCTGAGTGGAATATCGAAATCGAATGGTCACAGATCAAGGCAACCCCGGTTTTCAAATGAATAAGCTAACAAGTGGGTCAAGTTCGCTTCGCTTGGACGCGCAAACAGCGCGCGCCACTTACCCTATTCGTTAGGCGCGATGATAGAGACGTAAATCATGCTCGACAAGTTTATCCAAGACGCTCTTATCATATGGGCCACTATAGACCCAATTGGGACCATGGCGTTGTTTGCGGCCCTTACAGCACGACTGCCCGCTGCGGAGCGCCGTCGAACAGCATATAAAACGATCGCCTACGCCGCTATAGTTTTGCTGGGAGCGATTGTGATTGGCCAGGTGGTTTTGAGTGCCATGGGCATTCGCATGATCTCTTTCCAACTCGGCGGAGGGGTCATCCTGTTCCTTTTCGGCCTGCAGATGATTTTCGGTCCAGGATCGCAACAATCACAAAATGAGCCAGAGCGTGATATGGCGGTTTTCCCGCTGGCTATCCCGGCAACCGCGACACCCGGTGCCATACTTGCGGTAATTCTGCTCACGGACAATCATGTCTTCCCGATTTCCGTGCAGATTATAACCGCTCTCATTATGCTTGGAGTTCTAGCCGTTACACTTCTGCTGCTTCTCCTTGCCGAGCGAATAATCAAGATAATTGGCGTTGGTGGTGCCTCCATACTGACCCGAGTTATGGGCATGATCTTAGCCGCACTATCTGTGGAGCTCGTTATGAATGCCTTGGGAATTGAGAAGTGGATACAGACCGCGCCATAACAATCGCGTGGACTGCGACGCGGTAAACCGCGCGTGTCACGCGCAACGTTAGGCCTCAATCATGCTCTATGACGTAATAGTAAATGGCAAGCTGGTTGCTACGGTTGGTCCGACCGAGTTGGAACACGTGAGTGTTTCTGTGTCTACTTCAAGTCATGTCGGTGGAATACCCTTCTTAATGGCTAGTGGAATGTCTCCCCAGACGGAAGATGGGAGACAAACATATACAACCTGGCTTGAGAACGAATTGTCTGAAAATGATCGGATCGAAATAATTCCATCGAAAAATACACAGCCAAGCGATGCATTAAAAACGAGAAAACTAAGGCGTGGTGTTTCATCGTCTAATGAAGATAAATTTTGTGACTTCTGCAAACAGGACGAGGCGGTAGTAGGCCCAGTAATACAGGCTGGAGAAGCACCGTATATATGTAAATCATGTGCAGAACTCTGCATAGAAATATTTAGGGGTTTAGAAAATGAGGCCTAATCGGGTAACCGGGGGTCTCTAACCCCCAGTCCCCACACCACCCGGCATGCGGGTCCGCACCGGGCGGTTCGTCAAGCATAGTGAAACGCGATCCAACGTTCTCTTACCGAAACGAGCCCCTGTTTCTCCAGCCACTTATTGGTCATGCCGGATTGTGTAGCAAGAGTTCTTGCCAGGCGATACGGGCCTTTAGAACTTAGCCCAAGACTCACAGCTGTACGAGTCCTGGTGCCGAGCTTGATGAGATTACGTATGCGCGTGCGCGGCTTGCGCCACTGTTTCAAGTAGCACATGCGAAGCCGCCGGCGTATCCACTCATCCAGACCGGGTAAAGGCCGGTAGTATTCCGAAAGACCAAAGTAGTTGATCCACCCCTGAATATAAAGCCGCAGTTCGCGGAGTCGGCGCTGCATCGAAATCCCCCAAGAGCGCTTCGTCAGGCGACGTATGCGGTGCTTGAAGTCTTCCAGTGCTTGGGCTGACCAGCGAATTTTCTTACCCCGAAACGTAAAACCCAAGAAGTGGAGATCGTTGGTTTTCACCACACGACTCTTCGCTTCATTAACAACCAGTTTTAGTTTGGTGGACAGAAAGCGCGACACCCACGCCATCACGCGATACCCTGCCGAGCTGGATTTCACACAGATCGTGAAATCATCGGCGTAGCGGGCAAAACGAAGCTGGCAGGATTCCAGACGTTTATCCAGATCATCCAACACGACGTTCGCCAACAACGGCGATAAAGGTCCCCCTTGCGGGACACCTTCCGGTGTTGGACAGAGTTTACCCTTAATCAATACCCCCGCTCGCAGATAGCGACCGATTAGTTTTAGTAACCCTTTATCGGGGATGAACCGGCTGAGTCGGTTCATCAAAATATCGTGGTTAACGCGGTCGAAAAACTTCGACAAATCCACGTCAACTGCCACCCGATAACCTTCTTCAATAAAGCCTTTGATTTGCCGAACGGCACCGTGGGCATTGCGCCCCGGTCGAAAGCCGTGGCTGGCCTCAGAGAAGGTGGGATCGATGAGAGGGTTTAACACCTGGGCAATGGCTTGCTGTATTACGCGGTCGTTGACGGTAGGTACCCCCAAGAGACGGACACCGCCCGTCGGTTTAGGGATCTCCACCCGTCGAACGGGCTGCGGGATATAGTAACCACCTTCCAGTGCTCGGCGCGTCGCGACCCAGTGCTGTTTGGCCCATTGAGGATAGTCCTCAATAGTGATGCCATCGACACCGGGTGCCCCTTTGTTCCTGCGCACGTGCTTCCAGGCCATGTGCAGGTTCGCGGGTGACAGGACGCGTTTCATTAGATCATCGTTCAAGGCTGGCTGCTGATCCCTGCCACCTGGAGACAACTTCACGTTCGGCACGTGCTGCGCAGTCCCAGAGACAGGATAGACTCCTCCTTGGTTGACGTTCAGGCCTTCATCTTCAGTCACTTCCTATGACCTCCAACTACTATGCCGTCTGCTGACTTCTGCCTTATCACCGATACCATTGCTGATACCCGCGCTGCCTGATACAGGCCGCTTGTAAGACAGATTTCCCCAGATAAGAACATGAACTTTCACTGCACAACCGCCGCATTTACCTTACCTCCTGAACCCGGGGTTTTGTGATCTTGTGCCCACTCACCCCAGAGGCTAGGCCTTCTATGCGATTTCTGTTCGTCAGCTCGCAGTTTTGCGCTCGGGCTTCCTTCAGACATCTCCTCGCGGATTTGCCCTTGCCGTCGGCTAGTAGTTATGATTGATTCATGATCAATCAATTTAGGTTCTCCTACAGGGGACTTTCACCCCATCAGTTCATGCCCATGCTGGGCGTACACAATGCGGCCCAGCCCGACGCGGCTTTGCCGCGCGGCTGGCCTTAGTCGTTATAAGGCAATAAGGAACGAACCATGAGAATGCTAGACGTAGAAAACCGAACTTCAGTTTGGAATCTTCAGGTGTATTTGACTGTCGCCGAGGCGACGGAGTTGCGAACTGAATTATCAAAACTTCTAGATAATCCTGAAGCTAATGAGCATTTTCATGTCATGTCAGAAGACTCAGGTAGAGAAATATCGTGCTCTATTATTACCCCAAAGAAAATGGAGCACGTGTCCGCTCATACCAAACTAGAACAACAAATACTAACGGAGAAGTAATGGGCAATCTAACAGAAAGCCTTATAACAAATCGCTCGTGCGGGACGCTCCGCGCTGACGCGTTTCGCGCCCCACAGCTCACCCGTTGAGCTTCACCAGATAAGGAGCAAGAATCTTGAAAAAGATATTGTTGCTAGCTTTAGTAGCTTTTGTTGCGTGGGGCTATTACACAAAAAATGGGGGAACCTTACCTGCCATTATGCAATCTAGCAAATCTACTTCAGACATTAAGTATCAGAATAATTACAAATGTGATGGTCGCCAGCATTGTAGCCAGATGAGCTCATATGAAGAGGCGAAATACTTCATTGATAACTGTCCAAACACAAAAATGGATGGTGATAATGATGGCATACCCTGTGAAAGACAATTTGGTCGCTAGCATGGTGGAAAGAAGCTCTAACACATCAGCCCAGTCAGACGCCTGCTTCGCAGGCGCGGCTGTCTTCAGCCGTTAGCAGCAAGAAGTCTAGATCAATGGAGGAAGGATCTTTGAACAATGAAAGTCAGGGATGTGATTAAGATGATCGAATCGGATGGTTGGTTCAAGATAAGAAAGCGGGGTAGCCACCGACAATACAAACACCCTGCTAAAATAGGCTTAGTTACAGTTCCTGGCAAGCCGGGGGATGACATAGCACCAGGAACATTGAACAGTATTCTCAAGCAAGCGAGGATAAAGAAATGAAGTATCTTATTATTATAGAAAAGTCAGATACGGGATATTCCGCGTATTCGCCTGATCTACCAGGCTGTATATCCACCGGTACAACGCTCGAGGAAACCGAGGCAAATATGAAAGAAGCGATCAGTTTCCATATTGATGGTCTTAAAGAAGAAGGGCTTTCGGTTCCCGAACCGACCAGTTTCTCGGCTTACGTTGAAGTCGCCGCATAACAACCGCCTCCAATGCGACGCGTCTCTGCCGTGCGCTTGAGGCGAAACGTTACGGCTCCGAGACAAATATGCGTATATCCAAAATAATTAGGGAGCCTTACACAGACAATAATTATCTTGGCGAACAGGCGAAACTCATCTTGTCGAGTCTATTACGCATGACAGGGAGGAGTTTGGTCGATTCCGGACTATCTGATAAAGATCGCTATCGGGCTCTTTTCGAGGCGCCATTTTGTGTCGTCTCACACAATACCGAAGCTGACCCGGTCTTTAATTACGGCAATAAAGTAGCCTTGGAACTCTTCGAAATGAAATGGGATGATTTTATAAAATTGCCATCGAGGTTGTCAGCGGAACCACATATAAGAGAAGAAAGAGAAATATTGCTCGCACGTGTACGGAAATATGGTTTCATAGAAGACTATAAAGGTGTGCGTGTATCTTCTTCGGGAAAACGGTTTCTTGTTGAAGATTCCATTGTCTGGAACATGATAGATGAAAATGGCACTTATCGTGGGCAAGCGGCCGTTTTATACAAGTGGTCAACACTTCGACTATTTGATTGCTCTAACCAACCGCTCAAGCTGATGCCTGACGGCACGGTTTAGCGGCGTTAGGCCTAGGAAGTACATCTATGACGGAACCAAAGATAATCGGAAGCGCGCCTATTCTGCTCGTGAATGATGTCGTTGCTTCTGCTGACTACTACCGAGATAGGGTGGGATTCTCATACGAGCGCTTTTGGGGCGAGCCTCCCTGTTTCTGTATTCTTTGGCGCGATAAACACCATTTGATGCTTAGCCAGGTCGAAGATCCGAAGGTAATCGTTCCTCACTATAAGATCGTGAAGAATATGTGGAACGTCTATTTCTGGGTGAATGACGCGGGCGCTCTATATGAAGAGCTGAAGAGGCGTGGTGCGACCATTGACTATGAGCTGTGTGATCAGTCATATGGATGTAGAGAATTCGGGATTCAAGACCTTGACGGATACGACATCGCTTTTGGGCAAGACATGGACATACCTGCCAGCGATGACAGATGAGGCCGACTACAACACAGGGCCGGCTTATACAGACGCTGCATCGGACGCGGATAACTGTTGGCTGCTCATCTTGGCGTTCCGTCCGCGCCGCTGAGCTTGGTCGTTATTCGTCGCAAGGATACGCCGGTTGGAAAAGTGTTGAATGTAGAAGAGCCGAGTCCAGGCCATTTCTATTGGCCGGATCTTGACGTCGATTTAGGTTTAGAGACCATCGTGAATCCTGAAAAAATTTCCCTGAAAGCTAAGTGACGTATAACATCCGCCGGCTCGATCGTATGCCTATGGGTTCACTCAAATACGTGTTCTCCATCGAGGTGCTGAAGGCGATGTAAGCAGTAGAAAGTTAACCTGCGTGATCGCCTTTCTGGAAAGCCATAAACAATTCTTATCGCGAATTACCGGTACACTCCCGGTACACCGCCCAGTTTTCACTACCTGCACCAGTCTGAGTTAACACGCTGAATCAACACAATAATCCCCGACTGTATCGAAGAACCCCTGTTTCAGCATAATCAGTAAGTTATTGATTTTACTGGCCCTGAAAATCCTCGTGTCGGCGGTTCGGTTCTGTCCCTGGCCACCATAAATAGTTTATTTAAAACAACAAGTTATATATTTTCTTTTGCGCAGACCAGGCAGGGATTAAAGTCCCCGTGCCCGGTAGAAAGTCCCCTTACCGGTTTGGCCTCTCAGTATACCGGCGCTCTATTTAATAAATATAATCAATGTCTTGCAGGTCATCAGGTATGATGTCTGAAGCGCGCTTCACGTCATGCGTGACTATATCGTGACAATTGTTCTGTGTGCGTAGTGGGTTGGTAGCTGCATTGTTATTGCAACAGAACTCAGGGATGAGATAGGCTACATGGTGTATAAATAACCATTCAGTGGTTAAATATCCACCATGTACAAGCGAAATATCGAGTTAGAACTGCAATCCGCAATAGCTGATACACCAGTGGTGTTGTTAAACGGCGCCCGTCAGACAGGTAAGAGTACGCTGGCCCGGGAAATTGCACAGGCACGTTCTATTCCTTACATCACCCTGGATGATGCAACGCAGTTAGCTGCGGCCAGTTCTGATGCCCAGGGCTTTCTTGCCGGGCTCGGTGGTCGTGCGGTCATTGATGAGGTGCAGAAAGCTCCCGGCTTATTTCCCGCAATCAAGATGTCGGTAGATCGGGATCGTCGTCCTGGTCGTTATTTGCTGACCGGATCAGCCAATGTGCTGCTGCTTCCGCAGATTTCCGAGTCTCTTGCTGGTCGTATGGAATTGATTACCCTTTTGCCACTCTCTCAGGGAGAATTGCACGGACAGCGGGAAAGGTTTCTTGATGGGGTTTTTGCTGAATGCTTGCCAGCATTGCAACCAGGTGATGCAATTGACCTGAAAGGTGCCGTTCTCGCGGGCGCGTATCCAGAGGTAATACAGCGCCCTGCAGGGAAACGTCGTGATGCCTGGTTTGCTGCATATATTACGGCGTTACTGCAACGCGATGTGCGCGATCTGGCGAACATCGAGGGACTGACGGACATGCCACGCCTGTTATCCCTGCTGGCTGCCCGTGTCGGTAGCTTGTTGAATATGTCGGAACTATCACGTAGTTCAGGCATACCCGGCAGTACGCTCAAGCGTTACCTAAGTCTCTTGCAGGCCACTTTCCTGTTTCAGCCACTGCCAGCCTGGTCGTCTAATCTCGGGAAGCGGTTGATCAAGTCACCCAAGATTCATCTGATCGATTCCGGACTAACAGCCCACCTGGCAGGCGTTACTCGCCAGAGCCTCGATCGAGACCCCGTGTTTTTTGGCCATTTGTTTGAAAATTTCGTTGTCAATGAACTGCGCAAACAGATTGGATGGTCGGACACTCGGGTGAACTTGCATCATTATCGGACGACTACAGGCAGGGAAGTGGATATCCTGCTTGAAGACGCAGCAGGTCACCTGGTAGGCCTGGAAGTGAAAACCTCCGCAACGGTGGTGCGAAAAGACTTCTCCGGATTCGATGCGCTGTCGGAGGATACTGGCAGGCAGTTCGTGAGGGGAATCGTACTGTACACGGGGGAGAAGCCTGTAGCATTTGGAGAGAACTACATGGCATTGCCGGTCCGTGCGATGTGGCAAATGACAGGGTAGTCGACGGGCGTGACCGCGCAAGAGGAGTTGGAGAACAAACTCGAGCAGCTTGAAGCCGAGTGTGCAAGGTTGCGGGAGGAAAATACGCAACTGAGAGAAATGCTCAGTCTTCCATCAGATGCACTTGCTCAGTATGCACCCTCAGATTCCAGCGCTTTCCTGGATCAAGCGTCTCCTGCCAGAGAAAAGGTCGAACTGTTTCAATAGCTGTTCCGTGGGCGTGAAGATGTCTATCCGTTGCGATGGGAAAACCGCAAGGGAAAATCAGGCTATTCTCCCGCGTGCGCCAATGAGTGTGACAGAGTGCTCTGCGGCAAACCACGTGTGAAGTGTGCCCGATGCCAGAACAGGCAATTTCTGCCGGTTACTGGCGATGTCATTCATGACCACCTGTCGGGAAAACACACTATCGGTGTTTATCCGATACTGGAAGATGAGACTTGCTGGTTTCTGGTGGCGGAGTTCGACAAGTCGAACTGGCAGCTGGATGTGAACGCTTTTCTCGACGGCTGTGAGGCTCTGGATGTTCCTGCCTGTCTGGAGCGATCGCGCTCGGGAAATGGTGGTCATGTCTGGATATTCTTCGAGTCCTCCGTACCTGCCGTGTTGGCGCGCAAGCTGGGTGCATCAATACTGACATGTACAATGGAACGCCGGCCCGAGGTCGGGCTGGATTCCTATGACCGTTTTTTTCCAAGCCAGGACACCCTGCCCAGGGATGGCTTTGGGAATCTGATCGCGTTTCCACTTCAGAAGATGCCACGTGAAAATGGCAACAGTGTTTTCGTTGACCGTAATCTGAAACCGTTTGCTGACCTGTGGATCTATCTATCGACAGTAAGACGCATCAGTCGAAAGCAAGTTGAGCGGATAGTATGGGAGGCAGAGCAGGCCAGTGATGTAGTGGGTACGGGCCCCATCATCGGAGCTGCGGCAGGTATTGCGTCGTCCTGTACCCTGTCGCGCCCCGCGAGGCCACCCTGCTGCGGGCGGCTGCCGTTGCGCGGCACTTCCACCGGAAGCCGTGTAGGGG
>JBAVKA010000519.1:0-2071 GCA_049688075.1 Gammaproteobacteria bacterium
CTGTATCGCTGTCTGGACAAGGTGCTGGCGCATAAAGAGGCGATGTTCAGCTATCTTAGGGCACGTTGGCAGGACCTGTTTAATGTGGATTTTAACGGATGTTTCCTTTTTTTGCGGGCGCAACGATGCCTATAACCCAATGAATTCAAGCAGCTTTTCGTTGTAATGGGAGTTTTTTCTTAGTGGCTACACGAATACCTTTACTTGGCAGGACGAGGGGTAGTGTGACATCTGCTGCCTCCAACAGTTGACGACTCAGCTCACGCGGTTCAGGGATGCGATGAAAGCAACCGCCCTGTGCGATGCAGACTTCAGTCGAACATAAGGAATCGAGCTCAGCAAGCGCTTCTTGTACGGTCACATCGAAGGTGTCCCACAGGCTCGCCAGCTCTTTGACGATGCGATAGGCCATCATCACGACAAAGGCATGTCCTCGCGTACGACTTTCCAGCCTAACGTTCACCGGGCGCATCTCCAGCTGCACGGTCTTGCTGGTTCGAAAAGCCCACTCAACCAGGGCCAAGTCCTTATACCGATCATGGACCATCTCTTTGGAGGCTTTCTCGCAAGCGAGATCGGTTTTCAATACATAGCAACCATCGAGCTTTTCTACTTCTTGGAGTTGTTCAGCATCCTTCGATAAGGACAGGGTTCGTCCCTCGCACGACACGCAAACCCATTCATCGATCTTTAGCTTCTTACTTTTGCTGTCGATCTTTCGCCTGGCCGTCGCGGGCTTTGCTCTTCGATGCTTCGACAAATAGCGGTTTTGCTCCACGACCAACTTGAGTAAGCTGTGGTATTTCTCTTGTCTGGATTGTTGGATTTCCTCGGCTCGAACAGGATTTCTGCGCAACACATAACGCAAACCTTCTTCCAGTTGAATTTCCCCTAATGGTTGATCGAACAGACTCAGCTGAAGCCTATCTTCTTTGAGGAGTTTTTCGATCTGTGGCTTGGTAATGGCGGTAATATAATGGAACTCGTGGTCCTCGTACTTCTGGAGTTGCTCGATCTGCGGACCTTTAATCATCCCGCGATCACCGACAAAAGTAACGGCCTGCGCCCCGAAGCGCTCGGCGGCTTTGGTTACTTGCTGGGCGAACGTCTTAGTATCGGTGGTGTTGCCTGAAAAAACCTCGATCGAAAGCGGCGTGCCCTCGGGATCACATAACAATCCAATGACGACCTGTTGCTTGCCCCGTTTTCGGTCGCGATTGTAACCAAAGGCAGCCAATTTATTGTGCTTGCCTTCCAAATAACTGCTCGTCACATCATACAAAAACAGATCGACTTTTTCCTGACCATGAAGCGTGTGGAGCAGCTTATCTTCAATGTCTTGTTGATTTTCATCCAGCCAATCCAGGTTGGCATACAAGTGTTCCTCATGAAAGGCCTCACAATCCAATACATCACACACCGCGTGGTTGGCGCCAAAGCGCACCGCAGACAACCGCGAGCCTTGATCGATTACTCGCGCGATGATTTGCCACAAGGCGAGCTTGCCTTCGCGCGAGCCACCCAGAGCAGAGGCGATACCGAGCCGGCAGGCGATCTGGTATACCAACCACACGGCGCCCACGCAGTCACCTTGGCGTAGCGTGAGATTGTCTTCAACCGCACCGAGATCGGCCAGGTTGCCCTTATGTCCCAGGGCCAATTTGATCGCCTCAATTTCCTGATCCGAGCAGGCGCTGAGATTGGCGATGGTACGTTTTTTAACTTTGCCGTTATCGCGATAGGATTCGCGCAAAAGAACACGTTTGTAAGTTCGGCCATGTTTCGTGAGGGTGGAGATATCGATGTACATGCTATAAAGGGCGCCCGGCATTTTTTAGTGACTACCAATATAGCATGAAAAACTTAATTTATCAATATTAATATGAATAGTATTAGTGACCACAGATATGGCGAAAAATGAGCTATGTCTTTGTAAATATTATAAATTACAAAATTTGGTCAGGGAACATCAGTTTTAGCGACCCAGCAGGTGAGAGTCCTGACCCGGTAAAGGTTGGCCACCAGCCGGAACCGAGTGTTGCGTGGTTTGGGGGTGACCCCGGCTGCGAAG
>JBAVKA010000520.1:0-9505 GCA_049688075.1 Gammaproteobacteria bacterium
ATTTCCCGGGACCGTACCACGATGAGTCACAATCACGAACGCCTGCTCCAGGCCATCCTCGAGGAGCCCCTGGGCGCCAACATCCACTGGCGCGATGTCGAGTCCCTCCTGCACCACCTCGGCGCCGCCATCGAACCCGGCCACGGCGCGCGCATGAAGATTGAGTTGAACGGCATCATCGGCACCCTGCACCGGCCTCATCACAGCGGCGTTTGCAGCAAGCAGGACATCCGTCATCTGCGCGATTACCTGGCTGCGGCGGGTGTGAATCCGCCCTTGTAATGAGGAAAGGCGCACCGCCGTCACGGCATTGCCGGATCCATCACCTTTCCGGTTTTCCGGCTGACCGCTCCGGCGCGGGGCCGTACAATCCACCCATGGACACACCCGGGGTAATCATGGATGACATTCACGCCACGCTGGGCCGCGTCTTCGGCTACACCGCCTTCCGCCAGAACCAGCAGGGGATCATCGAGGATCTGATCGCCGGTCGGGATGCCTTTGTGCTGATGCCCACCGGCGGCGGCAAGTCGCTTTGCTACCAGATCCCCGCGCTGCACCGCACCGGGGTGGGCATCGTGGTCTCGCCGCTGATCGCGCTGATGAAGGACCAGGTGGACGCCCTGCAGGCCAATGGCGTGGCCGCGGAATTCTACAATTCCTCGCTGGATTCCGCTGCGGCCCGTCGCGTGCTGGCGCGTCTGCACGCCCATGATCTCGACCTGCTCTATCTCAGTCCCGAGCGGCTCGTTGGCAGCGACTTCCTGGAACGGCTGGCCGGCATCGACATCGCGCTCATCGCCATCGACGAGGCGCACTGCGTGTCGCAGTGGGGGCATGATTTCCGCCCCGAGTACGCACAGCTCGGCGTGCTGCGCAGCCACTTTCCGCGGATACCGATCATCGCCCTGACTGCGACCGCCGATGCGCAGACCCGCGCAGACATCGTGCGCGTACTCGGGCTGGCGCAGGCCGGACAGCACATCAGCGGCTTCGACCGCCCCAACATTCACTACACGGTGCTTGAAAAACACAAGCCGTTCGAGCAGCTAATGCGCTTTCTGCACTCCCGGCAGGGTCAGGCGGGCATCGTCTACGCGCTGAGCCGCAAGCGGGTGGAGGAGATCGCGGGCAAGCTGCGGGAAAAGGGTATGGCCGCGGCGGCTTACCACGCGGGACTACCGGCCGCCCGGCGCGGCGAGGTGCAGGAGGGCTTCCTGCGCGATGAACTGCAGGTGGTGGTGGCCACCGTGGCCTTCGGTATGGGCATCGACAAGCCCGACGTGCGCTTCGTGGTGCATTACGACCTGCCCAGGCATATCGAGGGCTACTACCAGGAGACCGGCCGCGCCGGCCGCGACGGTCTGCCCGCCGATGCCCTGCTGCTCTATGGCGCGCAGGATATCGTCACCGCACGCTGGCTGATCGAGAACAGCGAGAATCCGGAGCAACGGCGTATCGAGTCTCACAAGCTGAACGCCATGGTGGGCCTCGCCGAGAGCGTGACCTGCCGGCGGCGCGTGCTGCTCAACTACTTCGGCGAACGACGCGAACAGGACTGCGGCAACTGCGACGTCTGTCTCGACCCGCCGGAGCGGTTCGATGCCACCGAGGCCGCGCGCATGGCGCTGTCATGCGTCTACCGGGTTGGACAGCGTTTCGGCGTCGCGCATGTGATCGACGTGCTGCGTGGCGCGGACACCGAACGCATCCGTACGCTGCATCACCAGCAGCTCTCGACCTGGGGCATCGGCCACGACCGCAGCGAACAGGAGTGGACCTCCATCCTGCGCCAGCTCATCCACCGCGGTTACCTGGTGCAGGACATCGCCAGTTACTCGGTGCTGAAACTGACCGATGCGGCGCGCCCGCTGCTGCGCGGCGAGGAGTCGCTGCAGCTTGCCCGCCCGCGCGTGCGGGAACAGGCGAAAAAGAAAAAAGCACTCCGTGCCGCAGCCGGGCAGGAGCCCTACGACGAGGCGCTGTTCGAGGAGCTGCGCGTCCTGCGCAAGCGGCTCGCGGACGAGCAGGGCGTGCCGCCGTACGTCATTTTCGGCGATGTCACCCTGATTCAGATGGCCCGTATCAGTCCTGTCGATGAAAGCACGCTGCTGGGTGTCACCGGGGTAGGGCAGCACAAGCTGGAAAAATACGGCACGGATTTTCTCGATGCGATTGCCGCCTACCAGACAGCGCAGGGTCTGCCTGCTGAACTATAATTCCACGGCCCAGCCAGAGGAGACGACCTTGACCGGTAACGATTACGACCCGAGCATGATCAGATACTGCATCGCCTACCTTGAAGGCAGGCGGGAAGGAGAGATCGGCATCGAGGAAATCAGCAATACGCTTGAACGCCAGGACACCTTCATCTGGCTTGCGCTGCACGAGCCCAATGAATACCTGCTGAAGCTGGCGCAGCGCGAATTCGACCTGCATGAACTCGCAATCGAGGACGCGCGCCGCGCCCATCAGCGACCCAAGCTGGAGCAGTACGGCAATACGCTGTTCATCGTCCTCAAAACCGCCATGCTGAGGGATCAGCAGGTGGTGCTCGGCGAAACCCACATGTTCGTCGCGCCGCGTTTTTTCATGACGGTCCGGCACGGGCCATCGGTCGCCTACAGCAAGGTCCGTGAGCGACTGGAAACCGCGCCGGCGCGACTCGCCAGAGGACCGGCGATGGCCGCCCACGCCGTGATGGACTTCGTGGTCGACAGCTTCGGACCGATTTCTGATACTCTGGAAAACAGATTCGAGCAGTTCGAGATGGATCTGTTCACCGGCCAGTACAGCCGGGAGACGATCGAGCGGCTTTACGACCTGAAGCGGGAGCTGCTGGTATTGCGCAGCGCGGCGGCGCCGGTTGTGGACATCACCGACGGTATGATCCGCTTTCACACTGACCTGATTCCCAGAGATACCCGCGTCTATTTCCGCGACATACATGACCACGTGATCCGCTTGCTCACAACCATCGACGAGACCCGTGAAATGCTGACCGCCGCGATGCAGGTCAATCTTGCCCTGGTTTCTGTTGAGCAGAACGAGGCCGTGAGGCGCCTGGCCGGCTGGGGCGCCATCATGGCCGTACCCACCGTCGTATTCAGTCTTTATGGCATGAACTTCAGAGACATGCCCGAACTCAATTCGCGCTATGGCTATCCGGTCGTTATGGCCTCGGTCGTGCTGGTCTGCTTCTGGCTGTATCGCCGCCTGAAGCACTATGGCTGGCTCTAGACAGGGTCAGGAGGCAGGGAACCAATGAATGATACTTCGATGCTGCTCTGGGGCGTGGTATTCGGGTCCATCGGACTCGGGTATTTTATTTACGGGCGGAAGCAGCAGGCGGTAGTTCCGCTGGTGGTCGGTATCGCGCTTTTTGTGGTGCCCTATGTCATACCGAATCCTTACCTCCTGCTGCTTGCCGGGATTATTCTGGTTGCACTGCCGTATTTCGTGAGATTGTGAGGTGAACAGGGTCGCGCCACTGCTGACCTGCCCGGTACCCGCTGCTGTCGTGAATATCAGCGGGATGCCGTCATCGGCGACTGGCTGGCGTGAGCAGGGCGGAGAGTGTGGTGGAATCACGCCATGCGCGTGATCAGAATGCCAGTTCCTCGATGCGGATACCGTATTCGCCGTCGGCAAGCGCCTTCTTGATGTTGACCGGGTTGCCTGCGTGTTCCTGGGTGTAATCGACCAGGCTGATGAGCGGATAGGATCCGTACGGGGACTTGTCGGGATCGAGTAACAGCACCACGTTGGGTTTCAGACGCAAACCCGGGTTCTGGGAGACCACCACGCCGACCTCGCCGCTGCTCAATTCGATGAGCGATCCTGTGGGGTAGGTGCTCAGGGCTTGAATGAGACTCCTGACGAGCAGGTCGGAGAAGTAGCGACCCTGCTGTTGATACAGCATATAGGTGGCATTCGAGGGTGAAACCGCTCTGGCGTAGGGCCGCGGCGAAGTCACCGACACGTAGAAATCGATAATGCCGGCAATTTGTCCCACGAAGGGTATTTCGTTCCCTCTCAGGGCCGAGGGATAGCCGCTTCCGTCCAGCCGTTCGTGATGGGTCCGGACGATGTCGAGGACGTCGGCCGGCGTTTCGTTATTTTCAGACAGTATGCGCACACCGTGTTCCACGTGGGACTTCATCAGCGCCCACTCGTCGTCGGTCAGACGGTCTGTCTTGTTCAGCAGCGCGGCCGGCAGGGACGTCTTGCCGATATCCATGAACAAGGCACCCATGGCCAGGGCGTTCAGCTTGTCCCGTTCAAGTCCCAGTTCCCGCCCCAGGGTCGTCGCCCACACCGAGGCACTGAGGGAATCCTTGTAAATGTGCGAGTCGAACTTTTTAATCCGTGTAAGCCATATATAGGCATCCGGATTGCGTTCGATGCTGTCGACCATGAACTCGATGGAATTCGTGATGGTCTGCACATCAAGTTCCTTGTCTTCCCTCAGGGTATCCTCGATCTCCAGCATCAGATGAGAGATTTGCTCGTGGGAGCTGCGCACCACGCGCAGTTCCTCCCTCGCCGATTTCGTGATTTCGTAGCGTTTGCGACCGATAAGGTCCGAATAAACCTCTTCGGGTTTGCGCCGGGAGGACAGGCGGCTGAGTTCGATCTCCTCGTCAGGCACCATGATGTAGACATAACGGCACAGGTTTTTCAGTTCCTCGATTTCGGCCTCTTCCCGCACCGGAAAGCCCTGGAAGAGAAACGGGGTTTCGCTCCAGGGGCGGTCCAGGCTGGAGACGAACATGCCAACCTCGAGTTCCACGGTACTGATTTTTGTTACCGGCATTGCAGGATCCCCATCACGTGTTCTCAGTCAACGAGCACTGACGCAAGGTCAGAGTTCCGTATCAGTCGTCTATTGTGTATGAATCCCGACAGACGCCTGAAATCGTTCACGCCCGTCCCTGTCCCCTGATGCGATTGAACGACTCTGGTAATAGCGGCATTGCGTTACATTCCTATATAGGTATTGATCCTGTGGCCTCTCTGGTTGCTTCCCTCCACGCTGTCCGGGCGGGGGAGGAGCAGGCACCATTCGACGGACCGGAAATTCTCCGGGCGAAGCTGCTCAAAAATCAGGTAAAGCCGGAACAGGGGATATGCTCCGGATCCCGTCGGCAGGACTGAAGCTCATGCTGGACCAGGGTGTATTGGCGCGTCTTCCGGAGAAGACAGGGGTGCGTCAGCGGAGCGGTTTTTTCCATGGCATCTGGCTTATACTGTTCACTTTACCGTTGCGCACTTATTTATCTGATGGCACCCGAATTTTCACGATTCCCGCTATGCGCCTTCCTGTTGTGCCTGCCGTTGTTTTGTCAGGCGGGCGGCGAGCCCTTGCCGGTAGCCGCAGTCACGGACGTCGGGCCTCCGGGAGTGAACTGGACCAGGCTGCGCTATGCGGCAAGCCGCTTCGGAGTCAGTCTCTCGACGACGCTCGAACTCGATCGCTCCTCGCGCGAGGAAATGCAGGCCCCGCCGTATAGTTCAATTCAGAACGAGCCATTCCAGATCGCACCGGACGTCGTCATGCGGCTTGACATCCACGCCCATGCGGAAACGATGCTTGATAGCTACAATACGGAAGGTCGTGTGTGGTTCGCGCCAGGAAGTCTCGCCGTCCTGCAGCGCGACCGGCTGAAACCCGGACCGGGCGGTTCCCGCAAGATCTATCGATTCGCCGGTGACGGCGCCTTCAGAATCAGGCTGGAGCCGAATGGCCGGAATGAGGGCAGGCAGTCGCCCGAAAACTGGAAGAAAATCAAGCAGAACTTTTATCCGTATGACCTGGTAGCCGCCGGCTGCGACCGGGTAACCACCCCGGAACTGCTGCTCTACCGCGCATCCTCCCGTGATCCCGTCAACGGCGGTATTTCTCTCTGCGCATTTGTCGATGATGCGCTCTACCGGGTATGGCTCGAATCACGGGGCGAAGTGTCGCGCCCTGTAGATTATGTCGTGAAAACCGGCGCTACGATGCATAAATCCAGCGGCAACCGGAAGACCCTGAAACTTTCGCTCCGGGTAGAGCCAATCACTCCGGATGCTGATCCGTCCGCATTCGAATTGCTCGAACTGCGCGGCGCCATCACGATCTATATCGATGCCGACACCCGCTTGCCGGTGTTGATCACGGGTGAGCGGGCCGGAGCCGGCGAACTGGGCGTCGGACTGGTGGAGGCCGAGCTGCGCGAGTGAAGGGAACCGACTGAGTCTGACAGAAGGCGGGGAACGGTGTCAGGGGATCGCGACGCCAGTCCCTTCCTCTGGCATTCTCGCGCAGTGCGTTCCATATTGGTGCAGACTCGCGCGGCCATCAGGAATTGCCGGAATGCTTTTTCTATCCGCCGGCACTGTGCTATCGTAGCTTTACCCGAACCGCCCGGCATGTTGTCAGTCCGTACCGGGGTTGCAGCGACCCTTTGAGCCAGGCTGGATTAATCATCCCCGTGACAGTGATTCTCCACCCATGACCGCCAGTACCATCATGGATCCAAAGCCAACGGTGCTGCATCCTTCAGACACCGTTCGCACCGCTACGCATCACATCATGCATCACCGCTACCGCAACCTGCCGGTCGTCGACGACCATGGTTGCTACCTCGGCATATTCGGGGTGCACTGTCTGATGCGACTCATGTTGCCGCCGGCGGTTGTCATGAAAGAGGGCCTGACCACGATCCCCTTCATCCGGGAGACCTTGCAGGACCTGCACCGGCGGCTGCTCGAGGTGGAGGACAGTCCGATCAGCCAGTGCATCAATGAAACGGTCACCGTGGTTGAACCCGATACGCCGTTACTGGAAACGCTGCTGGTACTCTACAAGACCCGCACCAGCGTGCCGGTAGTCGAGAAGGCCAGCGGGCGCCTGGTGGGCATGATCTCCTATTGGGATGTCACCAGCAAGATACTCGCCACCGAGGTTTAATTGGTAACTGAAGGAACAGAAACCGCCCGGCTGTTTCTGGGCATGGACCCTGCGTGGTTTGCCGGCGTGCTCTTCGTGATGACCTATGTCGTCATCATGACGGACCGCCTGAACCGGGCGATTGTGTCGCTGATGGCCGCCGGCCTGATGATTGCCGCCGGTCTGTTGAATCAGGAAGCCGCCCTGCACGGGATCGACTTCAACACCATCGGCCTGCTGACGGGCATGATGATCATCGTCACGATCACCAAGAAATCCGGCATCTTCCAGTACCTTGCAATCTGGTCGGCGAAAAAGGTTGGTGCCAAGCCGTGGGGCATCCTGGTCATGCTCGCGGTGGTGACCGCGGTGCTCTCGGCCCTGTTGCCGAACGTAACGACGGTGCTGATGATCGCACCGGTGACGCTGCTGATCACCGACGCCCTCAAGGTGAATCCTTACCCGTATCTCTTCGCGCAATTGTTCGCGGCCAACATCGGCGGCACCGCCACGCTGATTGGTGATCCCCCGAATATCATGATCGGTTCCGCCGCGAATCTGACCTTCAATGACTTCCTGGTGAATCTGGGGCCGCTGGTAGTGGTGATCTTTATGGCCACCCTGCTGCCCATCTACCTGATCTGGGGCCGCACCCTGACATCCACCCCCGAACGCCGCCAGCGTGTTCTCGATTACCGGGAAAGCGATGCCCTCACCGACAAGCGACTCCTCTGGCAGTCGCTGTCGGTGCTCGCCGTGGTGATTACGGGGTTTGCGCTTGCGGATGTCCTGCACGTGGAGGTGGCCACGGTCGCCATGTTCGGCGCCTCCCTGCTGCTGTTGCTGGACAATTTGCCGCGCCGTCCCGGAGAGCAAAACAAGGTGGTCGAGCAGACCTTCGCCGAGATTGAATGGCAGACGATCTTCTTTTTCATCGGTCTGTTCATCCTCGTCTATGGACTGGGGACCACGGGGCTGATGGAGGACGTGGCGCATGACTTGCTGGAACTGACCGGCGGGGATACCACGGTGACGGCCATTTCCCTCCTCTGGGCCTCGGCGGTTGCCTCGGCGTTCGTGGACAATATTCCCTATGTCGCCACGATGATCCCGCTGATCAAGAATATGTCGGCCTCGCTGGGCGGTCCGCAGGCGCTGGTTCCCATCTGGTGGTCGCTTTCCCTGGGAGCCTGTCTCGGCGGCAATGGAACCCTCGTCGGGTCGAGTTCGAACCTGATTATCGTGAGTTTCGCCGAGCGTACCGGTCACCCGATCCGCTTCATGCCCTTCCTGCTCATGGCCTTCCCGCTGATGCTGCTGTCGCTGCTGATCTCGACGGTCTATGTCTACCTCCGTTACCTTTGACGGCATGACGATCCCGTGCGGGCACACCCGAACCGGAATATCATGAAGCCGAATAACGGATCCCGATAGCGGGAGCCGGGAAACGCATCCACAGGAGACTCATTCCATGAGCGAAGACAACCCGCCAGAAAAACGCGATGAGCTGCACGAACTTATCGGCGCGCTCGATATCCTGACTCTGCTGCGGGAGGAAATGGAGCAGTGGCTGGAAGAAGCCCAGGATGCGTCCAAGCAGGAGACGCTGGAAAATGTCGTCGGACACCTGGCGGTCATGGAAGAGGAATACCATCGGCGTCGGCGAATGCTCGGGGATGAATAAGCAGGCCACAGCAATACCCGCGTTTCCCGTCGCTGGTTGAGCACGACCGGTCCCGAAGGGCACGCTCATAGGCGGTATCCACATCGATGCAGGCAAGGTCAGACACGCGGTGTGTGCCGTGACCCGCCGGATGTGCTGGAAAACAGTTGCCGTTGCCGCAGGACTGCGGGTATCCTCACCGGTCGTGATCAACCGACTCACAGCATACAGATATACGCCTGACAGGCTCTGCAGGCTGCTGTTCGTCGTAGCGCTGGTCATCTGCCAGTTCGGTCTGGTGCTGCACCAGATGGATATCGAGCACCATGCCAACGGCAAGGAATGCACGATCTGTCTGGCGTCCCAGAGTCTCGATCACGCACTTGGCGCCGGTTTCGTACCCCCGACTGTTCAGGCTAGCGTCGAAATCCCCGGCGCCCTGCCGGCGAGCCTCGCTGTTTCACGCACTCCGGTGCAGCTGGTTGCACGATCCCCGCCCGTTTCCCCCCTGCACGCGTAATTTCACCCGCTGGTTAATTCCGCAGCGCATGCCGTGGCGTATGGCATGCGTGCAGTGCATGGAGGTGTCTCATGAATTCAGGCTTGAAAGTTTGTATCACGGTATTGGCGTTGTCGTTGCCCGTCTGCGTCCACGCAGCGACAGGGGACGAGCTGGCGGATATTCGCCGGCAAATGGAAACCCTGCAGAAGCAGTATGAGGCGCGGCTGAAAGAACTCGAAACCCGGCTGGAACAGGCCGAAGCCATGGCGCGGCAGAACCAGAGCGAGCTGTCCGAAACCAGAACCACTCCGCCGGTTGCCGCCGCGGAGAATCCGCCGGTCGCGGCGCCGGGAACGCCGGGCGTCAGCAACGCGTTCAACCCGGCGCTGTCGGTGGTCCTGCAGGG